>JAIOPD010000048.1 GCA_021414115.1 Planctomycetia bacterium
CGGGCGAGTCGCGCTCGGCCTGTGACCGGCACGGGTCGGGCCCGCCGCAGTACAAAGCAGTCGCTCGATCTCTTCGATGAAGACCCTCGTGAGGGCCGCGACCGCGCTTGGGCGGTCAGCGAGAAAGCAGCGCAATCGCTTCGGCACGGAGATCACCCACTGCCGCACGGGCACCGGGGGAATGACGCGGTCGACGAGATGCGCAGCTGCCTGCGCCATTCGGCGGCCATTGCAAGACGGACAGACACCCCTGCCCTTGCGGCCAGCTATAGGCAGGGCGGGCCATCCATGGCCCCGTCCTGCCTGGCAGCCGATGGGAACGCCAAGGGTTCCCATGGCTGCCGAGCCCGGCTCAGCCGGGAGGCCACGAAAAACCCTGCCCGCACGACGTACAGCGTGCCCTGCCGAATCCGAAGCAGAGGATGCCACAGGTAAGGTATGACCGCAGCTCCCGTTCGATGTGCGCCGAAACGGGATGCTCAGCGACCGCCCGATTCTCGAGCCAGCCTTCGAGGTGCTCTGAGACGATCTTGTAGAGCGGCGTCTTCTCCGGTCGGCGTCGCTCGTAACGGCGGGAACTTGTCGTGCCGCAGTGTGGGCGGACTTTGGACCGCGTCGGCGACGCAGTCAGCACGGCGACCATGGGCGCACCGGGGCATGGATGAGGGAAGTGTGCGCACGTACACTAGTGCTGCGACAAGGCCGATGCGAGCGACTCTCACCAGAGCCGCCTGCTCAACTGCTGCCTCAATCCACGTGACGTCTCGGTTCGGGAGGCCTGTGGCGCACGCCCCTGCGGGCGCCACAGGCTCCAACTGCAGTCACGCCCCCCGCGACTTGCGCTTTGCGGCCCGGGATTCATCGCTCCACTTGTAGGGAGGACGCGTCGGCTTTCGGCCCTCGCGGGCTGCGGCGGCGGGCTCGTCGCGGTTCGCGAAATCGTAGGCCCGCAAGACTGTGCCGCGGCTGACCTTCATCTCGCGAGCCAGCCGATCGAACCCCTCCCCTGCCTTTCTGCGGCGATCCACCTCCACCGCGATTTGCCGATACTTCGGCTCGAACGGCTGGCCGGACTGGCGACGTTGGCGGCGACGGCCATCGACCCGGCCGGGCGGTCGCTGCCCTGTTTCGTGCAGGTGGAGCGCGTCCCGCACGACCTCCGCCCCGATGCCCAGTGCCCGGGAGATCAGGTCGATGCCAGCTCCGGCCTCCGCCATCTCGACGATCTGTGGCAGCATCGCCTCATATTTCGGCGTCCGGCGCAGCGGAACCACGACGTCGCGGCGGCCGCGAGGCGCCGTTCCGAGCATTATCCAACGGTCGGTATTCAGGAACTCCCACATGCCGACCGTTGGATCATCGTCCCCGGCCGCCTTGCCGCGGTCGAGCGCGGCAAGGGCTGGGATTCCGTCGATCGTGAACTTGGCGACCATCTCCGGCCGCTTTCGTCCCTCGACCTGCCGAGACTCGATCACCACGTCGCCCACGAGGGCTTGCAGCACCGGGGCCGCCCGGCCCACGTCCGATAGGAGAACTTCCCGGAGCTGGGTGAGGGCCACCACGACGTCCTGCTCCTTGACGCTCGTGACCGACGGCCGCCGATTGCGCCGCTGCTCCTCCTTGAGTTCCGCCCGCTTGGCCTCCAGCTGCCGGTTCAACTCCGCCACCTTATTAAAGATGGTGTCGAGTCCACCGGCGTCTTGGACCTTTTCAAGCCGCTCCGTCAGCCGGCCGACCTGCCGCTGCCGGCTGGCGATCTCCTGCTCGAGCTTCTTTGCGGTGTCCTGCGGCCGCCGGGCGGCCTCCGCCAGCCGGATATTCACCTCGGCTGTCAGGTCCGTGATGAAGCCTTCGTCGAGGATCTGGGCTGATACGACCTTGAGGACGGCCTCGTCGATGATCCGCGCCGACTTGTTGCCCTTGTTGCGGCACCCATGCCCGCCGTGGATCGAGTTGAGGCAGACGAAGCTCTTGTACTTGCCGGTCGATCGGCTCAGAGCCATCGGCTTGCCGCAACCACCGCACACGGGACGCACGAGCACGGTCGGGTAGACATCCACCCGCCGCCCCGGGTCTTTCCCATCACGACGGAGTTCGGCCGCGTTCTTCCCGAACCGCATGCTGCCCAAGTTGAGCTTCGCCTTCACGGCGTCGGCCAACTCGTCGGAGAGGATCCGCATCTCCGGGCATTCGCGGGTCATCCACGCCTCGCGATCTTTTTGCACAACGTCCACATGGCCGGTGTCGCGGTCGCGGACTTGCATGGTCCTGCGAAAGACCTCCACGCCAACAAGCCGCTCGCGGGCGTAGAGCTTGCGGATACGGTTGCTTGACCACGTGCGGGCACCGCCGACGTTGTTGTCGTTGAACACCACCGCGACCGCACCGGGACTGCGGTTGTCGCGGACGATCATCTCGGCGCCGCGGACGATCCACTCGGCCGCCTCGGGATCGATCTCCACCCGCTTCTTGATCGTGTTCTTGCGGGTGAGCTCGGGCTTGCCTTCGGGCGTCAATACGTCCACCAGTCGATAGCCGAAGCCGGGATGTTGGACGATCTCGCCCCGATTGAAGGCGTCGGTCTGTCCGCGGTGCACCTTCGCCTTCAGCTGGTCGATGAAGACCTCGTTGAACGAACTCATCATCGCCAGCATGATCTTCGACTGCTGGTTGCTGCTGTCGAAACCGTCGCTGGCACCGATGAGCCGCACCTGGGTCGCCTCGACCAGTTCGCCGAGCCGCAGCGACTCGAGAGCATTACGGTTCATCCGACCGAGGTCGTCGATGATGAACCAGGCGACGCCAGTATCCGACCGCCGTTCCACCAGCATCTTGGCCACGATGTAGCCGCGGCGGCACGCGAGCGTACCGCTCACGGCGTAGTCGGCGCAGACGTAGTGCCACGGGATGAAGACGCCGTCGCGGCGGGCCCGCTGCAGCACGTTCATCAGCTGCTGATCGAGCGACCGGGGATTCGACCCTTCGTCGCTGAACCGGACGTAGCCGAGGCCGATGGCATCCCATACCCGCCGCAGGCCGGCCGGATCAAAGATGTCCATCGACTGGGTGCGGAACCGACGCTCGAAGTCGTCGGCCATCGCCTCCACGACCGCGTCAGTGACGTTCGGCACCGCGGGCGTGCCGGCCAGTTCCGGCCAGAGCCGGGTCTGGGTCTCGAGATAGGTGCGGGCCAGCGCCAGCAGGCTGGGCCGCGCGGTCAAACCAAAGTCATCGCCGCGGAGCCGGCCGCGGCCGTGTCGATATCCATTCGAATTGTCAGAGGAACCAAACGAGCCATGCCCGGCGTCGCCGGGACCTGAAGTAATGTCAAACATTGGAGAAATCCTCATGGCGACCATGAAAGTGGTCACCGAGGGGTTCCTCCGTCATCCGCCTGCCGGTCAGAGCCCGATGGGCCCGAACGCCAGCCGGATGGCCGCCGCTTGATCGCGAACCGCCCCAGCTCGGCCGCCGTGAAATGCACGTACGGCCCGAGAATCAGGGCGATTTTCGACAAATGGTACGGCCTCGTGCACAATACTGAGCAGCCGGCCGCTGCTACTTGGAGCGGTCCATCGCCACGTTGTGACAGCCGATTTCACTGCTGTTTTCGAATCGGCAGAGATGGCGACATGCTGGCCCTCCGGGAGAGCAGCGATGAATGCCGCCGGCGAGCAGATTTTGATGTCGAAAATCCGCACGCTGTCACCGCAGCAGGTGTCCGAGGTTGAAGATTTCGTGGAGTTCCTCACCGCCAAGGCGAGGAAGCGGACCGCGTTGGATCGGCTGCTGGCCATCGCGCCTGCACTCGAAGCGGCCGGCGTGGCACCGATGAGCGAAGATGAGATCGCCGCTGAGATCAAGGCTGCGCGGGCAGAACGCCGGGCGCGGCCCCCCTCTTCCATCAGCAAAGGATCGGATGCGGATCGTTCTTGACACCAATGTGGTTCTATCGGCCCTGCTGTGGCGCGGCGCACCGCACGAGTTGCTGGTCACCATCGGCCAGCGATCCAACATTCACCTCTACAGCAGTTCGGCGCTGCTCGAAGAACTGGCCGATGTGCTCGCGCGGCCATCAGCGAGCAAGCGGCTGGCTTTGATCAACCGATCAGCTCACGATGTGCTGGCTGATTATGTCGAGTTGGTCGAGATGACCAGCGTACCGCGGGTGGTTGGAGGCGATATCGATGACGATCAGGTCATTGCCGCTGCTGTCGCGGCCCGCGCCGATCTTCTTGTCTCGGGGGATCGCAAGCATCTCCTTCCCCTGAACAACCATCAGGGCATCGATATCGTCGATGCGGTTGAGTCACTTCGACGAATCACAGCGGGCACATGACCAAATTCCCGCTCGAGTCGCGCACCGTACCCGATAGGCATGGTTCGCGAGGCGAACCGTCAAAACATGAGCGTGCCTGCCCGCATTGCCGGAACGGCGAAGCCGCGACGGTTTTTTGATGAATGCGACTGTGCCGATCACACTCATCGGCGGACAGGGTGGCACCGGTTCAAGTCCGGTCGCTGCTAGTAAAAACATCTGGGACCCGACGTGAAAGCCGAGTTCACCGCAATCATCGAGGCAGCACCGGAAGGTGGCTACTGGGCGATGTGCCCCGAGATTCTCGGCGCAAACGGTCAGGGAGAGACCGTCGACGAGGCCAAGGAGAGCCTCAAGGCAGCGATCGAGTTCATCCTCGAGGACCGCCGCGAGGATGTGCTTCGCGGCCTCCCCGCAGACGCCATCCAAGCGACGGTCTCCGTTGGATGAAGCGGCGTGACCTGGAGCGCCGCCTGCGAATCGCCGGCTGCTACCTCAAGCGAGAGGGCAGTGCTCACTCCCTGCAGATGAACCCGAGAACAGGGGTCATGGATACTCCACGTGGTGACAGCCGCGAGGGTATCATCCGCCGACCCGGCCCCATGGATGGGACCAGAAATCTCTGTGGTAGCTGTGCCTTTTAGGGGGGGGGGGGGCAGATCTCTCGATGAAACGGCGTCGAGCGGCCCCGACCGCTCATGCTGCAGCGACACAATCCCGCGTCATGTCCGCGACCACGAGATTCACGGCGTCGACGACCGGCATGCATGGAAAATACAGGTCGACACCGAGTTGCCGGGCCCACCGTTCCTCGGCACCGGTGTCGTCGCCGCCGCATACGACCAACAGGCACGCGCACCGGCCGGCATGGCGAGCGACGAGCCTCATGGCGTCGCGCAGAACCGCACCGAACAGGTACCGAAGGTCGACCAACACCAGGTGATGATCGTCGGCGACCGCCGATGAGGGGGCGTCGCACCAGTCCCGGGCGTCGCAGCGGAAGTGCCGGTCTTGAGCGGAGGCCAGCCGGAGTTGGCCGCGCGCACGGCCGTCGCCCGTGATGACCAGACAGTTCAGCGGCGGCACCGGTTGAGGGAATCTCCTCGGCACCGACGTGCTGCGCCGCGGCCGCACTTCTTCGGACGTGAGCCCCACTGCTTTGACGATCACGATGGCACCTCGCCTCGCGCAGGGCTGCACGCTGATGCGGGCTGCACCCCGTATGGATACCCGCCGGCATCATGCGCGGCGCACCAGGAAAGGCCATTCATCAGCGGGAGGGCGGCTTCACCCACTCGCGGCGGCCTACGCGGTGCCGGAACTCTGGAAAGAGCCAGAGGGACCAGCAACTCGTCTTCCGGCGTCGTCAGCCCACGTGCCCGTGCAACGAATCCGAGCGCACGCTCACGTCGGCCAACAGAACCTTCTGCGTCGCTGCCCGCGAAGGCAAGGGAGGCCCGGTTCACCGCCGCCGTGGCCTCAGCGCCGGCGGTGAGCGTCCCGGTGGACACCGTCGTATTCCTCCGGCTGCGCGTGTTTGCCGCGAACAGGCCGGCGTTCAGCCCGACGTGACGCCGATCCATGCGGCACGACACGGCACGCATGACGTCGCAGATCAGGTGTCCGGATGGCCATGCGCGGCACAACGCCGGGAGTAAAGGCTTCATCTTCGGGTCGCGATTGCCCGCCGCGGTCCGCCGCGACATGGTTCAGCAAGCCGAGGCGGTCATGAGAGCCACAAGCTCGCATGCACGTCATGGTCTTGCATGCCGGAAGACGAGTTGCTGGGTTCTTCGCCTCTCTGCGAAGCCCCGGCGCAGCGTAGGCCGACGTGGGTGGACACGGAAGCGTTTCCCCACTGCGGTTTTGTGACTGCGCCGGAATGCACGTCGGCGCACCTGTGGGTGCAGTGGATGCCGCCTCTGACCTCCCGAAAAAGAGGATTGGCTACGATGCGCAGCATTCGACTTGCCTGGACGGGCGTCGCCGCGATTACGGTCGCTGTCACGCTCGGCCGGTGCGTGCAGGCCGGGAACGTACTCTCCAATTTCAATGTGAGCGACGAGGGTTGGACGGTTACCAGCGACGTGCTGGTCGCCCCCCAGGTGCCGTGGACGTGGACTCCCGGACCGAGCGTCAACCAAGGGGGCTGGCAGGCGTGGCGAGGCAACGACGCGACCGGCTCGGGCACACATTTGGTGAGCCCGTGCCTCGAGGTCGACAACGTCGATGGCAGCTCTGTCCGAATGGACATCCGCCACCGGTTTGATTTCAGCGGTACGGCCAGCAACCCGCTGCTCGCGCTCGGGCAGGTGCAGGACAGCATCAACGATGGCCCCTGGCAGGGGATTCGCACGAGGGGGTTCCTGGCGACATCGGAGAAGATTCCGCCGCTGGCTACGAATCCCCCTACGCCGTTTCCTGCGACGACCAACGTGCCGGCCGGCATCGCTCTGGCCGGCATCGCCACGGTGGTTGGGGTCGGCTGGTGTGCGCGGCGGCGACGTCAGGTTGTACGACTTGCCGCCCGATCGTTCGCCTGCACGGCGGTGGTCGCCGGCCTCGTCGTGGGCCTCGCC
This sequence comes from Planctomycetia bacterium, assembly GCA_021414115.1. Classification (GTDB taxonomy): domain Bacteria; phylum Planctomycetota; class Planctomycetia; order Pirellulales; family UBA1268; genus QWPN01. The sequence goes on from JAIOPD010000048.1 coordinate 6,898, forward strand.
CTTGCCCTGGCTGGCCGGGAGGCAAGGGCGGAACCCATCCAGACGATCACCTGGGATTTCAATGTCGAGTCGCAGGCGACCCAATGGACGGCGATCAACACCTACGCCACGAGTCCTGTGCCGCAAAATCCGAAATGGACCTGGACTGCCGGCTCGGGTTCCGTGCCGGGCACATGGCAGGTCGACTCGCTCGGGGTCACGAGTCCGAACTCGAAGTTTGGCAACTTTCTCACGAGCCAGTTGATTCAGCTGAGTCCCGACCTGCCGGCCGACAAATTCACGTTCAACATCGCGCACCGATTCCGGATGCCGACCGATGGCCTGATCGTGAACGGCGTGCAACTGCCTGTCGTCGCCGGGCAGTTCGAGTACAGCCTCGATGGCGCGTCGTATTTGCCGGTCTTCAAGCCCGATTGGATCGCTTCGGGCACGATTTCTCCGATCCTCGCGCCCTACGTGCAGTCGTCGACGTGGGCGGTTCCGCAGTTCGTGCCCGGGGTCGCCCCAGTGGTGAGCCTGCCTCCGCTGGTCGACGGCGGTGCCTCATTCACGGGTGTTTCGCAGGGCCGGAACTCGGGCTGGTTCGTCGCCAGCCAGGCCTTCGAAGTGGATATTCCTGGCTTGACCACGACGATCCAGTTCCGGTTTACGAAAATGGACCTGGCGACCAACTGCGGCCTCGACGCCGGCTGGGACCTCCGATTCGCTCAGGTCGATCTCATCCTGGCCCCGGAGCCGAGCAGCGTCACGATCGCCGCAGCAGGCGGCGTGATGGCGGCCGCCGCCATGCTGCGGTACCGCTACCAGCGGCTTTCGAGGCCGAGTGTCAGGCCGTGAACGAACACGCTGCCGCCGGTATCGGTGACTGCGCGGATCGGATCCAGGGGGCACAGGCACTGATCGTCGAACTGGTTGCTGCCCAGCGCCAGGCCGCCGAGCCAAAAAGCGGCGTAGCCAGCCCGAACCGTCAGCCAGTTGGTGATGTCGTAGACGGCCGTCGCCCCGATCTCACCGACGAACGCGGCCCGCTGGGTGTTCGAACGATTTGAGATCACGTACGGAGGCACGAAGGTGTCGCCCGAATATGTCTTCGACGACGCCTGGCCGGCCTGGTTGTAGAAGATGCCCGACTTGCCGATGCCCTCGATGCGGAACGGACCGCCGAGTCCGTAGAGGATCGAGTCGGCCCCGATCTGCAGGCCGTAGAGATCGTTGTTCGTGGCCGTGCGGTAGCCCTGGGTCGCATTGGGGAGCGCGGCATAGATGCCGTCGATTCCGATCCGCTCGTTCCACTGCACCCAGCGAAAGCCTGCCAGCCATTGCAGGCGGCCCTCCGTCGGCAAGCGTCGGTTCAGCTCAAAACTCTGGAACCCGCTCGACAGGTCGCCCGAGACGGAGTTGAAAGGGTCGATCGTCGGACAACAGAAGATGCCCTGATCGAGGTCGGCCAGCTGATAGCCTCCTTGAGTATCAGGCAGCGCGGTCTGAGCCTGGAAACTCTGCACGCGAAAATAGTTGAACTCGATTGCGCCGTCGTCGCCCGTGTGGCGAAAGAGCGTGAACCGCGGGCCGGCCGCCATACCGCTCGCGAAGTCGGCCGCGTTGAGGGCCGGGCCCTGAGCCGTGCCGTTGAAGTTGTTGAAGAGAGGCAGGCCCTGCGGCGAACTTCGCCAGAGCAGCAGCGCTTCCGTGCGGCCGGTCCAGACGGGATCCTGCCCGAGTGGGTCGAGAACGTGGCAGAGCGGGCCGCAGCCCGACTGGCAGGCGGTGGGTGGGCAGTCGACCACCGCGTCGAGTTGGGGAAACGCGATGTCCTGTGACCGCGAGGCTGAGACGGTGACTGCCGCGAGCACCGCGACGGCGGCCGGAATCGCCAGATTCGTGCGCCACTTCCGCGGGGCGGAAAGAATGGGCCGCAACCCCGCCAGGAGTCTTGCTCCGCGACGAAACCGGATCACGAGCCAGATGACGCCAGCCGCAACCATGATGAACACTCCGGAATACAACCCCAGTGCCGCGAGCCCACCGTAAGCGGAATCCACCCTTTGTGGGGGGCCTTCCTCTCCCGCAGAGGTTTCGGCGCGCAATACCCCCCGCCGGGAGGGTTTCGGGCAGAGGTCGGTTTCGGCGGTTCGGGCAGGCCTGCATGCCTGCGGCGACCTTGAGGGCGGCTCTCGCGGGCGGGCGCTCCTCACTGCCCCGCTTCGTAGCGGATCGCAGAGGATGAATCGTGTGTTTTGAGAAGCCGTGTTCGGGTGTCGAAGACACTTTTTCGGGCCGCTGGCGGCCCGAAATCGGAGCGTCCCCCTGCCGATTATCTCCGCGGCCTATACTTCACCGATTTCGAAGTTTCCTCCGGAGCTTTCCCGTGCCCGATAAACACACCGACACTTGGCCTGACCTGCTGATCGGCCTCTACGACAACCTCACCGGACGGCGGGCCGAGATCACCTACGAATTCGACGACATGCACATCAAGATTCCGAGCGGCACGGGGCCGGCGGCGGAGCATGCCGAGTGGATCCTGCACGGAACACTGAAGATCCGCACGCGGGACACGGGTTCGTCCCCAAACTGATTGTGGCCGGGCGACTCGCGGGAAGCGTGGACGGTCGCCCGGTCGTGATCGATGCCGATGAATCGGGGTTTCTGGTTTCATTCGCCATGATTCGCTCGGCTTGGGCGGCGCGGCGGTCGGTCGCGGCCCTGCTGCCGGTGCTCGCCGTCGCGAAACGCCATGGTGTCCCTGTGCGGTTGAAGGTGGCGGGGCTCGTGTCGCTGGAGGTGCTCCCCGTGCCGAGCACCCTCATCCGCATCGTCGCGCCCCGCCTCGCGTCGCTGGCCTGACGGCAACGGGGTGTCGACCCCGACGGTTCGACCATCCTCGGAGCCATCCTCGGAGCCATCCTGTGGTGGGTCCGCTCCGCCGTTTCCTCGCCGTTTTCGCCCTCACCGCCTCGCACACTGGCGAGATTGCCAAGCAGTATCAGATCGTCTCGCTGATCGTCGTCCGCCGGGTCTTCAAGGACATCGGCAGCTTCAGCGAACTGGAAAACTGGCTGGCCGGACCCGATGCGGTCAGGGCCGTGCTCATCGACATGGCCGGCGCCGTGCTGATGTTTCTGATCGTCACGGCCTGCCCGCGGCGATGGCGCCGCCGCCGGCCGACGTCGATCTCTTCTTCTTTCCACGGTTTTTTGAATTCATGATTTTCACCGACGTCTTCCTGTTGATCGTCTCGTTGGCCTACTACGATCGCTATGAATACGTGTTTCGCAACGCCGGATTCGTGATCTCCACGGTTCTCCTGCGGGTGTCGCTCTCGACCCCTAAGCCCTACGATCTTCTGCTGGCGCTCACCGCGATGCTCTACGGGCTCGCTGTGCTCGGCGTGTTCGCCTGTTTCTCGGCGATCGAACACGGCTCAGTCGAGCGGCAGAAAAGCCCAGAGTGAGGGGCGGCCGCAATTACAGTGCACCGCCCGGCCCAAGAGCCCGAGCCCGGCGGCGCTCACGTACACGGCGGTCCGCGCGGCATCCCAGCAGCCCGTGACGCCGGTGGCCCGCGGGCCGCGCAGCCGCGACTGCACGCTCGGCACGGGATGGAAGATCGTCTCGACGAGCGAGCTTCGCTCCCGCTCGCGATCCTGGAGGTCGTCGAGTAGTCCGATCGTGCGGGCGAGCACCGCACGCCGGCAGCTGGCTGCGAGCAGGCGCTGATCGACCTCCGCCACGCCGCGGCGGCTGGGCGTGGGGAGCGTCAGCAGTCCGAAAAACGACCAGATCGTGAACACGAGGCTGAAGGTGACGATGCCCTCGGCGGTGGCCAGCCGCCGATCCCCGACGATGGCCGCCGCCAGTGCGATGCCGAGGAGCGTGAAGCCGATCGCGAGCATCCGGCCCCGCCACCAGGCACCGCTCTGCACGGCCATCTGCCGCCGCTGCACCGCCGTGGCGAAGGCTTCCGCATCGAGCACTTCACGCCAGCGCAGCGGCAGCAGGTGGAGCCGGGGCCGCACCACGCCCACCACCGCCCCGGTGAAGCCCTCGTCGTCCGACTCGCCCATGAAGGTCGGCAGCATCGGCGCCGCCTGTTCGCCCCCGACCGGCTCGTCGTTCCCGCTCGGCAGGCTCGGCGTGAGCTCGAGCGGCGCGAGCGCCGCGGCCACGGCGATCCGCAGGCCAAGCAACGCCAGCACGAGAGCCCCTCCGGCCGCGAACACCCCGAGTGATCCTCCCGCCCGGCCCACGAGGAGCAGCGTGAACGCCGCCGTGAACAACAGCATCGAGTGCACACCCACTCCGCGGGCCAGCCCGATCCAGAAGCGGCCGAGCGGCGGATGCCGCCGCCCGTAGCAGCGCGGCAAGAGATAGCCGCCGAACAGGTCGAAGGGCACATGCAGGCCGGCGTATGCGAGCACGAAGCCGGCCAGACCGAACATCTCGTCGCGGAGCGATCCTCCCGCCGGAGGCAGGAGCCGGGCGGGCAGTCCGAGCACGAGCCCTGCGATCGAGAGCACGACGATCGTGCCCACGCCGCTCATGCCCAGCCATAGCCGGGCACGTCCATAGCCGGGCGCCGCGTCCGGAGACGGGGGCTCGCCACCAGGCAGCGCTTTCGATCGCGCGAGCGCCTCGGCCGTCTTCTGAATGCCGCGGAGCATGCCGCCGAAGACCAGCTCGTGCAGCGGCACGACGGCATACCAATACGACAGCCCGCACAGGCCGCTGGGGCGGAAGCGGGCAGTCATCACGAGCCGGTGCAGGGGCGGCTGGGCGTGGGCATCGATCTCCTCGATCGCGAAGTCGAGTTGGGCTTCGCCCGGCAACTTCATCTCGGCGCGGAGCGAGAGCGACCGGTCGCGGTCGATGCCCACCACGCGCCAGAAGTCGAGCGCTTCGCCGAACTCGACCGTCTCAGGATGCCGCCTGCCCCGGCGCAGCCCCGGGCCGCCCACGAGCTTGTCCATCCAGCCGCGCAGCTGCCAGAGCACATCGCCGGCATACCAGCCGTTGCCCCCGCCGATCCGGCAGACCGCGGCATAAATGCTCGCGGCATCGGCTTCGATATCGACGACCCGCCGGTCGGTAAACACCGTGCCGCCCGCCCAGGCCGGGTCGCCCGGCACCGGCCCCGCCACACTCCAGTGGGTTTCCACGGCCCGCTGATCGATCTTCACCTTGGCCCGGTGGATCGCCTCACGCACGCCCAGGGCCCGGTGGGGCATCAGCCGCTGCGTGGTGTCGTCGGTCACGACCACGCGATTCTTCAGACCCTCGGCCAGCGGCCGGGCGATCCGGTAGGACACCGGCGTGACGAGATTGATCCACAGCGAGCTCAGCCGCGGCGTCAGCACCGGCACCGGCAGGATGATCCGCCGGCGCAGGCCGAGCTCTTCGGCCATCACCCGCATCAACTCCCGGTAGGGCATCACGTCGGGACCGCCGATCTCGAGCGTCTTCCCGGCCGTCTCGGGCACCTCGAGGCAGCGGACGAGCCAGTGCAGTACGTCGGCGATCGCCACCGGCTGGCACTCCGTGGTCACCCATTTGGGCGTCACCATGATCGGGAGCCGCTCGACGAGATACCGGAGAATTTCATACGACGCCGAACCCGAACCGATGATCATCGCCGCCCGGAAGGTGGTGACCGGCACACCGCACGACGCGAGCTCCTCTTCGACCTGCCGCCGTGAGCGGAGGTGCTCGCTCAGATCCGGTCCCATCTCGCCGAGGCCGCCGAGATAGATGATGCGGCCCACGCCCGCATCCCGTGCCGCCCGGGCGAAGCCGGCGGCGAGCTCCCGATCATGATCCGCGTAGGCGCCGCCGGTGGCGACCATCGAATGCACGAGATAGTAGGCGGCGCGGCAGCCCCGCAGGGCTGCGGCCACCGCCACGCTGTCGCCGAGGTCGTTCGTCAGCACCTCGACGTGCGGATGATTCCGCCACGGTCGGGCGTCGAGCTTGCGCGGTTCACGCACGAGGCAACGCACCCGATAGCCGGCTTCGAGCAGGGCGGGCACGAGGCGGCCGCCGACGTAGCCGGTCGCCCCCGTCACGGCGATCGTGTCGCCTGCGGCGATCACAGGGCTCGGTTGGTCATTCATAGAAGCAATGCCGGGGAACGGTGGACGCCGAGGCACAGGATCACGTCGGCATCATAGAGTGTTGAGACGATCGCGCGCACGAGGTCGAGCGACTCGGGATGATCCTCGGCTGTCAGTTGTGCTGTGTACGGATTGCTCGTCACGATCCCGGTAGACATGTTCATCACCTCTCGTCCCCTTTTGCCAGGGCAGTCGTGAGCAACGGCCACAGGTGCTGGATCCGTCGACCCCGATGGGAGGGCGACCGCGGTCCGCGTCGCGACCGTCAGTCGATCCAACCGCTCCCCACGAGCCACCGCTTCACTCCATAGACGACGGCCGCGTAGGCCGCCACCGTCGCCAGCAGGATCGGCCAATAAGCGCCGGGCAGCGGCGCGAACCCGAACATCGGCCCCAGCGGCGATCCCGGGAGCCAGATGCCGACGAGCACCATTGCCGCCGTCGTCGCGACGAGGGCGAGACTCGCATGGCTCTGGAGAAAGGGAATCCGATCGGTGCGGATCACGTGGATGATGAAGGTCTGGGTGACGAGCGACTCCACGAACCAGCCCGTCCGAAACAGCGCCGCCTTCTCGGGATCGGTGCAGCCGAACACGAACAGCATCACGGCGAAGGTCGTGAAGTCGAAGATCGAACTGCAGGGCCCGACGAGCAGGATGTATCGGGCGATCTGCCGCAGCGACCACGGCGTCGGCCGGGCCACGAGCTCGGGGTCGACGCGATCCCCCGGGATCGGCACCTGCGAACAGTCGTAGAGCAGGTTGTTGACGAGGATCTGCAGCGGCGTCATCGGCACGAACGGCAACAGGAAACTCGCGCCGACCACGCTCAGCATGTTGCCGAAGTTGGAGCTGGCCCCCATGCGGACGTACTTGACCACGTTGACGAAGACCTGCCGCCCCTCGTGGATACCGTCGAGGAGGACTCGCAGGTCCTTGTCGAGCAGGATGCAGTCGGCGTTTTCCCTCGCGATGTCCACCGCCGACTCCACGGAAATCCCGACGTCGGAGGTCCTCAGGGCGAGGGCGTCGTTCACGCCGTCGCCGAGGAATCCGACGACGTGCCCGGCCTTCCGCAAGAGGCCGACGACCCGCTGCTTGTGCCCCGGATTCAGCCGGGCGAGCAGCGTCACCCGTTCGAGCGCGGCCGAGAGCTCGCCGTCGTTCATCCGCTCGACGTCGTCCCCGAGCAGGACATGCGTGGTGTCGATCCCGACCTCGAGGCAGATCTTTCGGCTCACGAGCTCGTTGTCGCCCGTCAGCACCTTGACCCCCACGCCCGCGGCGGCGATCGCCGCGAGCGCCTCCCGGGCGGAATCCTTCGGCGGATCAAGAAAGGCGACGTAGCCCTGCAGCACGAGATCGCGCTCGTCGCGCCTCGTGTAGCCTGGCTGCGGCTCTACGTCGCGGCTGGCCACCGCCAGCACGCGGAAGCCCTCGGCGGCCAATCGGTCGCATTCGCGGGCGAGCCGCCGCGGCGCGTCATGATCGATCGGATGTAGCTCGCCGTCGAGCATGAAGGAGACGCATCGGGGATAGACCGATTCCGGAGCCCCCTTGCAGATCAGCATCCGCCCGCCAGTCGGGGTCGACACGACGACCGACATCACCCGGCGGGAAAAATCGAAGGGAATCTCGTCGAGTTTCGCGTATCCCTCGTGCGGCGTCTGCCCGCGCATCCGCTCGTGCTCGAGGATGGCCCGGTCGAGCAGGTTTCTCAGGCCCGACTGGAAGTGGCTGTTGAGCCAGGCCAGCGCGAGCACCGACTCGCTCTCCTTGAGCATCACGTCGCAGTGCCGCTCGAGAATGATCCGGTCGAGCGTGAGCGTGCCCGTCTTGTCGGTGCAGAGCACGTCCATCGCGCCGAGGTTCTGGATCGAGTCGAGATGCTTGACGATCACTCGTTTCTGCGACATGCCGATCGCCCCCCGGGACAGGCTGACGGCGACGATCATCGGCAGCATTTCGGGCGTCAGGCCGACCGCCACGGCCAGCGAAAAGAAGAAAGCCTCGCTCCACGAGCCCTTGAGGAGTCCGTTCACGAGAAACACCACCGGCACCATCACCGCGGCAAATCCGATCATCATCCAGGTGAACCGCTGCATGCCGATGTCGAAGGCCGTCGGCACCTCCGGCATCTCCAGGGTTTCCGACACGCTCCCCAGCAGCGTGTCTCGCCCCACCGCGACCACGACCGCGTGGGCCGTGCCGCTCTCGACGCTCGTGCCGAGGTAGCACACGCCCTGGAGGGCCAGGGGATCGCGGTCTCCCGTGGTGTCCGCTGCCGCGAACTTCTCGATCGGAAACGATTCGCCCGTGAGCACCGCCTGGGAAATGAAAAGATCCTTGCAGGAGAGCAGTCGCACGTCGGCCGGCACCATGTCGCCCGCCGCCAACTGCACGACCTCTCCCGGAACGAGCCGGGCGATGGGCACCTCCACGGGCTCCCCGTCGCGGAGGACGGTCGCATGCACCTGGATCATCGCCCTGAGTCCTGCGGCCGCGAGGTCGGCCCGGGTCTCCTGCACGAACCGCAGCCCCACGCCGATCGACAACAGGACGAGCATCAGCAGTCCCGAGGCCGCGTCGCCGCCGACGAACGACGTGGCCGACAGCATCGCCAGCAGCAGCACGAGCGGATTGACGATCGCCCGCACGAGCGTCCGCACGCGCGGCCAACGGTCCTGCCTGCCGAGCACGGCCGGCCCCTGCTCGTCGAGACGCCGCGACGCCTCCTCCTCCGTCAGTCCGCGCGGACTCGCGTCGAGCCGCTGCAGCACGACCGCGCCGTCGAGACGCGCGGCTTCGAGCAGCTTCGCCGAGACGTGGGCATACGGGTTTGTGGCGGGTGATGGATGCATCGCACGATCGAAGTGTGTGCTCCGCCACTCACTCTCGTGACGACGGGGGGGGCGGCGCATCCGGAGGCGTCGTCACCATTTATCTTACGGCGGCTCGCCGCATGGGGACGGCACACACCCCAGGAGTCGCAGCAGACAGAAGCGGCGTGGTAAACTCTTTCTTCGACTCTGTCACGGTTTCTGCCGTCGCTGTCATCCCACATCTGGTTCTGGCCATCCTCCGGAGAGTCTCCGCCCATGCCACTGTCGCGCCGCAGTTTTGTCGAGTCTGCCTTCACGCTCGCAGCCGCCTCGCTGGCCGGCATGCCCCCGAACGTGGCCGGGGCCGCCGAGCCCCAGGCGATACCGCCCACCAGGGGGTCGGCTGGCAGCCGCGAGAAAATCCGCGTGGCGACGATCGGGGTGAACAACCAGGGGGCGGCGCATGTCGGCGAGTGGATCGCCAATCCCGACGTCGATTTCGTCGCGGTCTGCGACGTCGATCCTTCCGCCTACGTGCGACTGTGCGAGAAACACTTCAAGGGCGCGGTGCATCCTCCCGCCTACCTCCAGGACGTTCGGCGGCTGCTCGACCGCAAGGACATCGACGCGGTCTCGATCGCTACGCCGAACCATTGGCATGCCCTGATGGCGATCTGGGCGATGCAGTCGGGCAAGGATGTCTATGTCGAAAAGCCCTGCAGCCACAACGTGGAGGAGGGCCGGGTCATGACGCAGTGGGCCCGGAAGCTTGGCCGCATGTGCCAGATGGGCGTACAGAGCCGCAGCAGCACCGGCATGCGGCAGACGCTCGACTTCGTGAAGAGCGGCGGGATCGGCGATGTGAAGGTCGCCCATGCTCTGTGCTACAAGCGCCGACCGAGCATCGGTCTGGTCGAGACGCCCGCACCACTGCCGGCAGGGCTCGACTTCGACCTCTGGGCCGGCCCGGCTCCGGCCGTGGTGCCCACCCGGAAAAAGCTCCACTACGACTGGCACTGGAACCATCTCACCGGCAACGGGGATCTTGGCAATCAGAATCCGCACGAACTCGACAAGGCCCGCTGGGGCCTCGGCAAGCAGGAACTGCCGAAGCGGGTCGTCAGCCTCGGCGGTCGGCTCGGCTACGTCGACAATGGCGATGTCGCCAACAGCCAGATCACGATCTTTCAGTGGGACGACGCCCTGTTGATTTCGGATGTGCGAGGGTTGGAAATCAAGACTCCAGTGACCTACGGCCTGAAATTCGGGCCGCTGGCCGTCGGCAACATCTGGTATGGCACAAAGGGCTATGTCGTGGCGCCCAACTACGTCTCCGGCGTCGCCTTCGACTACGACGGCAACGAACTGGGCAAGTGGTCGGGCGGAACCTACCAGCAGCACTTCGCCAACTTCGTCAAGGCTGTCAAGAGCCGCAACCATGAGGATCTGCATCTCGATATCGAGGACGGCCACCTGTCCAGCGCCCTGGCCCATCTGGGAAACGTCTCGTGGACGCTCGGCAAGGAGGTGCCCTTGCGAACCCGGCCGACGCTTGCCGCGAGCGACAAGCATGTGATCGACACGCTCGACAGCTTCGAGTCCCATCTCCAGGACAACAACGTCGACTTCGCGGTGACGAAACTCGCCCTCGGCCGGGAACTCACGATCGATCCGAAGACCGAACGGTCAACCGACGACGAGGCCAACCGCCTCTTCACCCGGGACTATCGCCAGGGCTACGAGCTGCCACGAGTATGAGTGGCAGCCGTAGACCTCTTCGCCACAACCTTTCCCATAAGGTCGAGACATGAAGCTCCGCGCCGATGCTCAGACGGTTCGCCGACGTGACCACGCCTCGCCACCCTCCTCCGGCCTGACGGCTGCAGCTCCGGTTCGCTGGCTCCTGTGCGTGATCTGCTTTCTTAGTGGAGCCTTGACGCTCGTGCTGGAGATCGCGGGCAACCGGTTGCTCTCACCACTCTTTGGAAACAGCCTCTCCACCTGGACGGCGCTCATCGGCGTGGTGCTCGTGGCCATCAGTATCGGCGACTATGTCGGGGGCGCACTCGTGGATCGTGCTCCCCGGATGCCCTTGCTGGGATACCTCATGCTCGCCGCTTCCGCGTGGACGCTCATCGTTCCTGTGCTGCACGGCTGGCTTCGGGACTCGACAGCGCACGCGGGGCTGATCTCGGGCCCTCTCCTGTTCTCCATCGTCCTGTTCGCGATTCCGGCGTGCCTGCTGGCAGCCGTCGGTCCTTTTGTCGTCCGGCTGTTGAGCCGCACTCGTGAAGACCACCAGATCGGCCTCTCCGCGGGGTTGGTGGGCATGCTCACGACCTTGGGGAGCTTCACCGGGACGCTGCTCACCGGTTTTGTTCTGATCCCGCAACTGGGCGTGAGGACGATCTTTCTCGTGACAGGGATTGTCGCCGGGGTCCTGGGACTCGTCGTGCTTCTCTGGTGCCGGACAGAGCGCACTCGTTCCCTGGCCATGGCGGCTGGCGTGTTGGCAATGACCACGGCCACCAACATCCTCGGCACACCCGGGCCGCCGCCGGGTGTCGTGTACGAGAAAGACACCTTCTACCACGACCTCCGTGTTGAGGAGTCGAAAACGGAGCTGGGCGAGCCGATCCGTTCACTCCGACTCGACACCACGCTCGAGGGCGGTCAGTACGTCGAGACGGGAGGCATCTACATCACGTGCAACCTGTACTGGCGGCTCGCCGAGGTGTATTGCCCACGACTCGAGCGCGGCTTGTTTCTTGGGGGTGGTGGGTTCGCGATGCCCGGGGATTTTGCCAGACGTCATCCGAATGCCCGAAGCGAGGTCTGCGAGATCGACCCGGCCGTGATCGAAACGGGGCGACGCTACTTTCGCCTGAACGACTACCCCACGGTGACGCCCATCGCCGACGACGCCCGCCGGTTCCTCGCCAACTGCCAGGTGAAATACGACTTCATCTTTGGTGATGCGTATCAGGGTGTGCGGCACATCCCGCCGCACTTGATCACGCGGGAGTTCTTCGCGTTGGTGAAATCACGGCTGACAGATGACGGCATCTTCTTCATGAACATCATCAGCCCGGCTCGCGGCGAGCATGCGAAGCTCTTTCGCTCGATTCTCCAGACGCTCCGCACGGAGTTCCCGTTCACGCAGGCCTACAGCGTGAATCCCGCCCTCGCCGACCAACCACAAAACGTGATCGTGATGGGGGCCGCCAAGGAGCCTCGTGTCCAAGAAAGACCTGCCGCCAGCGAAGAAGTGACCAAGGTTCTGCTGACGACCCGCCTCCCCGACGAACTCGACGCCACCAGTGGTGCCATCGTCCTCACGGATGATTACAACCCGGCTGAGTGGCTGATCGCCGAGCAGCTGATGTTCCATCCGCCTTCCGTTCAGTAAACGCTGCTTCAAGCCAGGCCGCCGGTGCTCGGGAAGCCCGGAGCGCGAGCGACGGGTAGACGGGTGGCCGCTTTGTCGGTAGTGGGGAGCGGGGTGAGGTGAGGAACGTATTCCCCGCGCTCGCGCTTGGGGCTTCCCGAAGGCAGATCTGTGACGGGCCGGGAGGGCGTGCCATCCGATGCTCTGGAAGCCCGGAGCGCGAGCGACGGGTAGACGGGTGGCCGCTTCGTCGGTAGTGGGGAGCGGGGTGAGGTGAGGAACGTATTCCCCGCGCTCGCGCTTGGGGTTTCCCGACGGGCGGCCGCGACGCGGCCCCCCGCCCCAACGGTTTCGCCGTTTCTGCGAAACACTTTCGTCGCATCTGCGAAACAGAATCACTGCTCCGGTGATTCGCGGGAGGGATCCGGCTTCAACTCCGCAGAGTTTTGCGACGCCAGCGATGCGCGTTTCACATCGAGAAAATGATGCTTTTGGGGGGGGAGCGTCTCGCCGGCACCTGGTGACGGCACGGCATTTGCTTTTAAGTCTTTCAAGGGCTTTGTCTCTTCTTGCTCCGTTTTCTGCCTGCTGCCCTCCCCTCCAGGAATCCCCTCCCGTGGCCAGTTGCCTCCGATGTGCGGCTCTTTTGCTCGTGCTTGCTGCTCCGGCCGTCATGGCGTCGACCGCCTCCGCGATAGATACGCAATGGACCGGGGCCACCGACGGCCTGTGGACGACCGCGGGCAACTGGGATCAGGGCGTGCCGACGTCGACTGACAACGCATTTCTCCCTGCCCCGGTGACGACCAACGCCACGATCACGCTTCCGGGAGCGGCGGTGGCGAATCGGCTCACGGTGAGCGGCAGCGGCTACTCGCTGACCACGGGCACCCTCACGCTCTCCGACAATTTCTACGTCGATTCCACCTCGGCAGCGGTCGACATCTCGAGCGGAGCGCTGGTGACGTCACCGAACGCGACGATCGGCATCTCGAGCGGCAACATCGGCAACTCACTGTCGGTGGGCTCGCGCCTGTCCGTGCCGGGCACGCTCAACGTCGGTTATGACGGCACCGGCAACAGCCTTGCCGTGCTCGCCAGTGGCAGCGTGTCGGCCGGCGGCCTGTGGATCGGTGGCGTGGCCAGCTCCGCCAGCAACACCGTGACGGTGGCGTCGGGAGGCTCGATCACGACCACGAGTTCACTTCTGGTCGGCTACGGCGGTGATTCAAACGAGATTCAGGTGTCCGGTCGCGTCTCCTCCTCCCAGACCGTCCTCGGCTACGATACCGGCAGCGATGGCAACATCGCGACCGTCGCGGCCGGTGGTCGGTGGACGAACGCCGGCGCTCTGACCGTCGGTCGATCGTCAAACGGCAACTCGTTTCGCGTGACCAGCGGCACGCTGACGGTGACCGGCACGGCCAACGACGTGGTCGTCGGCGACGGAGCGGCGGCGGGCGGCAACAGCATCGTGGTGACCGGCGGCACGTTCTCCAGCCAGGCGGCACTTGTCATCGGGAAGAGCGGCACGGGCAACTCCTTCTCCGCCACCGCCGGCGCGAAGGTCTCGAGCGCCAACGTCCGCTTCGGCCTCAACGCCGGTTCGACCGGCAACACCGGCACCGTGGACGGCGCCGGCACGGTCTGGACGATCACCAACAAGCTCCGCGTCGGTTCCGACGGGAATGACAACACGCTCTCGATCACGAATGGTGGCGTCGTCAACGTCGCCAGCGACGTGTTCGTGGGCGGCACGTCGAATGGCAGCACCGTGAGCGGCAACTCGATCACCGTGAGCGGCAGCGGCTCGAAACTCGCGATCCTGTCGGGCACCGCCGACCTCGTGATCTCCTACGGCACCGGCACCGCCAACATCGTCACCGTGGCCGACAGCGGCACGCTCGCGGTCTCGTCCGTGAAGATCGGCCCGTCAGGCACCCTCAAGATCGGCACCGGTGCCGCACCGGGCTCGGTCACGCCGTCGGCCACGATCGACTCGCCCCTCGGCGGCGGTGATCTGGTGCTCGACCACAACTCGTCCTCCTACACCTTCGCCAACCCGATCACCGGTTCGGTCCGCGTGACACAGCGGGGTGCCGGCAAGACGATTCTCTCCGGCTCGAACAGCTACTCGGGCGCGACCATCGTCGCCGGTGGCACCCTGGCCCTCTCGGCAGCGACCAGCAACATCGCCTCCAGCGCGTCGATCGATGTCGCCGCGGGATCCATTCTCGACGTCGCCGGAGTGACAGGCGGCTTCGAACTTGCCTCGAGTCAGACCCTTTCCGGTGAGGGCGGGATCATCGGCGGCGTCAAGGCAAATGCCGGATCGACCATCGCTCCGGCCGGCTCGGGTATCGGTGCCCTGTCATTCAGCTCGACCCTGAGCCTCAGCGGCACGCTCGGCATCGGCCTCAGCGGCACCACGACCGACCTCGCATCGATCGCGGGCACGCTCACGCTCGATCCCGCATCGACCGTGATTTTCTCGGTCGGTTCCCCGCTCAACGAACCGTTTTACGTGTTCGCCACGTACGGGTCGCTCGCCGGCACGTTCGGCACCGTCAGCGGACTGCCGACCGGATACACGCTCGACTACAACTACCTCGCCGGCAACCAAATCGCCCTGGTGGCGGTGCCGGAGCCGAGCACGCTCGCCCTGGCCGCCGCCGGCTGCCTGACGGCCCTCGCGATCGCCCGTCGGACGAGGCGGCGCGGCTGACGAACCCACGAGGTGTCAGCGCGGAAGTGGTGGACGAACGGCACGCTTTCGCCCTGACTTCGCCGGCAACTCGGGGCACGATTCGGCGACGAGTCGCGTCATCGTGTTGAGCGACACGCCGAGCAACGCCGCCGCCTTTCCCCGATGGCCCTTCGTAAAATCGAGGGCCTGTCGGACGGCCAACCGCCGAAGCTGCTCGAGGTTGAACATCGGGACCTTTGGCTCCGCGAGATCCGGCGGATTTCCGGCGGCCGGGACCGGTGCCGCTGCGGAGCCGAACACCTCGGCCAGGACCGTGTCGATGCGGTCGTCGAAGACGTAGAGCCGCTGCACCGTCTGGGCGAGCTGCCGCACGTTGCCAGGCCAGGAGTGCCGCATGAACAGCCCCAGCATCCGATCGTCGGGTTGCCACTGCTGCCTGCCATACTGACGGGCGAAGTGGGCCGAGAAATGCTCGAGAAACCGCGGGATGTCTTCCTGTCGGGAGCGGAGCGGGGGGACCTTGAGGTGGATCGTGTTCAGGCGGTAAAAGAGATCCTCGCGGAAGTCCCCTTCGGCCACCTCCGCCTCGAGATCCCTGTTGGTCGCCGCGATGACCTGCACGTCGATTGGGTGCGTCTCGCTGGAGCCGACAGGCGTGACTTCCCACCGCTGCAGAACCCGGAGCAACTTCGGCTGCAGGTCGATCGGGAGTTCGCCTATTTCATCGAGAAAAATGATGCCTCCCTCGGCCGCACGGAAGGCGCCTCGCGAGGCCCCAAAAGCGTTGGTGAACGCCCCTTTCTCGTGGCCGAAGAGCTGGCTCTCGGCGAGATCAGCGACGAGCCCGCCGCAGTTGATCGCCACGAACGGCTTGTCGCAGCGTGGCCCTGCGGCATGGATGGCGCGGGCCACCTCCTCCTTGCCGCAGCCGGTTTCACCGGTGATAAGCACCGAGCAATCGAACGTCGCCACCCGGGCGATGTTCTCCTCGAGCCTCCGAACCGCATCGGAGACTCCTTGGAGACGAGGCCAACTCCTGTCCGCCCGACCGCCAAGGCGACCCTGACGACAAAAGGGGGATGGGAGCGATTTCTGCTCGAGCTGCTGCGTATCCATCATCTCGCCGACGACCCGCGGGCATCAGTGGCTGAGTCCCCCCAGTCCGGATTGGAAGGTGGTCCGGATCGTAACCGCTTTCACCAGAAATGCGAATCGATTTCCCCTTTTTTGCGACTCGGAGTGCGGAGGTCGCTTTCTCGCGCCTCCAGCGTGAGAGGCCGGCCCCCCCGGTAAAGGAGCCCGAAGCCTATGATGAGACTCTTCGTGGTCCGGCCGGGGCCGACACGCGAGACCCCTCATGCTCCTTGTACCGTCGCCTCCGCAGCACCGCCGCACGAATCGCCACGTCAGTGTGGGTGATGTGCTCGTGCGCTATGGCCTGCCCTTGATCGCGTTGTCGCTTCTCGGATTCACGCTCTGGTACGTGCGGCACACACGCTTCGTCACGAGGGAGACTCTTCCGCCGATCATGCCGGCGACGAGCCCGTTCTCGAACACGCTGGCTGCGTCGGGAATCGTCGAGGCGCAGGGCGACAACATCTTCATCGGCACTCCGATGAACGGAATCGTCGTCGAGGTGTTCGTTCGCCAGGGCGACGACGTCGGCCTGGGAGATCCGCTCTTTCGGCTCGATGACCGCGAGTTCCGGAGCGAACTGGCCCAGGCACGGGCCTCGCTCTTGCGGTCCCGTGCGGAACTCGTCCGCCAGGAGGCCGAGCCCCGCAAGGAAAAACTACCGGCCGCCCTTGCCGAGGTGAGCGCGGCGAAGGCCAGCCTGGATTCAGCGGCCGATGTCGCGCGACGTGCCGAGCAGACGTTCGCCAGCAAGAGCACGACCGAGGCGGAACTCATCGAGAAACGCGACCTCCTGAAGACCGCGAAGGCCAAATACGACAAGGCGGAGGCGGATTACAAACTGCTCGCCGCCGGTTCCTGGGAATATGACCGTGACGTCACGAAGGTGCAGATCACGGAGGCCGAGGCGGCAGTTGCGAAGATCGAGACCGACATCGAGCGGCTGACCGTTCGGGCCTTGGTGCAGGGCAAGGTGCTCCAGACAGACGTGCACCCCGGGGAGTTCGTGAGCAACGCCCAGGGAAAGACACTCGTGACGCTGGGCAACGTGGACCGGCTGCACGTTCGGGTTGACATCGATGAATACGACATCTCCCGCTTCCGGGAGGATGCCGCGGCCTATGCGGTGCCCCGGGGAAATCTCCAGCAACGATATCCGCTGCAGTTCGTTCGGGTGGAGCCGTTCGTCGTCCCCAAGAAATCGCTGACGGGCGACAACACCGAGCGTGTCGACACCCGTGTCCTCCAGGTGATCTACGAGTTCGACCCTCGTGGCCGGCCGCGGCTGTTCGTCGGGCAGCAGGTCGAGGTCTTCATCGAGGCCCTCACCGAAAATCAACAGGAACCCGACGCCTCTTCGCAGGCAGACGCCGACCTTCGCCGGAAGGACACTGCGGACTTCAGGTGAGGCGGACGGCTCGCCGACAAATGTTTCAAGGAAGGGGCCCCGCACAACCGTTCCCATCATGAGAGTCGACGTTGGCCCGCCGACCATCCCGCACGATTTCAGGGGGAATGCGGGGCCTGCGTGAGGCGGGTCGGGCGTAATGATCGGGGGGCGACTCATCGGAGTCACATGCATGCTCTACAGTTCAACCTATCGCATCGCCTTCGCCCACTATCCAAAGACGGCCGGCACGTCGATCAGCGAGTGGTTCAGGCAGGCGTTCCCCGACGCAATTCCGGTCAGTCGGCGCAACCCGCACTGCTGCGTGCGGAAGTCGCTCGCCCGGCTCTCCACCCGGTGGATGATGGCGCGATGGCGGCAAGCGTCGCTCGCAATGCTGCCCTTCGCCAACCACTCAGCGGGCCATCGGAAGCCGAATCCGGTCGATGACATTCGTATCGTGGGCGTGGTCCGGCCGCCGTTCCAGATGCTGGTGTCGCTGTACGAGTATTGGCGGCGGCTCGACACCTGCCCGGATCCCGGCAACCCATGGATGTCGGCAGCTCGCGAGCGGCCGTTCCGCGAGTTTCTCCGCCTGGCCGTCCGCGGCGCCAGGGCGATGCCGTACGAGCATTTTTTCGACGTTGGCGGGCCGGCCTGGCCACGGACAAGACTCGTGCAGTTCGATCAGTTAGAGCGTGGCCTGCAGGAGGTGCTCGACGGGTTCGGGCTCGATGTGCCCGTCGCCCTTCCCTCCTCCAACCGCGCACCAAGCCGCGGTCGCCCTCTCGCCGACTACGAGGCGGAGGCGGGCCCCTTGCTTGCCGAGGTCAGGCGTCGCTTCCGCTGGTATGACGACAACCGCGACGTGTTCGCGGGTGCCTACGCGTAGAAACACCGTCTTCCTCCGTTCTCCGCGAGCCGGCGCTCGCCGAGACGGAGGTGGGGTCGTACCGATCGTGCCCGGCAGCCCAGAAGCCAGCGCGAGCATCGCGCGGATCTTCGACGACGAGAATCCGACGCCGCCGACATCGGTGCACAAGCCCCTTACGGCGCGGCAGAAGGAACTGCTGACAGGCTGGGTGGCCGTAGGCGCTGGCCATCGATCCGTCCAACTGTCTGCTTGCCTCGCAGAACCCGCGTCGTCTGGAGGCCGAGTTCGTCCGCGACAACGCCCTCGTAATCGGCCTGGCGGCCCACCCTTCCCTGGATTCGATCGAATGTGCGATCTGGACCCAGGTCGCCCGCGTTCTCCTCAACACCCAGGAGGTCATCACGCGGTATTGATCCGCCGCGTGACGCCGCTCCTTTCACGAGTGGCACCCACCATGCACCACCTCGATCCATTCGCCAGCGGCCGCCGCAGCTTCATCACTGGAAGCCGGCCCTCAAGGCACTCGATGGCCAGCCCTTTCCCGAGTCGTTCACGAAGGGGCAGCAGCTCGCGCAGTTGCACAACGCGGTGCTCGAGGCGCGGGATTCGTTCGTCGGTTTCCGGAAGCATGGGGCTTCGGGGATCGAGATCAGCGACCTGTTTCCCCACATCGCCCGGCAGGCCGACCGGCTGTGCGTGCTCCCCGGCCGGTTTCAGGGGATCCTCTTCCAGTCGAAGGGAGACGCCGTCCACTACATCGGCAATCCCGAGGACGTCTGCCAGAGCACCCAGCGGCAGGTGGTCGACGAAGTTCGCCGGCTGAACGGCTTTCTCGGCGAGGAGCAAAACGACCCCGACATCGCGACCCGCATCGCGCAGTACGAAATAGCCTTCTGCATGCAGGCCAGTGTCCCGGAACTCACCGACTTCAGCGGCGAGACCCGTGAGACCCTCGATCTCTACGGCGTCAAGGAACCCGGAGAAGGCTCGTTCGCGTCAAACTGCCTCCTCGCCACCGTGCTGGCGCTGCTCGGGATCGACCACCACCGTCTGACCACCACGTTTCAGGGACTCGACGTGCGGCTCACCGGCATCGCCGGGAAGGTGGTCTAGGGCATCCTCGCGTAATCCGCAGCGGTCCCTGAAAAAAGTGTCCTGCCGCGTGACGCTGCCGACCGGCTGCGGCAAGTTGTCTTCTTGGCAGCGCGACTCCTATGAATAACCCGCAGGGCAGCGTCCATTCACGAAGTCATGGCATTCGGACGCCGGCGCGGAGCCCGTCATGCCATGAGCGTTTTCGACACCCTGTTCCCGCCGCAGTCCCGAGCCCGGCGGCACACCTCGCGAGCCAGCCGCGGCCGCCACTCGAGTTGGTCGCGGCGACCGCGAAATCGCCTGGCGACCCTCGCGGATGGTGAGTCGCTCGAGCGCCGCGAACTCCTCGCGGTCGACATCGTGAGAACGAGCGCGAACCTGCGGTTCAGCGTCGATCTCAAACCGAACGAGTTGGCGTACGGCGAATATCAGGCATTCGAGGTCACCAACGACGGCTCGCTGCTCACCGACGTGTGGGTCCGGGCGACGAACTTCAGCCCGACCCAAAGGGTGCAGTTGGGGCCTGGAGAGGACGGTCTCTTCTCTCTCGGGGATCTCGGTCCCGGCGCGGCAAATGCCGAAACTGCGTTCATCTACATGGTGTCGGAGACGATCACGGATCCCGTGGCGATCGACCTGCAGCCCTTCACGGTCGAGGTCTGGCAGGGGATTCCGGGAGCCGGCGGATCGACCCTGCTGACGTCGCTGAACGACCAGTTCGAGTGGGTTGGCGAGGCGAACAAGGAAAACTCGTCGAGTGTCACGACCTCGGTCACGGTCGGCTACGAATACGGGGGGGCTGCGACGGCCGTGCCGGTCGTTGGCGGCACGATGACGATGACCGTGACCGGCGACGTGAAGAACAAGCCCGACCGGATTCTCTTCTCTCCCGCGACCACGCTCGACTGGCCGGCCGATGCGTTCGTGCTGGAGCAGGCCGTCATCACCTACTCGAAGGATCCGCAACTGCCGCCTGACATCATCTTCGAGAAGCCGATCCCTCCGGCATCGACGCCAAAGGATTTCACGGCCGTGTACACCTTCCAGATCGCGGCGACGACGCCCACGCCGACGCCTGTCACGCCGATGCAGTACACGGCCAACGGCATCCAGGATCCGACCAACCGGAAGTTCGAACACTCGCCCCTGCTCGAAGGCATTGCCGACATTCCAGCGGCCGTGGAGGCGACCGCCCTGGTCATCACGAAGAGCGGCACAACCACCGCGGTAGCCGGTTCGGCCACGGTCTCGAGTTACACGATCACCGTGACGAGCACCGGCGAGTTCGCATCGCAGGGCGTGACGGTCACCGACACGTGGCCGGCCGGATTCACGAAGCTACCGATCGTGCCGCCGCCAGGCACGTCGATCACCGGTGAGACAGCCACTGGCTTCATCTGGAACATCGGCACGCTGGCGGCCGGCACGTCGAAGTCACTGACCGTGAGTTTCACCGTGCCCGCCACGACGACTCCGGGCCCTTACGTCAACACGGCCGTCGTCACCAGCACGACACCCAATCCAAACCCGAACACGGCGACCGCCACCACGACAGTCGTCAACGCGCCGCTCACGATCACGAAGGGGCCGAACGTGACCGTGGTGGCCGGCACGAGTGCGGTGCAGGGCTACTCGATCGTGGTCACCAATACGAGCGGCTTCACCGCCGAGGGTGTGACGGTAGTGGATGCGTGGCCCTCGGCGCTGGCCCGGCAGTCCATCACTCCCCCGGGCACGACGACCATCACCGCCTCGACCCCGACCGGCTTCACGTGGAACATCGGCACGATGACGCCGGGGCAGTCGTACACGCTGACGGTGAACTACACGGTGCCCAAGGCGACGGCGGTGGGGGCCTACACGAACACGGCCACGCTCTCGAGCACGACGACCGATCCGGGGCCTCTCACCTCGTCCGCCATCACCACGGTGGTGGCCGTCGATCTCGCGATCACGAAGGTCGGCGACTCGGCCACGGTGACGGTCGGCACGAGCGGCCACTGGTACCGGATCACCGTCACAAACACGAACACGCTATTCGCCGCTGAGAACGTGACGGTGGTCGACACCTGGCCCGCGGAGTTCCCGAAGTCGCCCATCGTTCCGCCAGCTGGCACGTCGATCACCGGTGAGACGGCGACCGGGTTCACCTGGAACATCAACACGCTCCTCCCCGGAGCCACCGTCCAGTTGCAGGTGGGCTTCTCGGTGCCGCTCGGCACGCCGCTCAAGAGCTACACCAACACTGCGGTCGTCAGCAGCACCACCCAGGATCCGGGCGAAAAGACCGCCATCGCCACGACGCTCGTCGATCCAGCGACCACCCCTGGCCTGATCGTTTCCAGTGACGACGGCTGCAACCGGGCCTTCGTCCAGCTGATGTCCGCCACGGGAGCACCACTCGGCGCGGAACTGCGGCCCTACGGGAACGTGTGTGGCGGGATCCGCACCACCGCCGCCGACATCAACGGCGACGGTGTCGACGAGCTGATCGTGGCGCCGGGCCGCGGCATCGCCGGACCGGTCAAGGCGTACACGCTCAACGGCGTTCCGCTGCCGGCCTATACGTTCTATCCCTACGGACCGAATTACCGCGGGGGCATCGAACTGGCCGCCGCCGACGTCAACAACAATGGCCGCAAGGACATCATCACGGGCATGTCGCTCGGCATCGGTACGGTGAACGTCTACACCGTCATCGGCGGCGTCAGCCTCTACCGCACGTTCCGCGGGACGCCGGCGGGCTACGCCGGCGGCGTGCGGATCGCCGCGGCCGACTTCGGCACTTACGACAACGGCGTGCTCGTGAGCCCCGCGCTCGACGGCAAGGCGGAAGTCGTCGTCGGCCCCAACGCGGGCACACAGGCGCGGGTGGCCGTCTACGACATGTCGCCGCTCACGCCCGTCGTCGCCCGCACGATCCTTCCCTTCGGCCCTGGATACCGGGGAGGCGTCACGCTGACGACTGGCAACTACGACGGCGACGCCACCAACGTCGCCGACATCCTCGTCGGCGCCGGGATCGGTGGCCAATCAGTCGTGAATGTCTTCAACGCTCAGACGGGCGGGCAGATCGGCGGCACACTCACCTACTTCTCCTCGTTCGGCAAGCCGAATGCGGCGGTCAATCTGGCCGCGCTCGACCTCGACGGCGACGGGACGATCGACAACCTGTATGGCGTCCAGGGCTTGAGCGGCGGTGGGGGCACCACCGGCGTGCGCAGGGTGCAGTTGGGCGTGACGCCGCAGATAACGACGCTGGGAGCCTACGTCCCGCCACTGCGAATCAGGCCGATCAATCTGCAGACGTTTCAGCCGCTGAAGGTGATGCAGCGGCTGCGGTGATGCCCATCGGCTACCAGCGGGCCTCGAGACCGAGGTTCGCACCGTGGAGGAACATCCCGCCGGACGGGTCGAGCCGCCCGCCCGCGGCCTCGTCGAGCGTGAAGTCGAACTGGTTGGGGGCCAGCGCCACTCCCGAGATCCAAACCGTGTTGTAGCCGGCGCGGATGCCCCAGACGTCGGTCAGCCGGTAGACGAGCGAGAGGTTGATGTCGCCGATGAAGCCCACCTCGCTGCCAGTGGCGGATCGGATGCGATCAAGGGGGGCACCCGAGGACGTGACGAGCGGAGACTGGATTTCCTTTTGAGCGTTGCCGAGTAGGCCGGCTTTCGCCCAGCCTTCGACCGCCCAGTTCCGCCAGGTCATCCGTCCCCGGGTGCCGAGCTGTCCGCCGAACATGTTGTTGCGGCTCCGTACGCGGTAGGCGACACGGTCGGCGCAGTCGGGGTCGCCGGCGCAGGCGTCGATGGCGATTGAAGACTGCTCCTCGACGCCCACGTAGCGGAAGCCCGCCAGCCAGTCGACGGTGAGCCACCCGCCGCACCGGTCTCGCCAGTCCGTCGCGGTACTGAACACGTTGGCCTCGGCACTGTTGACGAGCGAACTGTATTTCACGGTGGCGGCATCCGCCTCCGACGTGAACACGCCGCCCAGCGGTTCGGGCAGTTGCAGAAAGTCACCCGCCGGCGAGGCCACGGTCCGGGATGCCGATTGGCCATACACGCCGAAGTAGCCGATCTCCCAGCCACCGGCGTCGGGATTCCGCTGCCCGTAGAACGACCGCACGCCCTCGCTGAACGGAAACTGGAGGTCCGAGGCCGAGAGCAGTGGCGTCTCATCACCGACGGTGACGAGGAGCGGCCGGTGGCCGGCCTGATTGTCGCGGCCCCAGAAGAGTGCGTCGGTGAGCGCGTAGGCCGTCCATGCCGGAAACGGCACCGCATTGCGGAAGGCCACGTCCGTGATCGATGCGGCATCGCTCAGGTCGGCAAACGCCGGCATGGCCGGCAGCGGTTCCGCCCGGACGGCTACCGCGGAAGGCGTGAGCGCGATCACGGCCACGATCAACCAGCCGAGAGCCGGACCAGGCACATAGCAACCGGAACCCGGCTGCCTCAGCCGACTCGATCGATGACCTCTCATAATGCCAGCCCCCTTCCGTGCATCACCCAGCACCCCTCCTGGTGGGGGTATTCCCTGCAGGGAGATCGGTGGCCACGGCACCGGGCATGAGCAGGCACCGCCGGGTTCCATCTGCGGCGACGGGGCAAGATCTGCGGCCGCCGGGACCCCGGCGGCTCAGGTAATCGCCTGGGGTTCGGTCTCGAGGTCGTCTTCAGTTTCCGCCGCGGTGGCCAGCGATTTCGGCGGCCAGAAGGCGATCGCCAACGCCACCGCGGCGGCAATCGCCATGAACGTCGGCACCAG
The DNA here is from genome assembly GCA_021414115.1 of Planctomycetia bacterium. Classification (GTDB taxonomy): domain Bacteria; phylum Planctomycetota; class Planctomycetia; order Pirellulales; family UBA1268; genus QWPN01. The sequence continues at coordinate 31,184 of JAIOPD010000048.1, forward strand.
GAACAGCCTCTTGTAATCGACGACGTCGTCCGCGGTGAGCCTTCCCTGGAGCGGGATGAAAAGCCACTTCGCGGCCAGATCCCCCAGGCCCAGCACGAGCAGATTGAACAGACTCTGCGCACTCGACCGAACGTCCTTGGGGAAGGCCGCGTCAATGAAGATGTAGAGCGTGGCGAAGAAGAACGCATAGCAGATGCCATGGAGCACCTGCACGGCGATGATGACCCACTGGTTCTGCGGGAAGAAGGCGAAGACCGCGAATCTGGCCGCATGACCGAGGATCCCGAGAATCATGGTGGTCTTCCAGCCGAGTTTCGCGAGCACGGTCCCGAGCACGGCCATCGTCGCGATCTCGGCGACCTGCCCGATGCTCATCACCGGCATGATCCACTCCGGCTTGATACCGACCGTCTTGCTCTTGAGAAAGTCGCCCGCCATCACGAAATAGCCGTTGTGGATCACGGCGTCGATGAACGTCACGATGAACAGCACCAGCAGAAACGGATGCGCGAGGAATTTCGCCGCTTTCAGCCAGGCGAGGCCGTCTCCGGCCGCCGCCCGCTTGGGAGGCGTATGCGGCAGCACGAGGCTGTAGGCCGCCAGGGCGAGCGAGGTGACGCCGGCGACGAGGAAGATGTTGCGGCTCGCCGCGACCGCTTCCGCCCCTTCCTTACCCTGAAGCACGAAGTACAGCGGCCAGGCCGCCAGGATCCAGCCGATCGTGCCGCCCATGCGCACGAGGCCGAACTCCTTCTGGGCGTTTTTCATGTGCGTGAAGGCGATCGAGTTGGAGACCGAAATCGTGGGCACGTAAAGGAGCGAGTGGAGGAGCATCAGCCCGAAGAAGACGGGAAACACGCCCAGCCCTGTGGCGGCGGCGATGTCTTTCGCCCAGTACATCCCGAGGATCGCCAGCCCGCCCACGAGATGACTGAAGGCCATGAACTTCTCGGCCGCGAACGTCCGATCGGCGAACTGGCTCGAAAAAAAGATGCCGACGATCGAGGCGATCGCGAACGCGCTGCCGACCCAGGCGGTCTGCGCTTCGGTGAAGGCCAGGCCATCCTTGCCCATGTAGCCCCAGATCAAGGGCAGCCATGCGCCCCAGATCGCAAACTCGAGCACCATCATCAGCCACAGGCGAAACGTCGGGGCCTGCTGGGAGGCGGCATCGTGGCGGCTCATTTCAACTCCTGAAGGCGAATGTTACGGAAGTGAACCTCGTCGCCGTGGCCGAGAAAGCCGATCCGGCCCGTCGTGCGGGAAAGCCCGGGATGCGACTTGCCGTCCGGGGTGGGGGCGCCGTCGCGAAACGCCGCGGTATCGGCGTCGATGATCGTCTTCCCATTCACGACGACCTTCACAAGCGACCCGCGCACGGTGACCTCCTCGGAGTTCCACTCGCCCACCGGCTTCAGGCAGCCCCGCTCGGCCGCGGCCACGCCGTAGATCGACCCGTGCACCTGCCAGGGCTGCAGGCTCGCATACTTTGGATGCCCGTCGTCGAGGATCTGGATCTCCATGCCCGCGAAGGCGGCGTCGCCGGTCGTGGGCGCCCGGATGCCGAGCCCGTTATTGGCGCCCGGCGTGAGCTTGAAGTCGAACCGCAGCACAAAGTCGCCGTAATCCTTCGTCGTCAGCAGGTTGCCGCCGACACCCGGCTTGGAGCGAATCTCCCCGTCAACCACCTGGTGACCGTCGACGGCTCCCTGCCAGCCGTCGAGCGTCTTCCCGTCGAACAACGGCGTGAAGCCCTCCTCGGCACCGCCTGCCGGAGCGGCCGCGGTGACATCGGCGGCGGTGATCTCCCTGATCTTCATCCGACGAAACTCCACCGGGGCCCCTTCTGATTCGAGACAAAGATACCCGGTCGCCGGCTTGCAGTCGGAGCCCCCCGAGACCTCGTGGCCGTTCACCCAGAGCCGGACCTCGCCATCAACGGCCCGGATGAAGTAGTGATTCCAAGCGGGCGTGCCACGGGAATGCTTCGTCTTGGGGAAGCTCCGCTGGCCGTTCGGGGCGACGGGCGGGAACGGCTTCATCGTGGACGAGCCGACTGGAAACACGTCCCCGTCCGTCGTGAACCAGTCGGCCTTCTTGCCCGTCGACTTCTCGTACTGCGCCGTGTAGCCGTGGTCGAGCACCTGCACCTCGATGCCGCCGGGGGGCAACTGGCCCGGCTTGATCGATTCGAGCACCTGGAGCGGCGCCCAGAGAAACACGCCCGAGTTGCCTCCATCCGTAAGGTGACGCCATTCGAGGGCCATCTCGAAGTTGGTCAAGGGCTGTTTGGTACGGATCACGCCCACCGGCTGCCCCGTGCACCGCACGCCGTCCGCCGTCCATGTCCACGTGTCGGCCGCGCAGTTGACGTTCGTGAAATCCTGCTCGCCGAGATCCCGCCAGCCAGCCGTCGAGAGATCGAACGTGCCCAGATCCCGCACGAAGACGTTGCGGACGTGCATCGGCGCCCCGTGCGTCTGAAGCTGGATCGGCCCGGTCGCCGGCAGCGGCTGGCCCTTGGCGAAGAAGTTGGCCAGCGGCTGATCCTCGACGACGGTCTTCCCGTTGAGCACGACCGTGACACGGTCACCCTGCATGCGGATGCGGGTGGCGTTCCACTCGCCGATGGGCTTGTCCGCCTTCACGAGCGGAAAACGGCCCGGCGAATCGGCGGGGTTGTTCCACAGACCTCCCGACCCCTTCTCGCAGCCGTGCTTGAAGTCGCGGTCGCAGGCCGGGTCCCAGATCTGTACCTGCGGATGGCCGCGAAGGTAGACGCCGCTGTCGGCACACGGCTCCGGCAGCATCCATTCGAGCAGGAGTTCGAAGTCGCCGAAGTCGCGATCGGTGGTGAGAAACACGCCCTGGCCGTCGCTGACGATCACGCCGTCCGCCACCTTCCAGTGGGCAGCCATGTCGGCATTCCATTCCGCCTGTCGCTTCGTCCGCTCCTCGGCCGTGCCCTCGCCCTCCTTCGCGGGATCGAAGTGCGGACGTCCCCTCCAGCCCGCGAGATCGCGGCCGTTGAAGAGCGGCGTGAATCCTGCCGGCCAGAAATCGACGCAGCAGCCATTCAGCCATGGTGATCCCCCTGGAGAAAAAAGAACCCTTCGCGATGCGAATACTCACCCCAGCCGGACCGGCTGACCGCCCTGCGCGGCGCTCTTGTCGGCGGCGAAGATCACGTCGAACGTCTTCTTCGCCTCCTTGAAGCTCGTCAGCGGCATGTCGCGGCCCGCGTCGAGGGCGTCGAAGAAGGCCTGGAACTGCGCCTGATACGGGTGATCGCTCACGTCGCCCGAATCAAGCATCTTCATCGAGAGCGTGCTCCAGTGCCCCTTGTCGGCCTTGAGCTTCGCGGAGTGAAACTTGTCGTCGAGCAGGCTGCCCTCGCTGCCGACCAGATGCGTGTGGAAGTAGTAGGGCTGGAGGCAGTCGACGATCGCCGCGGTCTTGCCCACCGCCCCGTTCTTGAAGTGGAGAATCGTCACACTCGACGTGTCGTATTCGTAGGGCGTGAAGACCTCGTTCGACGACTTCGTGCTCAGGCTCGACACCGTCTCGACGTCGGCGCCCATGAGCATCAGGAGCGCGTCGAGGGCGTGGCACCCGGCGGTGAGCAGGGCGCTGCCCCCCTCCTTCTTCCCGGTGTTCCAGCGGTATTGGCCATACCAGGGGCCGATACCGTGGTAGTAGTCGACCTCGCCGTAGTGCAGTCTGCCGAGGAGCCCCTCGTCGATCAGTGCCTTGGTCACCTGAAACTGGTTCGAGTAGCGGCACTCGAAGCAGATGCAGCCCTTGACGCCGTTGGCCTCCGCCGCGGCGAGGATCTCGCGAACCTCCTCCGGCGTATTGGCCATCGGTTTCTCGAGGATCACGTGCTTCTTCGCATTGGCCGCGGCCACCGCCTGATCGCGATGCTGGCTCGGGTAGCTCGTGATGTCGACAACGTGCAGATCGGGATCGGCGAGCATCGCGTCGAGGCTCTGGTAGGCCTTGATCGTGCCGCCGTGCTTCGCCGAGAGTTCGGCCGAATCGAGCGGCCGCGACGAGTAGACGGCCGAGACCCGCCCCTGCGTGGTGGCGTTGATGGCGGCGATATGAGCGGTCGCCGCCCAGCCGTAGCCGATGATTCCGACGTTGTAGTGCTTCATGGTTCCTTCCGGTGCGTGATCCCGGTCATGCCTTGTACCGCACGAACCCCTCGATGGCCTCGTATTCCGGCAGACCGAGCCGGTCATAGAGCCGCGCCGTGTCGCGGTTGCGATCCTCGGCACGCTGCCAGAACTCCCGCGGGTCGGTCGGCCCCGGGAAGAGGGCGCGGTCCTTCTGACTCTCGTGCTTGAAGATGGCCATCCGCTTCCGCTCGACCTCGTCGGGCGCGAGGGGCACCGCCATCTCGATCTCGTGGGGCTCCCACTCCTGCCACGCCCCGCGGTAGAGCCAGAGTTGACACTCCTTCGCCCACGCACGGTCCTTGGCGGACTCGAGCCCGCCCAGCACCGCGGCGAGGCAGACGCGATGGGTGCCGTGCGGATCGGAGAGATCGCCGGCCGCGTAGACCTGATGCGGCCGTACCTCGTCGAGCAGCTTCACCGTGATCGCGATGTCGTCGGGGCCGATCGGTTTCTTGCGGACACGGCCCGTCTCGTAGAAGGGCAGGTCGAGGAAGTGAATGTGCTCGGGCTTCACGCCCGAATACCTGGCGCCGGCCCTGGCTTCCGTCCGCCGGATCAGCCCCTTCACAGCCTGAAGCTCGGGAATGTCGACCGCCCCCGGAGGCTTCTCCCTGAGAAACCGGCGAATCCTGTCGGCGATTTCGCGAGCACGGCCGCCTGACGTCGCCGCGCCCACGTCGAAGGCCTTGCAGAACTCCTCGACGAAGTCGACGTGCCGATCGGCCGACTCGTCCCAGACGGCGATGTTGCCGCTCGTCTGGTAGGCCACGTGCACTTCGTGCCCCTGCTCGCAGAGCCGGATGAAGGTGCCGCCCATGCTGATCACGTCGTCGTCGGGATGCGGGCTGAAGATCACGACCCGCTTGGGAAAGGCGTCGGAGCCCCCGTGCGGCCGCCGCGCCGCACCCGGCTTGCCCCCCGGCCAACCCGTGATCGTGTCCTGCATCGAGCGGAAGACCTCGATGTTGATGTCGTAGGCCCGGCCGCGACAGGAGAGCAGGTCCTGCAGGGCGTGCTCGTTGTAGTCCTCGTCGGTGAGCTTGAGGATCGGCTTGCCGAGCTTCAGCGACAGCCAGATCACCGCCTTCTTGGTGAGTTGATCGGTCCATTCGAGGCCCATCGAATCGAGCGGCCCGACCACCCACGGCGACTCGAACCGCGAGAGCCGGGCGGCCGCCGCCCGATCCAAGACAAACCTCGCATCCGCGTGCTGTTGAAGCGCGCTGGCCGAAACATGACTACACGGCGGTTCCTCAACCGCCTTGCGGACGATCGGGGCCTTGTGCTCACCGAAGGCGAGGAGCACCACCCGGCGGGCGGCGAGAATGGAGCCCACTCCCATCGTGATCGCCTGCCGCGGCACGTTCCATTCGCCGAAGAAATCACTGGCGGCATCGGATCGCGTCACGCTGTCGAGCGTGATGAGCCGCGTGCGGCTTTCGACCGCGCTGCCCGGCTCATTGAAGCCGATGTGGCCTGTCCTGCCGATGCCGAGCAACTGCAGGTCGATGCCACCCGCGTCACGGATCATCTGCTCATACCGGGCGCAGGCATCAGCGACCTTCTCGCGAGGCAGCAGGCCATCCGGAATGTGGATCGCGTCTGCCGGAATGTCGATGTGATCGAAGAGATGCTCCCGCGCATGAAGCGGTGGTAGCTCTGCAGGGCGTCCGGCTGCATCGGCCAATATTCGTCGAGGTTGAACGTGACGACCGTCTTGAACGACACCCCCTCCTCGCGATGCAGGCGGATCAATTCGTCGTAGACACCGACGGGCGTCGAGCCGGTCGCGAGGCCTAGCACCGTCTGCTTGCCGGCCGCCGCCCGCGACTGCACGAGATCGGCGATCTCGCGGGCCACGGCCTTGCTGGCGTCGAGCGGTTGGTCATAGACCGTGACGGGGATCCGCTCGACCGCGTGTACATGCGGAAGAGGGCCGCGGTAGATCGGTGCGGAAGAAACAAGGTTTGGGGGGCTGCTCATCGGATTTTCAATCGGGTCCTAGGCCAGTATGTAGAGGCAGGAGGCAAAGATTAAATCAGTTTCGTCTTGCCGGGAATGGCGTGCTGCGACGCGGGCAGGGCGGCATCCCACGTGAGATCCTTCGGGAACAGGTCGAGCTTCGAATGGTTCGTCAGAAAATCCCACGAGACCCGCTGGCCGGTGTAGGCCGCAACCCGTCCAAGCACCGCCGTCAGCGAGCTGTCAGCCGTCTGCCGCAGTTCGACGATCGGCTTGCCCGCGCGGATCGAGTCGATCAGATCCTTGTGCTCCTGCTTGTACGCGTCGGCGATGCTGCCCGGCATCTCCCAGGTCATCGTTCCGGAGCGGTCGAAAATGCTGGAACCGCTGCTCATGGAGCCGATGCGGCAGGTGCCTGCTGATCCGTAGATCACGGTGCTATTGTCGGCAGCCGTGCCCGGAATCTGCCGGCACATGAACGATACGATGCGATTGTCGGGATACTCGAAATCGATGTTCATGCTGTCCCACATTTCGCTGTCTGCCGGCCGCGTAAACCGGCCGCCGGAACCGAAGGCCGAGACGGGAGTGGCGTCCATGACCCAGTTGATGGTGTCGATGTTGTGGACCGCCTGCTCGCAGATCTGGTCTCCGCTGAGCCAGATGAAGTGCATCCAGTTGCTCATCTGGTACTCCGCGTCGCTCATGCCTTCCTTGCGACCGCGATACCAGATGCTCGACGAGCAATAACGTGTCGTCGCGCCGACGATGTGGCCGATCGCCCCCTTGCGAATCTGCTCGACCGCTCCGATGTAGCTCGCCTGCCGGCGATACTGCGTGCCGGTGACGATGGCGGTGCCCGCGGCCACCGCCTTGTCATGCGCTTCCAGGCAGATCCGGTACCCGGCCGGATCGACACAGGCCGGCTTCTCGGCGAAGACGTGTTTGCCGGCCGCGACCGCCTCGCGGACATAGGCGGGGCGGAATCCGGGAGATGTGGCCAGCAGCACGACATCGACGTTCGGATCGTCGAGCACCCGCTTGTAGCCGTCCAGGCCGCCATGCATGCTGGCGTCGGCGAGCGACACCTTGTCTTCGTGGGCGGCCGTCAAGGCCTGGCGGAGCGCGGCGCACTTCGACACGTACAGATCGGCGGCCGCCACGAGCTTCACTCGCGAGTTGATCGTCAGCGAGTCATTGACCGCGCCGGCACCACGGCCGCCACAGCCCACGATCCCCAGCCGCAACTCTCGCGGTTCTTCCGCGGCAGCCACCGATGAATGAACCATCAGGGCCGCCGACGCCGTCGCGCCGGCACCTAGAAAACCGCGCCGATTTTTCAGTCGGCTCTCCGCTGTCGTGGGCATGAAAAGTCTCCGCGGTACCTGATTTCTGATTGATTTCTACTTGATTTCTAGCC
>JAIOPD010000049.1 GCA_021414115.1 Planctomycetia bacterium
CCGCCCCGGATCGAGTTGGCGACATTGCCGCCGTAGCCGTCGGTGCGACCGAAGGCCAGCGTGCCGCCGGCCGAGCCGGTGATCACGGTCGACGCCGACAGCGAGCCGGATGTCCCGCTGCCGATCTGCAGTGTGCCGGCGTTGATGGTCGTCGTGCCCGTGTAGGTGCTCGCGCCGGTGAGCACCTGGGTGCCGCCGCCGGACTTGGTCACGGTCAGCACCGCACCGTTGTCGATCAGGGCCGAGGCCGACGTGTAGGACGTGCCCGAGGCGACGTTGCTCGTCAGCGTGGGCGCATTCAAGTTGCCTCCGATATAGCCGCCCGTACCCGTCAGACCCGCCACGGTCTGGTTCTGGCGGAGGTTCACGACCCCGCGGAGCACGTTCAGGATTGTGGAGCTGGGGAGCGTTTTTCCTGCGGTATTTTCGACGTAGAGAGCATTGCCCGCATTATCGAGGTTCACGGTGGTCGTGCCCGTGTAGGTCAGCCCGTTGGCAGCGAAAGCGCCAGTGCTGTACCAGTTGCCCGCGGTCGTCTCGCCCGCGAACGTCACATTCCCGGTGCCGCTGATCGTGGCGGTGCCACTGCTGTTGTTGGCACCATTGAGCGAAAACACGAGCGTAGAGCCATTGGCGAGGGAATATCCACCAAGGGCTGGAAGAGACAGCAGCGTATTGTTGCCAATCTGCAGCGTGCCGCCGGCGACGGTGACGCCCCCGGTGAACGTGTTCGTCGCCGTCAGCGTGAGCATGCCGCTGCCGTTTTTCGTCAAACCGCCGCTGCCGGAGAGGGTGCTGGCGACCGTGGCGTCAAACCCTGCCGTGTCGAAGATGGCGCCGCCCGACTGCACGCTCGTCGTGACAGTCGAACCGATGAGCGCCGCCGACGTGCCCGACACACGGATCGTGCCGCCATTGAGGTTGAGCGTAGCACCGCCGCCGGCTCCCCTGGTGATTCGGGCGGTCGAAAGCGTGCCGCCTGAGAGCGTGTAGGTACCGTTCCCCCCAGTCACCCGGCCCAGATTTACCAGGGGCGCTGTGACCAACCCTCCAGTCTGCGTGAACGTACCGGTGCCGGATTCGCCTATCGTCAGTCCGAACGTGCCCGATCCATCACTGGTCGATGTGCCGGTCGTGAGCGTCCCGCCGGTCACCTGGACGTTGAAGTTGCCGCCCCACCCGATCAACAGGGCGTCCGGCGTTGTGTTCGTGCTGGAGGCATCGATCGTCATCGTGCCGCCGCCCATGAGCTGGCCGACCTGTGTCGCCGTCTGCGGCGGCAGCCCGCCGCCTGACCAGAGCGTCGTGTTCCACATGACCGACGAGCCAGTGTTCAGCGTCAGAAATGTCTGCGCGAGCGCGGTCTGCCCCCACGCACACCATGCCGCCAGACACGCCGCCGCAACGGTGAAACGCCTTATGTTCACGATCGTAGTTTTATTTCGCATGTCTGGATCCCTTGCCCGCCACATATGCATCGAGGATTCCGTTCACCCCGTCGAGTTTTAGTATGCCGCCGAACTCTTTGTCCGGTCAATAGGCGGGTCGTTAAAAAATAACGGTCGAGCGGGAACGATTCCGCGCCGCCGCCGACGCCGCTCGGAGCTCGTGCTCCTAGAGAACGGCCGCCCATTGGTGCCGGCACACGCGGTCCACATGGACATCCACAAGGAGGGCCACGAGCAGGCTGCCCGGCAAACTTTGACCGTACAAAAAAGCGTAGCCCTTGGCGCTTCCGTGAGCCAAGGAGGGCGCTATGGATTTTTGAGATGCTCATTCGCCGATAAGATTTGTGAATAAAGGTTTGGTGTCCTTGGTTGGTTGGTCAGGATTTTGGAGAACTCATGAAACACGGTGTACCGCGAGCGACTGGCAGGCGGGCCGTCGCGACCGACCTCGATGGCCGGGGCGACCCGTTGTTTCGGGCCAGCGAGCGGTTCTCGCTCGATGAGCGGTCGCCCGTGCCCCTCTACCACCAGGTCGAGCAGATCATCCTCGACCGGATCGCGAAGGCGGGCGAAATCGGGCTCAAAGTCCCGCGGGAGATGGACCTGATCAAGATCTTCAACGTCAGTCGGGCGACGGTGAAGAAGGCGACCGACTCGCTGGCGGCCAAGGGGCTCATCGAGCGAAATCGGTCGGCGGGCACGCGCATTGTCAGGCTCAACGTCACCGAAGACCTCGGCCGGCTCACGAGCTTCAGCGAGCAGATGCAGAGCCGCAACCTGCGGGCCTCGACGGAGATCCTCGGCGTTGAATTGCACATGCCCGAGGCCGCCGTGGCCGAGGCCCTCCGGCTCTCCAAGACCGAGAAAACGCTCTGCATCCGCCGGCTCCGCGGCACGAGCGAGGCGTTTCCCGTCGTGCTTTTGCGGTCGGAGATCCCCGCGGCCTTCGGCATCGACCCGCGGGAAGATTTTCATACGTCGCTCTACGACATCATCGAGACGAAGTATCGGATTCCGATCGAGTGGGCCGACCAGAAGATCTGGGCCGGCCAGGCCACGGCCGCCGAGGCCAAACTCCTGCGAATCAAGCCGGGCGACACCGTCCTCGGCATGGAGCGCATCACCTACACGCGGAGCGACCGGCCGCTCGAATACGTGAAGGCGATCTACCGCCCCGAGCACTACACGTTTTCAATGCGGCTCAAGCGGTAGGCGGCACAGGCCGGGGCCTGGAGGTCGACTGATCGCCTTCGTCGCCGGATCAATTGCCACGATCCGGCGGCGGCACGCCGTGTGTTCCCTGTCGATCCATGTCGCAATCTGAGTCGAGTGAAGGATAGGACGGTCAACAGCACTGCTGGGAGCTATTTCACGGTGACGGTGGGCACGAAGGCGGAGCGTTGCCGGCAGTTGCCCCCGGCCCGCACAAGCCCTATAACATTTTGTCCGGTCAAACAGCGGCCGTCGGGGCTCTGTCGCAGTTCGGGGTGGATTCACGCCATGAAACGTACGCATCACCACCGCGTCGAGCCGGCTCGCGGCGCGGGCCGCCGAGCGCGACATGGGTTCACCCTCGTCGAGCTGCTGGTCGTGATCGCCATCATCGGTCTGCTCATCGCCCTTCTGCTGCCCGCCATGCAGGCGTCCCGAGAATCAGGCCGACGAACCCAGTGCGCGAACAAAGTGAAGCAGCTCGCACTGGCCCTGCAAGTGTATGAGTCTTCCAACGGCAGCCTGCCGCCGGGCATGGCGATGGACCAAGCCCCATTCGGCCTCGGCGTGGCCGGTGGGTCGCTCGGCAACCGGGGAAGCACGTGGCTCGCCTATGTTCTTCCCGGGCTCGAGATGGGAACGCTCTTCGACAAACTCGAATTCCGCAACAACTCCGGATGGGGTAACGCCAACAACGAAGGCCTCATCGGCGGCCTGGAGATTCCGGCCTTTCGCTGCCCGTCGTCGCCGCTGCCGCTCCTGGCACAGCCGCCCTGCTCTTTGAACAACGGCCGTTTCTCGGCGCTGCCCAACTACTTCGGCATCTCCGGCTCGGCCGATACGCCCTCCAACGACATGATCCCGGGTTACGTGGAGACGCGGTTCAACCAAAACATCGGGGTCAATGGCGGCATCCTCGGCGGGAGCGGCGTGCTCTTCCCGAATAGCCAGATCCGCTGGGCGCATGTGAGGGATGGCCTGAGCCAGTGCCTGATGGTGGGCGAGCAGAGCGATCTGATCACGACCATCAACGGTACGAGAAACGCCTGGACTTGCGCGAATTGGGGCTGGATGCTCGGGGCGTGCAATACGCAACGCCCGCCGAACTACGCGTGCAACTCGGCGGGCTTCGCGATCACGACGCTCCGCTACGCCGTCAATCAGAAGACTGGCTGGCCCAACGGCGGCAACTGCGCTGGCACGGGAGTATGCGGCCTGGAAGCGAACCACGTGCCGCTCAACTCCGCCCACGGCGGCGGCGCGAGCGTGGCCTTCTGTGATGGCTCCGTGCGGCTGCTGGCCGACGCGACCGACGTCGTGGCGCTCGGTCGGCTTGCGACCCGCGACGACGGCCAGGTCGTAGCCGAGCCATGACCCTTTCGACATGTCGTCGAGTTCGCATGCCGCCTCGATGCGTTCGCAGTGCCGTTGCTCTGTTGTGCGCAGCAGCAATGCTTGTGTGTGCAGGCTGTTCCGGGGCCCAGGGGCCGCCGAAACATCGTGTGACGGGGACGATCTCGCTCGACGGCCGCCCGCTACCCGATGGCGAGGTCTACTTTCGCATTCCGGCAACGGGCGTGATCGAGGTCCTGCCGGTGAAAGACGGCAGCTTCGAAGGGCTGGCGGCGGCGGGCCGCCACCGCATCGAGATCTACCGATTCGAGCAGCCAAGACCCACGGAGGCGGAGTTGGCAGGCATGGACCCGATGCAACGGGCACATGCGACCGCCAAACGCAACGTGATTGCGGACAAATACAACATCGCCTCGACGCTCGAGGCCGACGTCCAGCCGGGGCAGGCCAATCACTTTGCCTTCGAACTCGTCGGCTCGCCCTGAAGCCGTGCCCCGGGGACCCTCACCATGTCCCTCTTCCCGAGGGAGAGAGGGACAGGAAACGTTCCCGATTGCCCCCGCCGTGACGGCGGCGGCCGCCGCTATCGGCAGACCCCGGCGATCGTGATCCTCACTTCAGCAGAGCAATCCACGATTGTCGACAGAGACCCATCATTCAATCGCTGCGAGAGAAAAGAGTTTGCTCAGTGGCTGTTTCTCACTGCCCTCCTTTCACCTTCATGGGCAGGGTGAACACGCGATCGCGGGCGGTGATGAAAAGCGTGCGGCGGTCCGGGCCGCCGAAATCCGTCGGCCACCTTCCGCACGGAACTGCCGTCGGCCGCGATCCAATAGACGGCCTCCTCACTGAGTTCCTTTTCCTCCGGCGTGCGGCCGTACGCCGGATCGGTAAACCACACGCCGCCGTGGGCGTCGATGACGAGGTCGTTCGGAGCGTTGAACCGCTTGCCGTCGAACCGTTCGGCAAGCGGCGTGATCGCCTTCGTCGTCGGATCGATCGATACGACTCGGCGGCCCGCGCCCATCTGGCAGCCGACGAGCGTCCCGTCCGGCCGAAAGAAGAGCCCGTTGATCTTGTCGGTCTTCTCGAGCCAGGTGTCGATTCCGCCTGTCGCCGCCCGCCAGACGTGGATCTTCTCCTGCGGGATGTCGGTAAAAAAGATATCTCCGTTTCTGGCAGTCGCCGGCCCCTCGGTGAACGTGAAGCCCGCGGCGACTTCGCGCACCTCCACCGGCCCATCCACGAGGTCCGTGATCGAGTGTGCCTGGCCCGTCGGCGCCACGCCGTGGGAGGCCTGCCGCTCCATCGCACAATCGGCATCGAGCGGCACCCCTGCTCCCGTTTCATCGACGGGGTGCATGAACAGATACCGCCAGACCGGCTCGTGCACGAGTGCTCCCGCCGAATCCTTGCAGGCCGCCCCGCCGGGGATCACGCCGGAATGTGCACGACTGGCATTGCCGCCGACGTCGCAGTTCGTGATCAGTCGTCGCGTGTTGCCGTACGGTGGCTGCGACTCATCGACATTCACGACCGGCCCGCACTCATGCATCCGCAAGAGCTGCCACGAGCGGCAGTAGTGGTCGGCGGCCCAGCCTCCATCGAGCACGTGCGTGAACCCGAAGAACCGCCGTGCCGCCGTTGCCGACGGGCCGCCCTGCCAGGTCTCGGTGTTGTCGCGCGGGCCGGAAAACATCACGACGCGATCGACCGGCTGGTGCATGGCAAACCGCGCGGCCGTGGTGGCACCGTGAGAGATGCCCGCAATTGTGACCTTTTCCCATCGGAGATCTCCGCGGGCGGCGGTGAGAAACTGGCCCCAGTTCCCCTCGGGGTGCTCTCTGTCGAGCCAGAGCAGAAACTGCCGGGCCCGTTCCTGCAGGCCGTCGGCCTTGGGAATCGTGACCAGCGGACTGAAGTCCTCGCCGGTCGCGGCCTCGAGCCGGATTCTGCCGAGCACGTCGCCGGAGTCACGCACCTCGGGCTTCAATGCCCCAAACCAGCGATTGGCGTAGCTCACCTGGATGCCGTGCAGGCCATAGCTCGCGATCCGGTCGAAGAGCCCCGGGCTATGATCCATGAGCCAGATCACAAGTCGCCCCTGCGCAGGAACCGACGTATCGACCACGGCGTGCTGGATGTCCGCAGGCTTGCCGGTCTTGGGATCGGTGAACGTGAAGCCGATCTCCGGATGCTCTGTGGCGGCGGGATCGATTTCGCTGGCCCGCTTGGCAGCGGTGTACAGCCGAGGGAGTTCCGCGGCGGTCGTGATCCAGGCCGATCCAGCAAGCACGACGACCAACAACGCCTGACAAACCTTCATGACGGCTCCTTGCCGATGAGTCCACGGACGATGAAGCGCGGCCCCTGTATGAACATTACGACACGCAACGCGGAAGAATCAGTGCCGACCGACGACGCCCTCGACGCGACGAGAGAGACCGAGTGGAGGCAGCAGATGCTGCGGCACGTCCTGGTAGCACACCGGCCGGATGAACCGCTCGAGCGCCGCGGTGCCGACGCTCGTGAATCGCGAATCGCTCGTAGCTGGCCATGGTCCGCCATGCTGCATGGCATCGCCTACCTCCACGCCCGTAGGAAAGCCGTTGATGATCAGCCGGCCCGCCTTTCCTGCGAGGATGTCCATCAGACCGCCCGCGGCTGCCAGGTCCTCCGCGGAGCCATGCACGGTGGCGGTGAGCTGGCCGTCGAGGTGGCGCGAGAGCGTTGCCAATTGCGCTAGTGATTCCGCCGCCACGATCAGGCTGAATGGGCCGAACACCTCCTCCGCCAACTCAGGCTGCGCGAGAAATGTGGTCGCATCCGTCGCGGTGACAAGGGCCGCGGCCTCGGTCTTCGCTCCATCAGGCTGGACGGCAGCACGCGAGACGACGGCTGTTCCCGGCCCCCTGGCCATGGCATCACTCCCGTGCTCATAGGCGGCAAGAATATCGGCCGACAACATGCTCGCCGGCAGCATAGCCGAAACGGCTTCGGCGACCTTCGCCTTGAAACGCTCGAGCTGCGCGCCCTGCACCGCACACACGAGCCCCGGCTTCGTGCAGAACTGCCCCACGCCCAGCGTCATCGACGCCACGAACTGCCTCGCGATCTCGTCGCCGCGAGCGTCGAGCGCGCCTGGCAAAATGAACACGGGATTCAGGCTGCTCATCTCAGCGAACACGGGAATCGGATCGGGCCGCGCCGCAGCCACATCGCACAGGACTCGGCCCGCAGCGCGTGAGCCGGTGAATCCCACGGCCCGACACGCTGCATGCCGCACGAGCGCGGTGCCGATCACGCTCCCTTCACCATGGAGCATGGAAAACGTGCCCGGCGGCAGCCCGCATGCGACGACGGCCCGCTGCACCGCCTCGGCGACAAGCTCCGACGTGCCGGGGTGCGCGCGATGTGCCTTCACGACGACGGGATTCCCGGTGCACAGGGCGCTTGCGGCATCTCCGCCCGCCACAGAAAACGCCAACGGAAAGTTGCTGCTGCCGAACACGACGACCGGCCCGAGCGGCCGTTTCATCCGCCGCAGATCGGGCCGCGGCAGCGGCTGCCGGTCGGGCTGGCCACGTTCAATCCGGGCGTCGACCCACGATCCCTCGCGAGCGGCTGCGGCGAACATCCGCAGCTGATTGCAGGTTCGTGCCCGCTCGCCGACCAGCCTTGCCGCCGGGAGCGCCGTCTCCCGCATGGCCCTGTCGATGAGCGAGTCGCCGAGGTCCATGATGCCCGCAGCGATCGTCTCCAGGAACGTCGCCCGAGCCTCGCCTGACGAGCTTGCAAGCACCTCGGATGCTTCGCCAGCGGCCTGCATCGCACTCTCAACATCATCGAGCGACGCGATGCTGAAACGGCCCGAGAGTTTCTCGCCATCAAGCGGGCTCGTCGCCGTGAACGAGCGCTCAGACTCCCGCAACGATCCGGCCACGAAATTCCTGCCGTGAAGAGTGCATGTCATCAAATCTCACCCGCGTGTGCGGGCCTCCTGGAAGCCGTTTACCGCAGCGGCCACACCATAGCAGTGACCAGCGTGGCGATCAGGCCGACGGTGCCCTCGATCGCCACCATCACCGATGCGGCGCGGAGCGTCTGGATCTCCGACATCCCGCTCATGCGTGAGATCACCCAGAAGCCGCTGTCGTTCATCCACATGCCGATCTTCGAGCCGCAGCCGATGGCGAGGGCGACGTAAACAGGATGAATCCCTGCACCGTCGGCAACCATGATCGGCGCCATCACGCCAGCCGCCGTGATCATGGCCACGGTCGCCGACCCCTGAGCGACCCGGATCACGGCGGTGACAAGCCATGCCACCACGATCACGCCCCAACCCGCCCCCGCGGCGAACCCTGCGGACACGTCTGCGAGTCCCGCCTGCCGCAGTGTCGCGCCGAGCGCGCCGCCCGCTGAGATCACGAGCACGATGCCTCCGGCCTCCGTGACAGCCGCACCGACCGACTTCTGGATGGCAGGCAGGCCTGCACCACTCGCGGCCAGCACGAGCATGGCGGCCAGCGCGGCGATGGCGAGCGCGAGGTTTTTCTCGCCCACGACCTGAATCACTGGCAGCCACCCGGACGGCAGCGGCGCTGCTGTGGCCAAAGACGCCAGGCTGATGAGCACCACTGGCAGCAGGATCGGGAGCAGGGCCGCCCACAGGGGAGGCATCCTGGAGCTGGCCGCGGCCAGCGGCTCGCCGGCACGGGATTCCGCGCGGCCGTGCTGAGTGGGCACGAGAGGCCACCGCTGGTCAGCCCATCGGGCGTAGGCGAAGCCGGCGAGGGCAGCCACGAAACCGACCATCAGCCCCATCCCGATCATCGTGGCCATATCGACACCGAGGGCGTTGGCAACGAAGAGCGGACCAGGGGTCGGCGGCACGAGCGAGTGTGTCATCGTGGCCCCGGCTAGGATCGCGAGCACCGCAAGCAAGTAGCCGCGTCCACTCCGCTCCCACGAGGCTCGCGCCAATGGCAGCAGCAGATAGAGCACCGTCTCGGCAAACATCGGGATCCCCAGCACGAAGGCGGCGAGCAGCAAGGCGAGCGGCGTCCGTCGCTCGCCGACCGCGCGCTGGATCGCGAGGACGATCCGCTGGGCCCCTCCCGCGTCGGAAAGGCACGAGCCCAGGATCGACGCCATCGCGATCACGATCCCGACATCGACCGCCGTGCGGCCAAATCCTTCGGCGACCCGCTGCCCAGCGGCGGCGGCATCCGGCCCACCGCCCGGCGTGAGCAAAGCCACGACGAACGCGGCTGCCGCAAGCACCACGAACGGGTGGAGCCGCAGGACGAGAATCCCGGCTACCACGACGATCATCGCAACGATCAGGATTCCGAGTGGGGTCATGTCGAAAACGAGGAGGCTTCGGCAGAGGATGTGTGAGCGTACAATCGCCGCCGTGGTTTGCACACGGATGAAATCGACAGACATGGCGAGTCACGACGCTCCCCGACAACCGATCCACGACACACACCGGCGGCTCTCTGTGGCCGACCTCCGGTCACAGAGATGGTTCGCGTTTGACGACCTGCGCGCGTTCGGTCATCGCAGTCGGTTGCGGCAGATGGGCTACTCGGCCGAGGAGGCCGAGGGGCGGCCGGTGATTGCGATCCTCAACTCGTGGAGCGATCTGAGTCAGTGCCACACCCACTTCCCGCAGCGGGTGCAGGAGGTGAAGCGGGGTGTCTGGCAGGCCGGTGGCTTTCCGCTCGAGATCCCGGTGCTCGCGGTCTCGGAAATGTTCATGAAGCCGACCGCGATGCTCTATCGCAATCTCCTGGCGATGGAGACGGAGGAGGTGCTCCGCAGCCACCCAGTCGACGGCGTTGTACTCATGGGGGGCTGCGATAAGACGGTGCCTGGCCTGCTGATGGGCGCCATCTCCGCCGACCTGCCGGCGATCTTCATGCCCGCCGGCCCGATGCTCGCAGGTCGGTATCGCACCGAAAGGCTCGGCAGCGGCACGGATGTCTGGAAATACTGGGCCGAGCGGCAGGCCGGCTGCCTCGATACCTGCGTGTGGCGGCAGTTGGAAGAAGGCATCGCCCGCTCGGCCGGCACCTGCATGACGATGGGCACGGCATCGACGCTAGCCGCTATCGCCGAAACACTGGGGATGACGCTGCCTGGCGCCGCCACGATTCCAGCGGTCCATTCCGCCCATGCCCGCATGGCGGCGGCCTGCGGCCGGCGAATCGTCGAGATGGTGTGGGAGGATCTGAAGCCCTCGCGGATTCTTTCGGCAGCAGCGTTCGACAACGCGATCGTGGCCGATATGGCGTTGGCCGGATCAACGAACGCGATCATCCACCTCCTCGCCTTGGCTGGCCGGGCCGGCGTCTCGCTCGCGCTCGACCGCTTCGACGAACTCTCCCGAACCACGCCCGTGATCGCCAATCTGCGGCCGGCCGGTGAATACCTCATGGAGGATTTTCACGACGCGGGGGGCGTGCCTGCTCTGCTCTCCCGGCTGCGGCCTCTGCTCGCGCTCGACTGCCTGACGGCCACGGGCCGCACGCTCGGCGAGAACATCGCCGGCGCCGAGGTGATCGATGAGAGGGTGATCCTGTCGCCCGAAAACCCGCTCGCCCGGGCCGGCGGCACGTTCGTGCTCCGCGGCTCGCTCGCCCCCGATGGCTGCGTGATCAAGCCGACGGCGGCAGACCCGCGGCTGCTCAAGCACGTGGGTCGCGCGATCGTGTTCGACTCCTATCCCGACATGAAGGCCCGGATCGACGATCCGGCGACCGGCATCACGGCCGACGACATCCTCGTGCTCCGCAACGCCGGTCCACTCGGTGCCCCCGGCATGCCGGAATGGGGCATGCTGCCGATTCCGAAGCCGCTCCTCGAGCAGGGCGTGCGGGACATGGTGCGGATTTCCGACGCCCGCATGAGCGGCACGAGTTATGGCACATGCGTGCTCCACGTCGCGCCCGAAGCAGCTGTCGGTGGGCCCCTGGCAGTAGTCCGCACCGGTGATCGGATTGCTCTCGACGTCGAGGCCCGCCGCCTCGATCTGCTCGTCGATGCCGCTGAGATCGCCCGCCGACTCGCGACGTGGAAGCCGCCTGCCGAGCGGTTCAGCCGCGGCTATGGCCGGCTCTACGTCGAGCAGACCACACAGGCCGACCACGGCTGCGATTTCCGTTTCTTGGAGGGCCGTGGCGGAGTGCCCGAGCCCGACATTTTCTGAGTTTCCGTCACCCTTTCATCGAGTCATCCATGGACGCCTCGCCGCGACTCACGCCGGCCCATTTCCAACGCTCCGTCATGGCCGTGCCGCCGCTGGCCCGCACGGCCGACGGGGCAATCGATCCCGCGGCCAATACCGCAATCATCCGCCACATCGAGGCCGGCGGCATCTCGCTTCTGCTCTATGGTGGGAATGCCAACATTTACCACCTGCCGCTGGAAGAGTATGAGCCGCTGCTGGTCATGCTCGCCGAGGCGGCGAGTCCTTCGACGCTCGTCGTGCCATCCGCTGGTCCGACCTACGGCCTGCTGTTGGAGCAGGCCAAGGTCTTCCGTCGCCATCGCTACCAAACGGTGATGGTGCTGCCGCAGCAGGGCATCACCACGAGCGGCGGCGTGGCGACGGGAGTGCGAAAGTTCGTCGAGGCCGCGGGCCTTCCAGCCCTGCTGTACATCAAGCACGACGGCTACATCGAGCCGGCGGATGTGGCCAAGCTGTGCAACGACGGGCTCGTGAGCGCGATCAAATATGCCACGGTGCGGCCTGACCCGGCCCACGATCCCTACCTCAGAGAGCTCGTCGGCCTGGTCGACCCCCGGATGATCATCAGCGGCATCGGCGAGCAGCCGGCGATCATTCACCTGCGCGACTTCGGCCTGGGTGGATTCACGACCGGGTGTGGCTGTGTCGCTCCACGGCTCTCCCAGATGTTGCTCAAGGCGATCCAGCGCGGCGACTGGGCAGAGGCCGAGCGGATTCGCGGGGTGTTCGAGCCGCTCGAAGATCTGAGGAATGCCCTCAGCCCGATTCGGGTGCTTCATGCGGCCGTCGCCGCAGCCGGCATCGCGGCAACCGGGCCGCTCGCGCCCCTCTTGTCGCCGATCGAGGATGCCCACCGTCCCGCGATCGCCGCCGCGGCACGGTCGCTGCTCCAGGCCGTCGCCGTTACTACCGGGAGCATCCAATAGTTGACGTTCTCCGTCGATGACGCGGGCTGTCCGACGGATGTGGAAGCCCGAGGCGTGAGCCGAGAGGACCGTTGACGATGCCCCGCCACCTCGCGTCACGCCCATTGAAAACCGGCGGGAGAGCGAAAACACCGGGCCGAGAGATGCAACCCGGACTCTCCTGTCGGCTCACGCCTCGGGCTTCCATGACACCTCTTGTCGCACAGCGATCCGGCAAGCCGCAGTCAACTTGATCATGCTCGCCGTAGGAACAGCCCGACGGTCTGCGTGGCCTCTCCGAGTTGGCGACAGGTTTCGGAATCGAGCGTATATCGGACCATCGGAGTCTCCTTGCGGCACTCTCGTAAATATACGCACGTTCACTCAGTTCTGTCAGCCGATCACTGCCGGGGCCGGCTCACCGATCGTAGCCGATGATTCGGCGCGAACACCCCGTGATACCGATGCCGGCGGTCGGTTGCAGAAGTGTCTTCGGCCGTCCTATCCTTCGATCGTGACCGCGACAGAGGGCCAGACCGCTTCATCCGCATCCACGAGGAACCCTGCCATGCCGACGAAGGCCTGCTTTTTGAGGTGCGCCGCGACGGTACTCGGCATGCTGCTGGCGGCAGGTTCATCGGGTCAGGAAGTGGCCGAGGCGTTTCCGCCGCAGGGCTTCGTGCCCCTCTTCAACGGCGCCGACTTCACCGGCTGGCGGTTCGGCGACGCGTCGGCCGCGCCCGAGGAGGTGCCGTCGGCATGGAAGGTGGAGGCCGGCGTCATCGTGGGTGCGGGTGATCCGACGGCGATCCTAGCGTCGCAGTGGGACTACGGTGACTTCGAGTTCGAGTTCGAGTGGCGTGCGGGCGGCGCCGATGTCGATGCCGACCTGTACGTCCACGCGGGGCGGTTGCTCGAGGCCGATCCCATCCGGATCACGAAGGACCTCGCGGGTGGCCCGCAGGAGACCGAACGTGGCGAGGGGCTCTACAACGCCAGCGCCACGGGGAGCATCGGGGGCGGCGGAAACGCCCGCAGGCCGGTGCCCGAACTGCAGAAACCTCTAGGCGAATGGAACATCTGGCGGATCGTGGCCGAGGGGCCGAAGTTCACGCTTTTCTGCAACGGCACGGAGGCCTGGAGTTGCACCGACCACGTGCCGCGGACGGGGTGCATCGGCCTCCGCGTCTTCAAGGGTCCGCTCGAGCTGCGGAATCTCCGCATCCGGGAGATCGGCTTCCGCAGCCTGATGACCATGGCCGAATGGGAGATCTATCCGGGCTACGGCGGCAGGGGGCCGCTGGATGAACACTGGAAGCGAGACGGGCTCGTGTGGGTGCTCGAGGGTCCGGGGCCGAGCATCGTCACCAAGAGGAAGGACTTCCGGAACTACCACCTGCGACTGGAATTCCTGTTCGCCGATCCGAACCCCGATTCGATCAACACTGGCGTCTATCTCCGTGGCATCCATCCGTGGCAGGCCGACATCTGGGAGCACGCGTGGGGCTCCGGGCTCTGGGGAGTGCTGCACGTCTCGGCCAAGATGGTCAGCGACGGCAACAAGCAGTACTACCCGGAACTCGGCAAGGTGATCCGACCGATCCGTCGAATGGACAATCCGCCGGGACAGTGGAACTATCTCGACGTGCGGGTCGAGAACGGCGTCGTTTCGACGTGGCTCAACGGCCGGCCCACCGTCGATCGCTATCCCATGAAGGCCGTCGATTCGAAGTTTCCCGACGCCGGCGGGATCGGCCTCCAGGCGCACGCCCCGTGGAAGCAGGTGCGCTTCCGTGACATTCGCGTGAAGGACCTCGACTGAGGCCGTCGCCGCAGCCGGCATCGCGGAAACCGTGCCGCTTGCGGCCCTCTTGTCGCCGATCGAAGATGCCCACCGTCCCGCAATCGCCGCCATAAAATAGTGAATCAGGGTCTGGTTCGACGATCGTAGCCGCTCCACGTCCAATCCGGCCGGCCGGCGGCAGAGGATTCGTGTGACCAAGCCATCGGAGAAAGCTCCCGTGCCAACGCTCTCCCACGAGCAGTTCATGCGGCTGTTTCTCCAGTCGGAGCGGGAGATCCTGCGTTACGTGATGGCGATCGTGCCGAACGTGGCCGACGCCCGCGACATCCTGCAGGAGACGGCGCTGGCGCTCTGGAAGGCGATCGACAAGTACGACCCCGAGCGACCCTTCATCCCGTGGGCCTGCCGGTTTGCCCTCAACGAGACCCGGATGTTTCTCCGCACCGACGGGCGTCGCAAGCGGTTCATTCGCGAGGATCTCGTGGCGATGCTCGAGGCCCGGCGGTTTGAGATCGCACCGCAACTCGACACGCGGCGGGAGCATCTGCGGGAGTGCCTCGACCAGCTGCCCGCCGATCAGCGGAGTCTCATTCGTGGGTATTACTTCGACGATGACACGGTGCCGGGTCTGGCCGAGCGTCTCGGCCGCAGCGTCGAGGCGGTCTACAAGTCGCTGCAGCGAATCCGGCAGGCCCTCGAGGCCTGCATCGACAGCAAAGCGCAGCTGGAAGCCGCCGGCCCCAACTCCTGACCACGATGCGCGACATTTCTGCAGAGAAAACACCCACCATGAACATCTCCGACCTCGACGCCCTGATTCACGCCTGCCTCGATGGCCGAGCGACCGATGAGGAAATGTCTCGAATCGAGGGATTGCTGGCCACCGACCCGGGTGCCCGTGACCGCTATCTTTGCCTGGCGGATCTCCACGCCTGTCTGGCCATTGACGAGGCGCTCTGGCAGGAGGCCGTCTGCCTCGGCGGCGATGGCGGCCCTGCTGTGACCACTCAGGCAGTGCGGACGATGTCGTTTCGCGTGCCGTTTGCCGCGGCGGCGGTCGGCCTGATCGTGGGCCTCTGCGGGGCTGGGCTGGCCTTCGGCTATGTCGTCCCGATGCTGTCGCGTCCGTTCGTGATTTTCGCAGACGGGTTCGAATCGGGCCCCGCACCGGAGTGCCACGGGCTCGCGGGCCGAACCGGTATCTGGAGCGGAGACGAATCGCAGGTGGTGCCGGTTGATCAAGGCGTGACGCCAGCGCAGGGGCGACGGATGCTGCGGCTGCTTCGGGCCGACTACCCAGGCAAGTCGGGGGGCGACAGCTTCATCGCCGACACGTTTCGCGTGATCGACCTGCGGCCGTACCGCGATCTGATTGGCGGCGGTGCCGTGGTGGCGACGATCACAGCCCGCTGCAATGCGGCGGAGTATCCAGCCGAAGAGGCGTACACGGGAGACGTGTGCATGTATGCCATCGATGCAGCCACCTTTGCCCGCCTGCACGACATTCCCGACGTCGATCTGCCCCGCGAGTCGTTGGCGATGGCGCATCGGCGGCATGCCTGCTTCGATCGCAATCCGATGGGGTGGCAGCCAATCAACTGCGAACTCCGCCTGCCGTCTGATGCAGACTGCCTCGTGCTTCGCCTCAGTGCGGCCCATGGGCCGGCTTCCCAGCGGCGAGCAACATTTGGCGGCCACTACCTCGATGATGTGGTCGTGTCGCTGCAAGAGGTCAATCGGTGACGCCAGTGATCTCCTCAACGAAGAGCCGCCTGCATCAGCGCGCCTGGAGTGCGGCGGTACTCGTGATCTTCACGCAGCACGCGCTGGCGAATGAGGCTGCACGAGCCGTGGTGCCTGCCGGTCATCGGCTCGTGCTCGAGCAGCACTGCTTCACCTGCCACGACGCCGAGACGCAGGAAGGGAGCGTCCGGCTCGATGACCTGCCACTCTCGATCACCGATATCCAGACCGCCGAACGGTGGCAGAAGGTGCTCAACGTGCTCAACTCCGGCGCGATGCCGCCGGACGACGAGCCACAGCTGGCCGCCGCCGCCAAGGCCGACCTCGTCGATGACCTGTCCACGACCATGGTCGCCGCCCGCAAGAGTCTGGCTGACCAGCGGGGCACGATCACGATGCGGCGGCTCAACCGTCGCGAATACCGCAACACGCTCCGTGAACTGCTCGGCGTCGAGATCAACGTCGCCGAACTGCCGGCCGACACCGGCAACGGCTCATTCGACACCGTCGGCTCCAACCTCTTCATGTCGAGCAACCAAATTGAGCAATACCAGGCCCTCGGCCGTGAGGCGATCGAGGAGGCCGTCGCTCGGCATGCGGCCCGCGGCCTCGTGCAACGCCACCGCTACGAGGCTGAAGAAGGGTTGCAGAGGCTCGTGAAGGTGGTCGGCGACGCAACCGACAAGCGGGACCGGGCCCGTCGCTGGGTCGCGGCGGTCGATGCCGCCGCAGACCGGCCGGAAAACACCGCCATCGTGGCTGAGATCCGGAAGCAGTCGAAAAACGACTTTGAGTTCCGCCGATCATGGGACCGGATTCCGGGAGCGCCCTCGCCGGTCGATTTTGGGTTCGGCGAACCACTCACCACCGCCGGCACCGCTGCCGACATCGCCAACGCTGCCTTGAATCCGTATTACCTCCCCTACCATGAATACGCCCTTGCTTCCCCCGGCCTCGATACAGGCGCCTACCTCGCCACCGAAACCGTCCATCCCTCGATCCTCAACAACGGCGTTATCGCCACCGTCGCGCCGCCCCACTGGCCGCCCGGAGATTTCATCGTGCGGTTTCGTGTCGCGGGCAACGACCATGCGACGCCCGAGCGGCGGTTCATCGAGTTTGGCATCCATCCCCGATCGGGGCAGATCCTCTCCACCCACGAGGTAACCGGCACACTCGAGCAACCGCAGGTGATCGAAGTGCCGATTACGTTCACCCGCAAGCACACCGACACCGGCGACCGCACGCTTTTCATCCGCGAGAAGAACAGCCACGACTCCAATGAACTGGCTTCCCGCCGGTTCGGTGAGGGAAAAAACAAAAACGGCATCGGCCCCGAATATGCCATCTGGGTCGATTGGCTGGAGATCGAGCGTGTGCCTGCCGCGGCCTCGACGGCCCCCGGCGTCCTGATCCTCGACGGCATGTTCGACGACGCGAAGCCACCCAGCCGCAGCCAGATCGAGGCCACGCTGGAGGCGTTTTCCCTGGCGGCGTTCCGCGGCACGCCGCCACCGGCGAGCTTCGTCGGGAAGCTCATGGCGATCTACGACCGCCGAATCGCCACCGGTGAGAAGCATGCCGCCGCCCTCAAGGAGACTCTCTCGGTGGTGCTGGCGGCCCCGATGTTTCTCTACCTGGCCGAGCCCGCTGTGGACGGTCACCCGCGGCCGCTCACGCAGCCGGAACTTGCCAGCCGGCTCTCGTACTTCCTCTGGGGCGGGCCACCCGATCATGAACTCCGTGACCTCGCCGCTGCGGGCAAGCTCTCGGAGCCCGCCGTGCTGGCGGCTCAGGCTGAGCGGCTGCTTGACGACCCGCGCTCGAAGGGATTCCTGGAGCCATTCGTCTACCAGTGGCTCGGCCTTCATCGGCTCGACTTCTTCGAGGTCAACCGCAAGAAGTTCTCCGATTTCGACAACAGCACGCGGCTGGCCGCCAAGCGAGAAATCTACGAGACCGTCGGCCACCTCCTCCGCACCAACGGCAGCCTCCGCGACCTGCTCGCAGCCGACTACGTCGTCGTCAACAACGTCTTGGCCCGCCATTACGGCCTCGACGGCGTGGCAGGCGACCACTTCCGCCCCGTGCCGCTACCGGCTGACTCACCGCGGGGCGGCTTTCTCGGGATGACGGCCTTTCACCTGATGGGAGGCAACGGCGACGAGACGAGCCCGGTTGAGCGGGGTGCCTGGGTACTGCGGAAGCTGCTCGACGATCCGCCGCCTCCCGCGCCGGCAAACGTGCCGGCCATCGCGCGGCTGGCCGGCAAGGCGGTAACGCCGGCCGAGCGGCTGCGGCTGCATCAAGAAGAGCCGCAGTGCGCGAGCTGCCACCGCCGGATCGATCCGATCGGCTTGGGCCTCGAAAACTTCGATGCCGTCGGCCAGTGGCGAACGACCGACGAGTACAAGGCAGACGGCAGCAAGGAGGTGAAGGCATGGTCGATCGAACCGGCCGGCGCCCTCTACGGCGGCCCTGCGTTCGCCGACTATCAGGAACTGCGGGCGATCATTGCGGCCCGGCCCGATGCCTTCGCCCGCGGCTTGAGCCGCGCGCTCGTCGAATATGCCCTCGGCCGTCCCTGCGGCTTCAGCGACGAGCCGCTGCTCGACGAGATTGTTGCGCACGCCAAAACGAAAAACTTTCCGATCCGCGAACTGATCCAGGCCCTCGTGGCCAGTGACGCATTCCACACCAAATGAGGTCCTCGCCATGAGCCATCTCCCCAGCCGTCGTCATGTGCTCCGCTCGGCCGCCGGCGTGGTCGCGCTGCCGTTTCTGCCGTCGCTCGGGTTTCGGCGGTTTGCCGCCGCAGCCCCTGCCGCGGCCGCTCCTCCCGCCAAGCGGCTCGTGTTCCTCGGGTTCGGCTGGGGTGTGACCGAAGACCTCTGGTATCCCGACATCAAGACGCCCGGTCCCGACTACGTCCTCCCGCCGGGCCTCGCGCCGCTGGCCCGCCACAAGGCCGACTTCACGATCGTGCAAGGGCTGTGGAACAAATATGCCAACGAGGGACACTGGGGCAGCACGATGTGGCTCACCGGCGCCAATCGCTATGCCCAGCCCGGGCAAAACTTCCACAACAGCGTTTCGGCCGATCAAGTCGCGGCCAGCCAGCTCGGCCTCCACACGCGGTTCGCGTCGCTCCAATTCAACTACAGCGAGAAGGAGGGCGACTCGGGCCACGGCCCGGGCCTGTCGATGGCCTGGGACGTCAGCGGCAAGCCGGTCGGCGGCCAGAACGGCCCGCTCGCCGCCTACCATCGGCTCTTCTCGGCCGACAACGCGCCGATCGAGAAACAGCGGACAATGCTCGCCGAGAAGCGGAGCGTGCTGGATGCCGTCCTCGACAACGCCCAGTATCTCCAAAAAGGCTTGAATACGACCGACCAGCGAAAGCTCGATGAATACTTCGAGGGCATCCGCGACATCGAGACGCGGCTGGCGAAGGACGAGCAATGGATCGGCGTGCCGCAGCCGAAGGCGACGCTCACCGAGCCTGGTCAGTCGGTGTCGGGTCGCGACGAGATCGCGCTCGTGTACGACATCATTCTGGCAGCCCTCCGGACCGACAGCACGCGAGTGATCACCTACCGCCAGCCGGTGGCTTCACTCCTGACGAGCCTCGACATCAAGGTGCATCCGCACGATATGAGCCATTACCACGGCAGTCGCAACGAACAGCTCGACGCCTCCCGGCGCCGGGACCTCGCCCAGAGCGAGCTTTTTGCGGGCTTCCTCGACCGGCTCCAGGCCGCTGCGGAGCCGGAGGGCACGACGCTCTTCGATCACACGACGGTGGTGTTCGGCAGCAATATCCGCACCGGTCACGAACTGACCAACTGCCCGACGCTCATCGCCGGCCGGGGGGCAGGCGTGAAACTCGGCCACAACCTCGTCGTGCCGAAGAACACGCCGCTCTGCAACGCCTGGCTGACGCTCCTCCAAGGTTCGGGCGTCGAGGTCGACCGCCACGGCGACTCGACGGGAATCGTCGAGAGTTTGTATGCATGAGGTGGCTCGCGCGTGCGCTCGCGGCTTGCCGGAGCGCTGTGCGACAAGAGGTGTCATGGAAGCCCGAGGCGTGAGCCGAGAGGAGAGTCCGGGTTGCATCTCTCACCCCGGCGATTTCGCTCTGCCGCCGGTCTTCAATGGGCGTGACGCCGACTTCACGGTTTCGGGCAGCTTGTCTTTATCGTCGTCGTAAACCTGTACGGCGCCATGAGCCTCGAGCGCTGTGTAGGCGGCACCGAGTTGAGCGACCTGCTTTCGGCTGAGATACAACGCTCCACCGTTTGTGAGGTAGTCACCGAGCGTCTGGAGTGTCTCCGGCGGAAACTCATGGCGCCCGATGAGAATGCATGCCGCATAGGCGTTCAGCCTGTCACCACGGATGTCGTCGGTGACGACGTCGAAGCTTATCCCGTACGGAGTGAACGGCCTCGGCTTCGACGCGGTCGAGTTCTTTTCGGGAATGCTACCGATCGCGGTCAACGACTCGGTCGCCCTGATGCGCGACAAGGTGCGCGATCTGGGGCTCGCCATTTCCGCCGCCTTCGTGCGCGGGTTCACGAAGGACGCCGCGGCCAACCGGCAACTTTTCGAATACGGAAAGCTGTCCGGTGTCCCCACGCTCGTGGGCGATCCGGACCCCGACTCGTTCGAGAGCCTCGACTCACTCGTCAGGGAATTCGACATGCGGGTGGCGATCCACAACCACGTTCCTGGCCATCGCTACAACAAAGCGATCGACGTCCTGCGGGCGATCGAGAAGCGCGACGAGCGGATCGGCGCCTGTGCGGATATCGGTCACTTCATCCGGTCAGGCGAGCGGCCCGTCGAGGTGATCCGGCTCCTCGCGGGGCGGCTCTATGGCATCCATCTCAAGGACTTCGCCGAGATGCAGGGCAACGCCAAGGGCGTGGTGCTCGGCAAGGGCCACATCGACGTGCCCGCGTTCTTCGAGGCTCTTGGACAGGCGAAATTTCCGGCCAACGGCGCTCTCTCGCTTGAGTACGAGGAGACGCCGGCTGATCCACTCGACGCCATCCGCGAATGCGTCGCCGCTGCTCGCGCGGCGATGCATTAGAAGGCCGATACCGGATCAGCCAGCCGACAGCATGACGACCTTCTTCGGAAAAGCCTTTCGCAGCTTCGCGTCCATCGTCACGAGCTTCACGCCAAGCGTCATGGCCAGCGCCACGAATTCACAGTCGTAAGCATTTTCCGCCGCAGGTAGCCGGCAAGAATGTTGCGGAATTCGCTTCGCCAGAGGAGCGGAGCGGCCCAGTGCTCATCTCGTGCGAGCAACGACTCCGCTTTCGCGGTGTGGTCTCCCGGTAGGTAGAGATAGGCGACGACGTTGCTGTCGACCACGATCACTGGCGGCCCTCCCGCTTGAAGGCGTCGATATCCTTGGCCCGAAACTTCAGCTTGGGCAGCGCAGCACGCAGAGCGCGGGCTCGTGCCAGCCGCTCGGCGGCAGAGACCCGTCCGGACACCAGCACTGATTCCAGGCACACGATGGCCTCACTGTTCAGGCTTCGCCGATGGGCCACCGCGGAGGCCTTGAGTCGTTCATACACGTCATCGGGAATGTTCTTCAGCGTCAGGGTCGTCGGCATCACCGAACCTCCATTTCGGAACCATTATGGTTGCATTACGGTGTCGATGCAACCTGCCTTATTGGGCATCCTGTGAGCCGTCTGACTCGTCGAGCGTTTCGGCTGTCTTTGACCGGCCAAAATGCAGTACAGGCATGAAACGCCTGCAACGTGGCGATTGACGCGGTCGTGATCGTCACGCCCACGTTTCTGCATGCTGAGATCGCCTGTGCGGCGGCCGTGGACCCGGCAGTCTTCGTCGTACGGATCGACGCCCCGAGCCCTCCACGTTCTCGATGCGGCTCAAGCGTTGAGCTGGGTGGGTCGGGGCGACAAATCAATCAACTTGACACAAGGCTGCATCTGGCATACATATTTATGCATGCGAACCACGCTCGATATCGATGATCGGCTTCTTGCGGCGGCTCGCCGGGTCGCAGCGGAAAAGGGAACTACTCTGACTGCGTTCGTGGAGCATGCCCTGGCAGCGTCGCTCACCCGACGAGGGACGGCCGATACGTCCTATCGCCTCCGGTGGAAAACCCACCGCGGCCGCGCGCTGCCCGGCGTGGACGTGGCCGACCGAGATCGGCTGTTCGAGAGGATGGAAGGACGGTCGTGATCGCCGTCGACACCAACATCCTCGTCTACGCCGATCGCGAGGAGTCTGCGCTGCACAATGCCGCCCTGCGGGCGGTGCGGCAGCTGGCAGAAGGAGACGAAGCCTGGGCGATTCCAATTTTTTGCATTGGTGAATTCCTGCGCGTCGTATCCCACGACCGGCTTTTCGATCCGCCGACACCGGCGATCGACGCGGTCGATTCCATGGAATCATTGCTTGCCAGTCCTTCGGCGCGGCTGCTTGTGCCCGGCGATCGGTACCTAAATCTCTTACGAAGCCTGATCGAGGAATCGAAGGTGCAGGGCAATTTGGTGTTCGACGCACAGATTGCCGCAGTCTGTCTCGAGCACGGGGCGACGATGCTCCTCACCGAAGACCGAGACTTCGCCAGGTTTCGGACTCTGAAGCCGCTCACGCTCGAGGCGTTTCTGACCCGCTGACCCCCCTTACGTTCTCGATGCGGCTTGAGCGGTAGGTAGCGAGACTTCGGAAATGCTTTGCCGCCGCATAGCGTAATTGCAGCCGCAATTGACGCCTGCATTTCCCGCATGCATAATGCCTGCGCCTTATGAGTCAGCTCACTGTTCGAAACATACCTGCGGCGATTGAGGCCAAGCTTCGGTCGCTGGCCGAGCGATCGGGCCTCAGCCTCAATCAAACCGTGATTCATCTGCTCGAAACGGCGACGGGCGGTAAGCCCGAGGCCCGCCGGCGGGATCTGTCCGCAATCGCTGCCAAGTGGGACACCCGCGAGGCCGACGCCTTCGATCGCGCCACCGCACCGTTTGAGACGGTGGACGAAGAGGTGTGGCGGTGATCCGCCTCTGTCTCGACACTTCTGCATACAGCCGGCTGATGCGCGGACAGCCGAAACTCCAGCAGAGGCTTGAGGCTGCGGATCAGATTCTTCTGCCGGTAACCGTACTCGGTGAGGTGTATACGGGATTCCAAGGAGGAAACCGGCTCGAGGAAAACCTCTCGTTGCTTGCCGCCTTCCGAAGCCAGCCAGGCGTTGTCATCGTCGATACGACTGACAACGTCGCACAGCGATATGCGGCGATCGTGACGATGCTCAAACAACAGGGCACGCCCATTCCCACGAATGACATCTGGATCGCGGCGACTGCGCTCGAGAATGGTGGCCGCTTAGTGGCTTACGACAGTCATTTTGCGGCGGTGCCCGGCCTGCTCGTGGAAGCCCCCTGACCGCTGCCCTTGCTGGCTTTGACCGGACAAAGTACGCTGCGGGTATGAAACGCCTGCAACTGGGTTTGATTGGCAGCGGCCGGGCTGGGCTCATCCACGGGGCGAATATCGCCCGCCGGATCGACCGGGCTGACCTGGCCGCCGTGTGTGATGCGAATCCCGACAATCTCCGTGCGGCGGCGGCCGAACTCGGCTGCCCGCGGACCTTTGCCGACTTTCGCGAGGTCTGTGCCGATCCGGCGATCGACGCCGTCGTGATTGTCACGCCCACGTTCCTCCACGCCGAGATCGCCTGTGCGGCGGCCACAGCGGGCAAGCACGTGTTTCTCGAAAAGCCGATGGCCGTCACGGCCGACGAGTGCCGGGCGATTGAGGAGGCCTGCGAGACGGCCGGCGTGAAGCTGCAGATCGGCTTCATGCGGCGGTTTGACGACGGCTTCCGGCGGGCGAAGGCAGTGCTCGACTCAGGCACGCTCGGCCGTGTGATGATCATCAAGAGCACCGGCCGCGGACCCGGCGGCCCAGGGCCGTGGATGTGGGATCTCAAGAAGAGCAACGGCATCGTGGCCGAGGTGAATAGCCACGACCTCGACAGCATCCACTGGTTCACGGGGGCGGGCGTGCGGCATGCCTACGCTGAGGCCCACAACTTCAAGATGCCCGAAGCCCGCGAGCGGTTTCCCGACTTCTACGACAACGTGGTGGCGACGCTGCGGCTCGATGACGACACGATCGCCGTGGTCGACGGCACCTGCCCGGCCCACTACGGCTACGACGCCCGTGTGGAAATCCTCTGCGAAAAAGGCGTACTCTTCGTGGGTAGCGCCCGCAAGCATGGCTGTGAGTGGATCACGGTCGAGTCGGGTCTGCATGGCGAGGCCGTGGCCAGCTGGCGAACGCTCTTCCGCGATGCCTACCTCGCCGAGATGGAGAGTTTCGTCGACGCCGTGCTCACCGATCGGCCCACCGACGTGACCGGAGCCGACGGCCGCTGGGCCGTCGAAGCAGTGGTGGCGATCAACGAGAGCCTCCGGACCGGCCAGCCGGTGCCCGTCAACGGCGCGGGGGTGATCGCATGATCGCAGCTCGCTATACGCAAGGGGGCGGCTTCGCCGTCACGGATGCTCCCGAGCCGGTCGCGGAGCCCGGCGGCCTCGTTGTGCGGATCGATGCGGCGAGCATCTGCGGCACCGACATCAAGATCTTGAACCACGGCCACCGCAAGCTCCGCGACGGCCAGACGATCACGCTCGGCCACGAGTTCGTGGGCACGATCGTCGAGGTGAACGGCTCGTCGAACGGCTTTGCTGTGGGCCAGCAAGTCGGCGTGGCCCCCAACATCGGCTGCGGCCACTGCGGGATGTGCATGCAGGGCATGGGCAACATGTGCCCGGCCTACTCGGCCTTCGGTATCGACCGTGACGGCGCCCATGCGCCGCTGGTCGCGATCCCGCGGGCCGCGATCGAGCAGGCGCTCGTGATCCCACTGCCCGACGGGGCCGACCCGCGGGCCGCCACGCTGGCCGAACCGCTCTCCTGCGTCGTGGCGGCGCAGCGGGCCACGCGGATCGAGCCCGGCGATACGGTCGTGATCTACGGCGCGGGCCCGATGGGGCTGCTGCACGTGATGCTCGCGGCCACGAGCGGGGCCGGCAGGATCATCGTGGCCGATCGCAATCCGGCGCGGCTCGCGCTCGCTCGCGAACTCGGCGCGGCCGACACGGTGAACGTGTCCGAGCAGTCCGTGCGCGACTGGGCCCGGGAGCATGCCCCCGGGGGCGTGGATGTCGTGATCATCGCGGTGCCCGTGCCAGAGATCCAGACGGAGGCGCTCGAGATCCTGGCGCCACTCGGCCGGCTGTGCCTGTTTGCCGGCTGGCCGCGGGGCACGACCGGTGTGCCCCTCGACACCAACGCCGTCCACTACAAGAGCCTGCTCGTCACTGGCACGACAGGGGGCGCGCCGCGAGACTACGTGGCAAGCCTGAAGCTCATCGGCTCGGGCCGCGTGGACGTGCGGCGCGTGGTGTCACATGTCTATTCTTTCGCCGACTTGGCGAAGGCGTATGACACGGCGGCCAGCGGCACGGCGCTCAAGGTGGTGATCGCAGCGCAGCCCTGACGGGGCCGCGCCGAGGCAGGGAGGGACGTGGTGGCGGTTCTGATCGGCATCGACATCGGCACGCGGGGGACGAAGGCCGCCGCCTTCGACGCCGATGGCACGCTCCTCGCGTCGGCCTTCGAGGCCTCGCGGCTGGCCCGGCCGAAGCCTGGCGTCGTGGAGGAGGATCCGGGGCGGCAGTATGCGAGCGTCTGCCGCACGATCAAGGAGTGCGTCGAGACGGGGCGAATCAAACCGGGCGCCGTCGCGGCGATCGGCATCGACGGCCAGATGGCCGGCGTGATCGGCGTGGCCGCTGATGGGAAGCATGTCACGCCCTACGACTCGTGGCTCGACACCCGCTGCGGGGCGATGATCGAGAAGATGCTCGCCGAGGCCGGCCCGGAAATCATCCGCAAGACGGGCGGCCCGCCGAGCTTTAACCACGGGCCGAAGAAGCTCTGGTGGCAGAAAGAGCGGCCAGCCGACTTCAAGCGGATCGCCGCGTTCGTGCAGCCCGGCGCGTATGCCGCGATGCGGCTCTGCGGGCTCGCCGGGAGCGAGGCCTTCATCGATCACACGTATCTCCATTTCTCGGGTTTTGCCGACACGGCCCGCGGCGAATGGGACGAGGCACTCTGCAAGATATTTCGCTTCGAGCGGACGAAGCTGCCGCGGATCGTGCCGCCGCAGGAGATCGTCGGCACGCTCACGGCCGCCGCGGCGCGGGCGTGCGGTCTTGCCGCCGGCGTGCCTGTGGTCGCGGGCTGCGGCGACACGGCGGCGAGCTTGCTTGCGTGCGGGGCGACGAAGCCGGGCATCTGCGTGGACGTAGCCGGCACGGCGAGCGTGTTTGCCGCGTCGTGCAGTCAGTTCACGCCAGACGCGGAGCAGGGAATTCTCTCGTGCGCCAGGTCGGTGACGCCCGGACTCTGGCATCCCTATGCCTATGTGAACGGCGGCGGCATGAACATCGAGTGGTTCCGCGGGCTCTTCGCCGCGGCTGAGAAGGGCCGCCGCGCTGCCGCGCCACCCGCCGACATCGCCGCCCTCGATCGGCTCGCCGCGGCAGTCGAGCCGACGGACGACCTGCCGCTGTTCGTGCCGCATCTCGCGGGCCGCAATTCGCCGCCGCAGCCGCATCTCCGCGGTGCATGGACCGGCCTCACGCATGCCCACGGCGCAGGTGAACTCTTTCGCGCGGTGCTCGAAGGCGTCGCCCTCGAGTATGCGGTGTACATGGCCGCCATCCGCCGCCTCTTGCCCGCGGCAAAGCTCGACGAACTCCGCGTGACCGGTGGCGGCGCGGCGAGCGGCATCTGGAACCGGATCAAGGCCGACACGCTCCAGCTTCCCGTGCGGCCCGTCGTCGAGAGCCAGGGTGCGCCCGCCGGCGCCGCGATCGTCGCCGGCTGGGGCGCGGGCCTTCTGAAATCGCCCGATGCGGCCGCGCGGCAGTGGGTGGAGACAGCTGCGGCCGTGAAGCCTGTGCGGTCGCAGGCCGCCCTCGCCGCCCGTCGGCTCGATAGGTATCGCAGGCTGCTGCGGGTACTCGATCCAGCGGCCGCGGGGAGAACAGGGCACAAGCGCCCGTTCAACGACATTGGAGACGACCTCTTGTGAGCCCATCCATGACCACCGCCACACACCTCGACACGCCGGCCGCCGACGCCGCGATCGTGCTCCCCGCCGTGCAGGCCACCGCCGACACCGTGTTCGAGCCGGCCACGCGGCCCACGATGTATTTCATCGGGGTGACGACCGGTAAAAGCTCGATCATGCAGGTGTTTCCCAAGTGGGCCAAGCACCTTGGCCTCGGCGCGGTCGCGATCCGCGGCCTCGACTGCAAGTGGCACGATGACCCGGCCGTGTATCGGCACGTCGTGAAGTTCATTAAGGACGACCCGCAGTCGCTCGGGGCCCTCGTCACGACGCACAAGATCGATCTCCTTACCGCCTGCCGCGACCTCTTCGACGAACTCGACCCTTTCGCCGAGCTGCTCGGCGAGGTGAGCGGGATCGCCAAGCGGGGCCTGCCCGCCGCCTCGCGGGCCCATTCGCTCCTCTGCGGCTACGCGAAAGACCCGATCACGAGCGGCCTGTCGCTCGAGGCGTTTCTGCCGGCCGACCACTGGAAGAAGACCGGCGGCGACACGCTCATCCTCGGCGCGGGAGGCTCGTCGATCGCCCTCTCCTGCGCGATGCTCGATCCCAAGCACGGCGACAACCTGCCCCGGCGGCTGTTCGTCACCAATCGCAGCCCGGGCCGGCTCCACGAGATCGAGGCCATCCACAAGAAGCTCCACGTCTCGATCCCAGTCGAATACATCCACACGCCCCGGCCCGAGGACAACGACCGCGTGCTCGCCCGGCTCGCCCCCCATTCGCTCGTGGCCAACGCCACCGGCCTCGGCAAAGACGCGCCCGGCTCACCGCTCACCGATGCGGCCGAGTTTCCCGAGCACGGCCTCGCCTGGGACTTCAACTACCGCGGCGACCTGCATTTTCTCGTGCAGGCCCGCCGGCAGGCCGCCGCCCGGCACCTGCACGTGGAAGACGGCTGGGTCTATTTCCTGCACGGCTGGACCCGCGTGATGGAGGAAGTGTTTCACATCGAGATCCCGGCCCGCGGCCCGGGGTTCGACGCCCTCGGGCAAATCGCCGCGAGCACCCGCACCGCCTGACGATGCCCGGGCAACCCAAAAAAGCCCGGAGCGGAAGCGACGGGACCCGCCTGACGCAAACCTCACCCTTCAACAACACCCCGGAGTTTTTCCATGGCCCACGCAGTCGCCGATCACACCGTCACCGATGCCGACCTTCCCTTTGGCGTCGATATCGACCTCGTCACCGGCGCGATGGCCGCGCCCGACCGCGTGCTCGTCCGCCGCGCAAGCGACATGAAGGGCTACTACAAGGACGCCGCCGCCCTCGACCGGCTGATCGCCGCCGGCGACCCCGTCCATTACGAGGTCTTCGAGAAGGTGATCCCGGAAACCTACGGCCACCTGCTCTTCTGCATCTCGAAGCTCTATCCGGGCCGCGTGGGTGACGAGTGCTTCATGACAAAGGGGCACTATCACACCGTCAGCGGCACCGCCGAGACGTATCTCTGCATCGCGGGCACGGGCTACATGATGTGCAAGCTCTCCGACGGCTCGTGTCGGGCCGAGCCGATGCGGCGCAACCGCATGGTCTACGTGCCGCCGCACTGGGGGCACCGCTCGATCAACACCGGCTTCGACCCGCTGATCTCGTTCTGCGTCTATCCGGCTGAGGCCGGCCACAACTACGGCGACATCGCCGTCGAGGGCTTTCCCAAGCGGGTGTTCATCCGCGGCGGCCGCGAAGTCATCGAGTAGTGAAGGCGGTCTCTGGCATGCAACGAACTGTTCGGTCCGAGTCTTGCGTCGGTCGGGGTTGCCCCTGCCATGTCGCCGGACGTTCGCTTCGGGTCGACCAATCCGCTTTTGGCGGATCGGTGCCCGGCCCTTCGCTCTCTCGATGCCGTCTGCGCTCCGCCATCCATGGCTCCGCTTGCCGGCAACGCCGGCTCCATGGCAGGGGCAACCCCTCCTGGCGTCCTCATATCACGAGGGTCACTTCCATATGAGCGAAAAAATTCTCGTCACGCCGCGGTCGCTCACCACCGGAGGTCATCCGGCGCTTACGCGGCTTGCCGCGGCAGGGTATGAGGTCGTGTTCGGTCCGGCAGGCCGCATGCCGACGGCGGCGGAACTGAAGGCGCTCCTCCCAGGCTGCGTGGGCTGGCTGGCCGGTGTGGAGAAGATCACCGACGGCGTGCTCGCCGCTGCCCCCGAGCTACGCGTGATCTCCCGCAACGGCACCGGCGTCGATGCGATTGATCTCGACGCTGCCCGTAGCCGGGGCATCGAGGTGCGGCGGGCAGAGGGGGCGAATGCCCGCGGCGTCGCGGAACTGGCGATTGGCCTCATTCTCGCGTTGGCGCGGTCGATCCCGCTTTCCGACGCCGCGATCAAGGCCGGGGGCTGGGAGCGCCGCAAGGGGATCGAACTGGAAGGTAAGACGCTGGGCATCGTGGGTTGCGGGAAGATCGGCCGGATCGTCGCCCAACTCGCCCGCGGCTTGGGCATGCGGGTGGTGGGA
>JAIOPD010000096.1 GCA_021414115.1 Planctomycetia bacterium
TCTGGTGACAGCCCGCGTCACGGCCGTTCAATCCTCACCGAGGTAAGACCATCGACCGGAGAGCCGTGTGCGGGAGATCCGCCAGCACGGTTCGGAGGGAGGGGGGCCCGAACCCAATCGGGCCTCCCTACCCCTATCGGGTTGCCGTATCGTTCGGTTCCGCGCTGCCAACGAGGTCGCCGCCCGTCTACCCGTCGCTCGCGCTCCGGGCTTCCTGAGCGCGATGGGGCACGCGCGAGGCTCACGGGTGACCCGTATAAGACGGTGCTGGAATGGGTCGCCGGGGGTGACATGCTCGACGGCGGCTCGCGTCATTCGGCGCCGAGCCAGACCGGTTCGGCGTGCTTGTCGAGTGCGGCCTTCAGCTCGCCCGCGGGACGCTGAACGCCGCGGAGCGAGAGTTCGCCGCGGTGGTCCGCCAGAGCCGTCGCGGCCTCGACAGGGAGCGTTTCGAGCCCGTTAAGCGAAAGATCGCCCACGTGGGCGGCAAGGGCGGCGGCCGTTTCGACCGAGAGCGAACCGAGCCCATTGAGAAACAGCGGGCCGGGAAGCGTGGCGAGCACAGCCGCCGCCGCCGGTGACAGCTCCGCGATCCCGCCGAACTCACGGCGGCCATCGGCACACAGCTTCTCTGCCAGCCGGGCCGTGGCCAGCAGCCGCAAGCCGGCCATGGAGACGAGCCCCGCATGGCTGGCGATCGCCTCTTCAACCGCAGGCTCGCAGCGGGCGAGGCCATCGAGCGAAAGGGGCCCGTGTGCGTGGCTGGCGAGCGCTGCGGCCTGCGCGAGCGTGAGCTCCTCGAGTCCGTCGAGCTCGAGCGGCCCGGCATGCGTGGCGAGCGCCGCGGCGACGTCGTCGTGCAGGCGACCCAGCAGTGGCAGCCGAAGCTTTCCGCTCGAACGGGCAACGGCTGCTGCCATTGGCACCGGGATCGTGCGGCTCACGGCGGCCTGTCCGACGAGCGTGCGGAGTGACAGGGCGTCGCCATGCCTTCCCAACACAAAAGCGGCCTCGTCGGAGATCGATTCGACGGCGTCAAAGTTCTTCCGGCCATCGGCCAGCAGTTTCGCGGCCAACTCGGCCTCCGTGATGCAACGCAGCCCGCCCAGATCGAGCGGTCCGGCATGGCCGGCGAAGAGCTTCTCGACCTCAGGCGACAGCCTTTCGACCGCAACGAAGTCGGAGCGACCGTCGGCCAGGAGTTTCTCCGCCAGCGGCAGGCTCTCGAGCTCGACCAGGCGCGTCAGCGGCAGTGGTTCGCGGTGCTTCGCGAGCAGCGCGGCATGCAGCCTGTCGAGCCGAGTCGCCTCGGCGGCCGCGGCTGCCAGGCCTGCCAGGCCCAGCGGCCCGGGATGACGGGCGAGCGTCTCCTGCACCGGCGGGCTCACCGCGGTGAGCCCCGAGAAATCGAAAGGTCCCGGGTGGCTTGCCACTCGCTCCGCGACGGCCTTGGAGATCGATACCACCCGGCGGAAATCGGTCCGACCATCAGCCAGGAGTTTGTCGGCCAGCTCGGCGGAGTCGATCGTCTCGAGGCCATCGAGATCGAGGGTGCCGTGGTGGGCGGCGAGAAAGGCCGCCGAGGGTCCGTCGAGCGTGGCAATACCTGCGAGCCGCAAAGGCCCGGGATGCGCGGAGAGCGCCTGGGCGGTGGCGGGGGAAAGGGTGGAGAGTCCATCGAATGCGAGCGGTCCCTTGTGCCGGGCCAACTCAACGGCGGCTGCTTCGGAGAGCCTCTCGACCGCGGGCAGGCTGACGGGGCCTGAGTGCCTGGCGACGAGTCGGGCGAGCGAGGGATCGATTTCAGGGGCGGCTGCGGCTTGGAAAACGACCGCCGCGATCGAGAACGGACCATCGGAGGTGGCCAAGGCCTCAGACGCCTCCGGGGAGAGCGACCGTACGGCATCGAAGTCATTCCTGCCGTCGGCCCGCAATTTCTTGATGAGTGCCGCGGTCTGGATGGACTCGAGTCGATCCAGACCGAGCCCGCCGGGATGCTCTGCCAGCCGCTCCTCCGCCGATCGTGTCAGCTGACTAACCGCTGGGAGCGCAAGCAGCCCGGAATGCCCGGCAAATGCGGCTGCCACCTCGGGCTGCAGATCAGTCAGGCGGTCGAACCTCAGCGGCCCCGCCTGCCGCGACAAGAGCGTTGCGAGCGGTACGGAGATCGCCTCGTCGTCTCGCGAGCGGATCACGAGCCCATCGATCGATAGCGGGGCCCTGTGGGTTACCAGTGCCGCGGCTGCGGCTGTGGAGAGTTCCGCCAGCCCGTCGAGTTCCAGCCGCCCGGCATGGGCGGCGAGGGCCCCGGCCGCCTCTGCGGAGAGCGTGGGAAGCCCCCGTAGGTCGATGGTGCCCGGGAATCCGGCGATCTCTCGAGCCCGTTCGGCTGACAGCGACCGCAAGGCATGCAGGTCGAGATGGGCGGGGGTGGCCGCCGGCCGAAGCAGCACCGCGGCCAGCACCGCGGCACCACAGCCAGCTGCCAGCGCGACACGGTGCTGCCGCAACCGCGAGAAGATTTTCCCGAGGCTCGACTGAACGAGGTTGCCGAAAGCCGCACGGCTCGAGGAAAAGACCATCAGATCAGAACGCCAGTTCGAGATCGGTGAACGCCGCGAACAGATTTTGCACGTTGTTGTCGAGGTTGCCGTAGAGCTGCTGAAACCCCTCTCCGACGAGCAAACCCGAGACGCCCGCCCTGAAGATCCAGTTGTTGTTGAGGAGCGGACGAGATTCGAAGCCCACACTGAGGTCGGTGCCAATGGAACGGGAAATGTTGTCCTGAAACACGAACGACTCGAGTACGTCCGTGGTGTCGAAGAACAGAAAGTTGCAGTTGGTGATCAGCCGTGTTCTTTGTGTGAGCTCGAAATCCACACCGACATTGTACAGCTGCAATCCGGGGTTCACGAAGTTCGCCTGGGACTGAAACTTGTTGCTGGCGCGGAGGTCGGGGTAGATGCTCAGCAGGTTCTTGAGGTTGGTGCCCAGCAGCTTGATCTGCTGCCGCACCCAGAAGCTGAACTCCCCGCCGGCGAACTGCGGGTTGTCGATGATACCGTCGAAGCCGCCTGCCTTGTTGTCGTTGATGTTGTTGTCGCCGGAGGCGAAGAAGAACGAGCTCCGGAAGCGGATCCAGTCGGGGGAATAGGAAAGCTCTACGGCCGCCATCGTCGCTCCGATGTCGACAGGCTGCAGCGCCTGCGGGTTGAGCGTGTCGTGTCCGATCACGTAATAGAAGTGGCTCGAGATGTTGAGCTCATTGATGTGGCCATCGTTGGCGACGCCGAAATAGCAGGCATTGACCTCGTGCGGCTGGGCGATGCCAACCGGGTCGGGCCGCACGAGGAAACCGTTCTTGTCGTACTTGATCTGCGCCTGATCGTAGTCGTAGTGAAAACTGGTCTGGACCGTGTGGCCCGGCCAGATGAAGTCCTGACGGTAGTAGTTGGCGATGAGGATGTCCTGGCCGCGGTCGTCGAACGAGTTGAGAAAGCTGTTGGTGTCCTTCTCCCGCTGGTCGAAGACGATCAGGTTGAATTGATCACGGTTGGAGAACTGCGTGCCGAAGAGCCGGATGGCCCGGTTCAAGTCGCTGAAGATCAGTCCCCGGAAGTCGCTCGTGAAGGGCTGCGAACCGCCCCGCACCGAAACAAAATCGTAGTCGGGGCTGAGGTCGGCAAGTTTCACCTCGAGGAACCACTCCTCGAGCGAGGCGAAGCCCCGGTAGCGCCGTCGGCCCTTCGTGACGTCTGGCGACGTCACGCCGTATTCGTAGACCTCGAGGTAGTTCTGGTTGAAGACCGGGGCGAACTTGATGCGCCAGTCGTTGGGCTTGAACGTCTTATCGCCGTGGTTGAGCTCGAACGCCAGCGCGTAGTACTGGAGGAACAGAAATCCGTTGGGGTTGCCGAAAAACGGCTCCTGGCCCGGGGTTGGCGTCGACTCGAACGGCGTGTTCGGCGTGGGCACCTGCCGGAAGTTGGTGATCGTGCGGCTGATGCCCTTCATGTCGAAGAACGTATGCTGCCCGATAATTGGAAAATCCTCCTTGAGGAGGTTCTGGGTGTAGGGGTTGAAAGCGTTGCCCAGCGCGTAGGGGTAGTCGTCGAGCCGGGGATGCCCGCGGCCGTAGCGGTCCCATTCCGGAGATCCGATGCGCCAGCGGTCCTCCATGGGCACGAAGTGACTGGTCTCCTGCCGCTCGCTCGGTAGCACGCTCGATGCACCGGCGAATCCCGGAGTCGGAGAGACGAGGTAGCGGAAGAGGGGGTCCGCGACCGGGCTCTGCCCGGCCAAGTCGTATGGGTTTTCTGCCGGCTCCGCGAGGACCGGCGGCCCACGGGTCTCGGACATGCGCACTTCGTCTTCCCGCAGGGCGTTGGCTGCGTCCCCCCCGAAGACCGCTGAATCCGGCTCGAGGAGGTTGATTTCAAACCGCCAGCCATCCGCCCAGGACGCGTCGCAATCCTCGATCGGGGGAAGTTGCCGCGGCCAATCCGGCGGTGCGAACATCCTTGGAAGCTCGCTGGCGTTCGATCGTTTCTCGAGCGTGCCCTCCGACGATTCGGCGGGCGCTGGCAAGAGGTATTCCTCGGCGTCGACGCGATGGAAGGAAAACGCGTCGAGAAGCCAGCAGGCCACGAGCGCGCATGCCCTCATTGCCCCTGGGGTCCGAGGAATTGATCGAGGGCGACGTTCAATGACGACTGCGACGATGGGACATCCTGCAAAAAATCGCCGAACAATCGGACTGTGAGAAATCTATCGGCTTTGCAGGCTGGGT
Source organism: Planctomycetia bacterium (assembly GCA_021414115.1). Taxonomy (GTDB): domain Bacteria; phylum Planctomycetota; class Planctomycetia; order Pirellulales; family UBA1268; genus QWPN01. The sequence continues at coordinate 4,790 of JAIOPD010000096.1, forward strand.
TGATTTTGCGTTCTTTCCTGGAGGGATACGGCAACGCAAGAAGCGTGCGCAAGTTGGGCACGATGCGTCGACTTCATGGTGGCCGCGGAGGTCTTGGTGGATCCGGCTGGGTAAGCAGTGGGCTCTGGGGGGTGATTGGCAGATGCACAAACCAGGGGGCTGGAAAGTCATTTTGCTGGCGGTGTTCGTGGCGGGGACGTCTTTCCCTTCGGCCGGCGGCCGCGACCTGACTCCCCCGATGGGTCGGCGGGCAACCGAGCGAAGGCATTTCCAGGGAAACCAGTTCCGTCGGGCCGGTGATCCGCAGTTGATTTCACCGCTGGCGAAACCGACCGAATCACCCCACGAGGAGGGCTACTACGTCGGCGGCGGCGCCCGCGAGCGAAGCCGCACGAGCGAGGAACGAAGGCCCGACGAAGGCGTGTGGGGAACGGACTACGCAGGCCGGTTCATTCGAAAGCACACGAACCTGCGGTGGTGGCACGGCAGCCGTTACCAAGGCGGGAGTGGCTCCTATGGCACCGATGGCCCGCGGGTGCTGCATTCTCCATCGCCAGGACGTTCCTTGGGGCCGGCGCTCCAGCATTCGACGGAACACTGACATCTCGTCGGCGGTGGTATGCGGACCGTGTCGCCGTCTCCATGTCGATACCGATGGCCGCGCTCGCGCTTGGGGCGTGCCGACGCGGGGACGCGGTCTCGAGCCCCACAAGTCTACGGTCAGTCGCGGGCTTTCAGCCGGCAGCCCGGCGACGATCTGCGGCGCCGCGGGTGATCCTCCCCGGCTCGATGGAATGCGCGGCCTGATCGGGCTCCGGGCGGATCACGATCCGGCTGGAGCCGAGCGGTTCGGTGTGAAAGGTCGTGACCGCGGGGCGTCCGGCGTCTTGGACGAGTCGCAGGATCGTCCCGAAATTGCGGGCCGCGGCTTTGTAACTGACGGCGTGGCCGAAGAGGCCGTGCTCGTGCTGGAAGTGCACGAGGTCGTAGCGGAGGGCGTGCTTGGTGATATCGGCCTGCAACTCCGCGACGTCGCCGGCGGTGAAGGTCTTCCAGGCATGAGGTGCCAGCGGATAGATGTCGCTGCAGATTCCGAAGTCGTCGAGCGCCCGCACCAGATTCTCGGTGCTCCGGTTGGTACCACCGGAAGCCAGTCAGTCCCAGAGGGTTCTCGTCATGTCCAGGTTGCAGCCGTTGTCCGCTCTCGCCCGTTGCCTCGGGAGTTTGGTCCTGAGGGCTGTTGCCCTTGCCGCCTTCTTCGCTGCCGCAGCGTCGGCCTGGGCTGACCCACTGGCCCCGGCCTTCATCTATGGCATCGACAACTATGCGTCCACGACGCGTGGCCGCTTCTATTGGTTGGACCTGAACGGCGACCCGACGAACACGTTCGTGCAGCTGGGCGCGGCTTCCCGTTCCCCGAGAGCCGGACGTTCGCTCCGTCCATCCTGGACTTCGCTCACTCGATGCTGCCTGCGCTTCGGCATCCTGCCTGCGCTGGCCAGCAACGCCGGCTCTCGGGGCACGGGCAGCCCCTCGCGGGTGGTCCTTCGGATTCTCGCGGCGGCAGGATCAACGACGCTCGTCGAGCGTTCGCTGACCCCTCCGTCTACCCCCTTCTGGTTTGCCAAAACGACGCTCCGCATCGACCGGATGCGCCTCTCGCTCGTCATCACGACCTGCTCGAGGTGGCCCGTATTCCCCGCGCTTCCGCTTGGGGCTTCCTGACGGGGAGGCGTGGCCGTAGGAGTCGAGGTACGCGGGATTTCGGGAAGCCCGGAGCGCGAGCGACGGGTAAACGGGTGGTGACCGCGGGCGGTAGTACGGAGCGCGTCGAGATGGAGGCGTGGTCCCCGCGCTTCCGCTTGGGGCTTCCTGACGGAAGCGGCTCCTGTCCGCTTCACATGCCGCGGATCAGGTCGATGCACATCTGCCGGAACTTGCCCGGATTGACGTTGGGGTTTTTCTTGCGGGCCTGGCCGATGAGGCCGGCCGCGGCCTGCTCCTTGCCCCCCTGCACGTCCGCCACGACCTTCGGGTTGGCCGCCAGCAGCTCCTTGCAGAGCGCCACCAGATCATCGTCGCTGACCGCGGCGATGCCCATCGACGCCACCACGTCGGCCACCGTGCGGCCTGAGGCGAGCACCTCGGCGAAGATCTCCCGGCCGCGGCTGGTGTCGAAGTCGCCCTGCGTGACGCGGCCAATGATGTCGGCCACGGCCTCCGGGCGGACCGGAAACTCCGCGATCGTGCCGCCACGCTCGTTGAGCGTTCGCAACACGTCCTGCTGCATCCAGTTGCTCGCCACCTTGCCCTCGCCCACCCGCGATGCGAGGTCCTCGAAGTAGTCGACGAGATCGCGGCCCTGATTGACGAGCACGTCGGCGTCGTAGGCCGGAATCCGCCACTTCTCCGCGAGGGCCTTGCGGAGCACCGTCGGCGGATTCCCCATCGCGGCGCGGGCGGTGGCGATGTCGGCCTCCGACACCGTCACCGGCACGAGATCGGGCTCGGGGAAGTAGCGGTAGTCGCTCGACTCCTCCTTGTGCCGCTGCGCCCGCGTGACGCCGGCGGCATCGTCCCAGCCGCGGGTCTGCTTCGGCGTCTTGCCCATCTCGGCCTTCGTGGCCTGCCACTCCTCCCACTGCCGGGCGGCCTCGTAGACGAGGGCCCGCTCGACGGAACGGAACGAGTTCATGTTCTTGATCTCGACGATCGGCGTCTTGGCCACGCGTCCGTCGGCCCCACCCTCACCAGCCAGCGGGATGTGGAGGTTGACGTTGGCATCGACGCGGAGGCTCCCCTCCTGCATGTTGCAGTCGCTCACGCCAAGGTAGACGAGCAGGAGTTTGAGTTCGTTGAGCCAGCCCCGGGCCTCCTGCGGGCTCCGCAGATCGGGCTGCGACACGATCTCGCAGAGCGGCGTGCCGGCGCGGTTGAGATCGATCCGCGTGTCGGCGGTGCCCGCCGCCTCGTCGTGCATGCTCTTGCCGGCGTCTTCCTCGAGGTGCACCCGGATGATGCCCACCTTGCGGGAGAACGCCCCCTTCGGATCGACCACTTCCAGCGCCCCGTCCGAG
>JAIOPD010000104.1 GCA_021414115.1 Planctomycetia bacterium
GGGCGAAGGCACGGAATATCTGATCGGAGAGCCGGATGCGGGAGATCTGCACGTCCGGTTCGATGAGCGGGGAGTGGAAACGGAGCATGGTGGGGCTAGTGAGGCACCGGCAGACGAAAGGGCCGGAAACAGATAGGCCCCGCCTAAACCACCGCGCCACTCCCCGACTCTACTTCCCGACCGGACGCGGCAGTGTGGAGCTACAGGAAGCCCGGAGCGCGAGCGACGGGTATCGGGGTGGCGATCCGAAGGGGTACTGCGAAGCGAGTTGGGGCGGAGCGATGCTCAGAAGCCTTCGCCGCCGGCCCGCGTCGACAAGGCCTGCCAGGCTGCCGGCTCGATGTCGTCGCCCACGAACCGCACCGCGCCATCGGCCAGGCCCACGTTCACTCCGCCAGGATGTCGGCTCCGCGCCGCCCGCCAGCCGTAGCCGGCATACATCCGCGTGAGGTCGGGCGTGCTCATGAGAGCCGCGAGGCAGTCCATCATGTCACTGTTGGGGCTTCGGGCGTGGTTGTAAAGCGTGGTCCGATACTCACCGTTGGCCCAGGAGAAACCCCGCAGGTCGGTGAAGTTGTAGTAGAAGGGCCGGCTGCAGGCTGGCTCCGTGAGCGGCGCCGTGAACGAGAAGCCGTAACCGGTGGCGGCGTCGATCGAGCCGCGGCTCCGCTCGGCCTTCGGACCGGCGCCGAGCATGCTTTCCGAGAAGGCGACCGTCTTGGAGAGGCCATCGACGACATCACGAACGCGGGTCCGCGAGTTGATGCCGTAGATGCCGTCGGTCTCGAAGGGCGTGCCGCCGCCGCCGCCGCTGCCCGTGCAGCCCGCGTAGTTGGTGGGGCCAAAGAGATCGGAGACAGGTTCGCCCACGTCACTCGGGCAGAGGAAAAGCGGCACCGTCAGTTTCACGATCGGCTTGTTCTGCGGCGCGATGGAGTCGGGCGTCAGGCCGGTGTAGAGCGGCACGGTGAGGTCGAGGCTACGGAGCAACTGCTCCTGTTCGTAGTGGGGAGAGAGATGCGCGAGCACCGACCAGCGGAAGAACTGGTGGGGGAAATCGGGCCGCTCGTCCCACTGCCGGGATTCGGCGCCGATCGGAAACCGGCCGCGGCCCGATTCGTGGTTGGCGGCGGCGAGGCCGAGCTGGCGGAGGTTGTTGGTGCAGCTTGTCCGCCGCGCCGACTCCCGGGCCGACTGCACGGCCGGCAGCAGCAGGCCGACGAGCGTGGCGAGGATCGCCACGACCACGAGCACTTCGACGAGGCTAAAGGCCGGCCGCGCTTTGGGCATCAGCCGTTTCCGCTGCGGCGGCGATTTCGGGCGAACCCGGCGAACCCGGCGAACCCGGCGATGCCGAGCCCCGCGAGGACGAGCGTGCCTGGTTCCGGCACGGCAACGGTCACGATCCCGCCGATCTGCCCGAGGCCGGAGGAGTAGGTTTCGAGGAGCGCGCCGTTCGTGCCGAAGCGGTAGATGTTGCCGGTGTAGCCCGACGGACTGCCGGCGAGCAGGCTGCCGTCGGCGAGCAGCGCGAGAGCCCCGACCTCGAACGATCCGCCCGCGTTGGCGAAGGGCTGTGTGACGTCGGTGGATAGATTCGTCTGCAGGACGGAGCCATCCATGATGCTGGCGGTGTAGAGCGTGGAGCCGTTGATCGCCAGCCCGGTCGGTCCGTAGAGACCGCTTGCGGAGCCACTGGCGATCACTTCGCCCACGTAGGTGCCTGCGGCGTCGAACCGCTTCACGGGGCCGCTGGCCAAGGAGGTCACGAAGTTGTAGGTCTGGTCGGCGACGTAAAGCGAGCCGTCGGCGGCCAGTGCCAGCCCGGGGCTGCTGGCCAGGTCGCCGCCGGTGGTGTAGTCGCTCACGGCGACGGTGCCGCCCGTGATATTCGTCATTTTCACGATGGCCCCGGTGTTTCCGAAGAACGGATTGCGTCCGACGAGGAGGTCGTTGCCCTTAAACAGCAGGCTCCCGGGAAAGACGTCGAACGAAGCGAACGTGTACACCGGCACGAGCGTGTTGGTGGTCAGGTCGAATCGGGAAATCTGCGGTGCGATCGAGGCAGCATCGCCATCTTGGCCGATGTAGAGGTTGCCGTCGGGGCCCAGGGCCATCGCCGCCGGCTTGACCATCGATCCGGAGCCGGAGAGCACGGTGGCCGTACCGGCGGGGTTGACCGAGTCGTAGCGAACGAGCGCACCGGTCGTGAAGCTCGTGACATAGACCGTGTCGGCTCGGGATGAATCGGCGACGGCGGCGAGGGCAAGCGCGGCGAAGGAGGCGAACCGGCGGACGGCGAGGCTGCGGGGCATAGTGATCTCCAGGAACGTGGACGATCGGCTCCGGTGGGAGCGGCGATCAATGGCTGTGTGAACGTGACAATGCGGCAAACGCACTTAAGCCCGATGGGCATCGGCGTCGGCATCGGAAAACCATCGGTCCGGCAAGCGGAGCGACGGTCAGCGGTTCACAAGCGGTTCCTTCGGAGACTGAAGCCGGGCGGGGAGGGTGCTCCCGAAAACGTCATCGATTTTACGAAGCCAAGCGGCGGTTGCAACAGACCCCACGTTCGCGGTGGAGGGTCGGGGAAAGTGACCATTGCTGCAAGCTGCCCGACTAGGATTCGAACCTAGACAAAGGGAACCAAAATCCCTTGTGCTACCGTTACACCATCGGGCAAAGGCGTTTTCCGGCCCTCAATGGTAGACGATTTTGCGGGGGCGTGGAGCACGCGAAATCTGGGAGCAGATCGCGAGGGCCTACGGCGTCGTGATCCGCAAACCGTGGCGTCGCGTGCCCGGGAAGCCCGGAGCGCAAGCGACGGGAAAGCGGGCGGCTTTCCGTGGGCGTGGCGTGGAGCGGGTGAGGGTGGAGAACGTTTACCCCGCGCTCGCGCTTGGGGCTTCCCGACGGAGATTCGGGGCCGAGGCTTGTGCGAAAACGGCGAGCCGGGGCTGGGCGAAGCCGACGAGCGTTGAAGATTTCGCCCGTCACGGCCTTGCCTCGCCGCAGACGGCCAACGGCGTGGCGATCCGCACACCGTGGCGTGGCGTGCCCGGGAAGCCCGGAGCGCAAGCGACGGGAAAGCGGGTGGCTTTCCGTGAGCGTGGCGTGGAGCGGGTGAGGGTGGAGAACGTTTACCCCGCGCTCGCGCTTGGGGCTTCCCGATAGAGCGGGGCTCAGGGCTCGACGCCGCTCCCCGGTTCACCGGCCGCGCGGGCCAGTTTGCTGGTCACCGCGAACGACAACTGCTCCAGTTCGATCGCCAGATCGACACCCACGTTTTGCACGTGGGGCGGCAGCGCGAGCGTGACCGGGGCGAAGTTGACGATCCCTTCGACGCCCGCGGCAACGAGCCGGTCGGCGGCCTCCTGGGCGCGTTCCACCGGCACCACGATCATTCCGAGACGGATCCCCTTTTCGCGGACGGTCGCGGCGAGTTCGTCGATGGGCTGGATGCGGATGCCCTGGATCATCTGCCCGACCTTCGCGGGATCGGTGTCGAAGGCGGCCGCGATCGAGAAGTTCTGCCGACCGAAACCGCGGTAACCGAGCAAAGCCTGGCCGAGGTTGCCCGCGCCCACCATGGCCACGTTCCACGAATGATTGGTGCCGAGGATGTCGCGCATCGCGCGGATCAGCTCGTCGCAGCGGTAGCCCACGCCGGGGTAGCCGAACTGCCCGAAAAAGCCGAGGTCCTTGCGAACCTGGGCGTCGCTGAAGCCGAGCAGGGTGCCCAGTTGGCTCGACGAGATCGTCTGCTGCCCTGCCGCCACGAGCCGCTGGAGCTCGCGGAGATAGAGGCTCAGGCGGCTGACTACGACCTTCGGCACGGAGGCGTCGGAGGGGAGTTCTGAGGCCTGCGGCGGCTGGGGACGCTGATCCATCATGGAAAAGTCTGCCGGTGAATCTGCCAACAACCGGGTGCGACTGTACCGCTGGCGCGGGGAATAGCCAAGGAATCACAGGACAGACCAGCGACCGTGACGGTTGTAACGCGCCTGGGGCACTGGAAAAACCCGGACGATTGCGGTGAGTGGTCAACCTGCGGGGAGTTTGTGGCCGATGTTTGAGGTTGTGTGGAGATGGGCTGCCGTCTCCCCACCCCAGCGTTTCGTTTCCCGGAACTTTCCCCAGTGCAGGAGGCCTCCTCAGCAGAGGTGGCAGACATGAAAAGAGCGTGGTTCGTCTGTCTGCTGGCGCTCGCAAGTATCGTGACCTCGGTCCATCGGGCCGATGCCGCGTATTGCGGGCTTGCCAGCTTCAGGCACGGCGGCGCGAAGATGACGACGGTCAGCTTCGCGAGCGCGCGTGCGTCGTGTTCAAGTTGTGAGTCGTCCGACGAGCCAAGTTGCGACGCAGCACCCTCGTGCTGCGGCACCCGGCTGGTTAAGGACGTCGTCTACGAGCAGAAGCAGTACACCTGCTACAAGACGGTCTGCGAGAAGGTCGTCGAGCAGCGGGAGATCGACTGCGTCCGTTACGAGACGGAAAAGTCGTTCAAAGAGGTCGAGTACACCGTGTGCAAGCCGGTGTGGGAGAACCGTTCGCGCACCATCAACTACACCGTCTGCAAGCCGGTGTGGGAGACGGTCGTGAAGGAGATCCCCTACACGGTCATGAAGCCCGTGTATGAGACCAAGACCCGTGAGATCCGTACGACCGTCTGCAAGCCGGTGTACGAGACGATGACGAAGGAGATCCCCTACACGGTCTGCAAGCCGGTCTACGAGACCCGCGAGCAGACCTACACGGTGTGCAAGCCCGTGTACGAGACCCGGACGAAGGAGATCCCCTACACGGTCTGCAAGCCGGTGTACGAGACCCGCGAGCAGACCTACACGGTGTGCAAGCCGGTCTACGAGAACTGCACCAAGGAGATCCCCTACACCGTCTGCAAGCCGGTGTACGAGGAGCGGCAGGAGACCTACACGGTCTGCAAGCCGGTCCGCGAGGTCTGCACGAAGGAGATCCCCTACACGGTGTGCAAGCCGGTGTGGGAGACCCGCGAGCGGGACGTCTGCCGGACGGTCTGCAAGCCGGTTCACTACACCAAGACCATCAAGGTCTGCAGCGGCCGTTGGGAGACGGAGTGCTGCGAGATCCCCGGTCCGGTGGTGAAGCGGTGTGTTCGTGAGCCGGGCCACTGGGAGTGCGACCCCTGCACGGGCAGAAAGTGCTACGTGCCGGGCAAGGCCTGCCTGGTGGAGGAGCAGTGCCCGCCGCGGACCATCACCAAGAAGGTCTGGGTGCCGGAGGTGTGCGAGAAGGAGATCGCGTGTGTCCGCTACGAGAAAGAGACCATCGTCGAGAAGCAGTGCTACAAGGTCTGCAAGACGGTCTCTGAGCAGCGGGTGAAGACCTGCACCTACACGGTCTGCCGGATGGTTCCGGAAGAGCGGGTGCGGTGCTACAAGGTCTGCAAGATGGTGCCCGAGCAGCGTGTCCGCACCTGCTCGTACCAGGTCTGCAAGATGGTGCCCGAGCAGCGGGTCCGCACCTACCAGGTGTGCCGCATGGTCCCCGAGCAGCGTGTTCGCACCTGCTCGTACCAGGTGTGCCGCATGGTGCCGGAGCAGCGGGTCCGCACCTACCAGGTGTGCAAGATGGTGCCGGAGCAGCGTGTTCGCACCTGCTCGTACCAGGTGTGCCGGATGGTGCCGGAGGTGCAGGTTCGCACCTGCCAGTACCAGGTCTGCCGCATGGTGCCCGAGCAGCGTGTTCGCACCTACCAGGTGTGCAAGATGGTGCCCGAGCAGCGGGTCAAGACCTGCAGCTACAAGGTCTGCCGGATGGTGCCCGAGGAGCAGGTCCGCACGTGCCAGTACCAGGTGTGCCACATGGTGCCGGAACAGCGGGTCAAGACCTGCACGTCGAAGGTCTGCCGGATGGTTCGCGAAGAGCGGAGCCGGGAGGAGTGCTACAAGGTCTGCACGATGGTGAAGGAGACTCGCGTCAAGCAGGTGCCGGTGTGCACCACGCGGCCGGTCCACTACACCAAGACCATCGACGTGGTCCGGATGGTGCCGAAGCAGGTCGCCACGACGGTGACCCGCTGCGTGCCGAAGACGGTGTATCGCGAAGTGCCCTGCTGCGAGTGATCGCCTGAGGGATGCTCCGCCCGTCCGCCGCAACGCACGGCGGACGAGAGAGAAACGACTGGGAAACGGGGTGGCCCGGGCTGAAAAGCCCGGGCCACCTTCGTTTG
>JAIOPD010000098.1 GCA_021414115.1 Planctomycetia bacterium
GCCGCTCAACGTGATCGATCCGCTGCCGGTGGAGATGGTGGCATCGCCGGCCAGGATGGTCGCCCCGGCCACGCTGAACGCGGTATTGGTGGTCGTGTAGCTGCCGGCGAGCGTGGCATCGTCGCCATACTGCTGGGCGCCGCTGGTCGTGACCGACTGCACGCTCGTCGATCCGCCGGCGTCAGTCGTGAGGCTCAGGACCGCAGTCACTCCACCGATCATGCCGCCGAATGTCGTCATGCCCGGCGAATTGACGGTGAGGCTATGGGGCCCGTCCACCGCGGCGGCAAAAATGATCGCCGCGCCCGCGACCGTCAGGTTGTTGCCGATCGTGACGTGACCGCCGTAAGCCTGCCAGCCGCCGGTGGTCACGTTGGCGTTGAGCATGATCTCAGCCGACGAGATCGCCACGCCGTTCCCGCCACTGGTCTGGATTTCAGCATCGATGATCGTCGACTCGATCGCCGCCTCCACCGAAAGCGAACTCACCATCGGTGAGCCGGCGGCAATCGCGAACGACTGGTTGGCGGCGCTGCCCGCGGCGTCGATCACCTGAACGGCATCGACGGCCGCAACCGCAAACGTCATACCGTCCAGGCCAATGCCCGTGCCGGTGACGGTGTACGTCGTGCCGTCGCTACTGAGAATGGCCGCGTCGTCGGCTGCATCGAGGCTGATGAGCAGGCTGCCCGTGTTGAGCGTCGCCGTTACTGCCAAAACCGCCCGTCGCTCCAGCGACTCCATGGCGGCGAGCGTCGCTCGCTGCCCAGTCGGGCGTCGTCGGCGGCCTGATCCAGCCGCGCAACCGCTGCGTCTTTGGCGCAGCGAACTGCGGAAAAGCTGCGTCAGGAAGGCAGGTAAGTCCGTCACTACTTGAAGCCGTAAGAGGGTGGGGCGGAGGGCCTGGATCGCGCCAGACTCACCCGCGTGAGCGGCGGCTGATTCAATGGCTGACCCGACGAACCCTAGCAGTATTGGTCAAAAACAGAGAAAAGCACGAAAAAAGCGGGTTGACGGCTGCACGGGCAGGAAAATCCACCCCCGTCGGCATCAAACCCTCGGCCCGCCCCCCCCGGAAACACCCACCATAGAGGGATGGCTTTTGACGCGTTCCATTTAGAACTGCACTCTCGTCAGGCGGTTCTGCGGGCCGAATCGCCAGTTGTAGAGAACCCGTACCTCGCCATCGAACCAGCGATCCGTGCCGCCCCCGAGCGGCGACACATACGCGAGCGTGAGCGTGGAGCGGGCGCCCCACTCGAGGTTGACACCGGTCATGCCGTTGATCAGGCAGACGCTGCCAGGGTCTTCGCCCAGTTGAAAACCCGGCTGGCAGATCACGTCGTATGGCGTGAGCGACTGGTTGTAGTGCATCTCCATGATCGGCGAGATGCCCGTCAGTCCTGCCGAACGGTTGTTCTTATAGATCCAGTAGCCGGTCGAAAGCCCGAGGTACATGTACGTCGGATAGCTGAGCCGGCCGGCATAGTTGCCCGCCTGTTTGATGTTGTCGGTGAGTAGCACGTTCGCGTAGGCCGGATTGCCGTTCGTGTCACAATCGATCTGCAGGAGGGTCTGCGTGAAAAAGCGGTCGTTCGGGGCCCAGATGAAGCCCGCGAACGGCATCGCGTGCACGGACTGGTTCTCGACATACACAAGGTCTTTGCCTCGTGCGATGTCCTGGTCCAGACCCACCGACTTGATTCTGATGGCCTGGGCGGTGGGGCACTGCACCATGAGGCCGCCCGTCAGTGCGGACGTTTTGGTCTCTTTGATCAGACCCTTGAAGATGATCGACATGTTGCCCCATTCCACGTTGCGGTAGCTCGTGATGCCTGTCCCGGCCGAGGCGTCATAGCTTTGGGTGCTGTCGAGCGTGGCGGCAAACGGCGTGCGGATTTCGATCGACGTGAATCCATCGAAGAACGTCTTCTCGAAACCGGGCATGAAGCGGTTGATGTCGGCCCTGAGGTCCTGCGAGAAAAATGAGTTATGGAAGTAACTCATGTTGAAAAAGACGCGATCGCGGGGTAGGGGGCTGACGTTTTCCGCGAGTTTGACGAAGCCGACGTTGAGCCCGGGCGTCGTGCTGGCTGCATCGACGACGTAGTTGTAGTACGCGAAGGCGTCGTAGTCGGTGCCGTCCGCCAGGGCGCCGGATGAGGCGGGTGTGTACACCACCTGGCCGCTGTCGACGCCCGTACGGTCGACGAATGTCTGCTTGAGATCAGCTTCAACGGCGGGAGCGTAGCTCGCACTTGGCCCGACGATCGTGTTGGCACCACCCGGGGGAACACCCGTGACCTGAAATGACGGCGTGCCGGCGATGACACCAACCGGAACGGCCCCCGGGACCACCCCGGGTGGAGCGGTCGGGAGCGATTGGATGTCGCGATAGTCCTGGGGAAACTCGTAAATCACGGCCGGTGGCCCACCCGAGAGCGTCGGGCCGGAAACAGTCATGTTTTCTCCGAAGATCACCAGGCGGTCCACGGTGACCTTTCCACCAGAACCAGCGCCGCCTGGGTTACAGCCGTCGCCCACGATCGAAGGCACGCTCGAGAGCGACTCGCGCAATCCGCCTACGTCGGCGTCGGCGAGTTCCCGCTGCAGATCCGGAAATCCGGGGGCCTCTGCGGGAGCGGCATTGCCGCCAGCCTCGGCGGCTTGGGCACCCTGTCGGACTGCCGGCAATGGACGTGGAACTTCGCCCGCCGGGGCGGGCGTCGACGGACGCGCGGCCGAGGGGGGCAGCTGCGCGATCGTCACCGGAAAATTCTGGGCGATGCTGGGGAAATCCTCGGCCCCCGCGGCGCACGCCGAAAGCATGGCCGCGGCCGTCAAGCTGATCGAAAAGACGCGGCCTGACAGCCGGCGGGATGCCGACGTCAGTCCAGACGACCACAGCACGGGAGCCTCCCCAAAAACCACATCCCCGCCCAGCGTCTGCAATCGACGCACGATCGCTGGGACTTGAGGGCCGCCCAGCCCCTCGGATCGACCGACTCGATATGGGCGTTCGAAAGCTTTCAGCCCGCAGGCTTTGCCAACTCAGTCAGCGGCAGCGTGATGTAGGGCACGATCGCCACCGGTGAAACGGTGGGGTGCTGGGCCGTTTCGACGTCATCATCCACGAGCGTCAGTTCCGGCACCTTTCGCAGGACATGGTCAACGACTTCGTCGAGGGAGACCACGCCGTCCGGGCGATCGCTCTCTTTTCGTTGCGAGCCCGCCTCGCCCCCGGTCCGGCTGGAGCCCACGTCAGCAGCGCCGTCCAGCGCCTCCAGCAGTATCTTCGTGAAGGCGCCGTGCCCCCATGCGCCCGACTCCTGGCTGGGCTCCGCATCGGAAGCGGCGGCGAGCACGAGAATCATGTTCTCCTGAAACTCCCGCACCGTCGTGCTGCGTGCCGCCGGCCCGAGCGCACCGGAATGACACGTGTCGACGAGCGCGAGCTTCCGGCAGGGAATCCGCTGCAGTACCTCGAAGTCGTCCCAGGTGATGCCACCCCCCTCGGACACCTGCGGATTCCCTGCCGCGGAGAGTCGCAGTTCGGCGTCCTCGCAGAGGTATGAATACGTGCCGTCCTCCACCATCCCGTGGCCGGCGAGGAAGACCACGAGCAGGTCATCCGGCTGAATCTCATCGCCGGCCTTCGCGGCCAACTCCTCAACCGCCTTCTTCCAACCTGAGCGGGTGACGTCTGCATCGATGAGAATCCGGTCTGCGGCCACTTGATAGAGGCCAAGTGTCCGTCTGGAGAGCGACTCCCGGATCGACTTCGCGTCGTCCACGGCGTAGGTGAGATCCGTGAGCCCAAGGTCGGTGAAGCGCTCGGAGTTGGCATACCGATTCACGCCACTGGCGAGCAGGTAGAGCCGTGGCGGGCGGGCCGGCTTCTCGGCCACCGGCGGGGCCTCGATCGGCACCTCACGCAAGTCGGTCGGCCCCTGGTCGGAGGCGGCAAACACCTGGACGAGATGATGTTCTTCCTTGGGAAGACGAATGTCCCATGCGTAGACCGTCCGCCGCGGACGGCCGCCGGCCGCCGGCCGATCCTCAATCACGCGGGGCTCCCCGGGTGCCACGACACCGCTGGCGTAGGCTTGCACTCGGGAGAGTCTGGTTCCCTCGGGCGTGGCGATCTCGGCGGTTACCGTGATGCTGCCCTCGTCGGCCGCCGCACCTGGCTGGGGATCCAGGATGCGCACCTCCGGTGTCATCACGATCTGCTGCGGCAGCACAACGGCGGAGTTGCCCGGCAGTTCGCGGTCCGTTTTCCGGAGTGCCGCATCGAGGCTGCCCGCCTGCAGGAGCCGTGACATCACGTCGGGCCGTTCCAGCCGCCGACGAAACTGTTGGGCCTTGAAGAACCGGGGCAGTTGATCGACGCCGCGATTGACGAGCCAGCCAAACAGCGTGTCGCCGTTGGCGCTGGCAGCGTAATAGCCGCGAGGCGTCCAGAAAGCCCATTCGCGGTTGGCAGCCAGATGCAGGCTGGCGATGTTTTCCCAGGCAGGCAACCGCTGAAAAATCTTTCGCACGGTGTCGCCCCGGCGCGTGGAGAAGGCGACCTGGGCGTTCCATGGCACGACGGGGAGGGCGGCCACGATGGCGGCGGCATCCTTGTGAGCAGTGACCTCGCCGGCAGATTCGGTCCAGGAAATCTCCGTGATGACGTCTCCCTCGCGCACGTCCTTGCCCGCCAGCGGCCCCGCTCCGGCCACGCGGTCGACGACCGCCTGGCCGTCCTTCACCGACACGATCACGCCCCAGCGATCTTCGAGAGGAGTGGTTTGCTCCAGGCCGGCGAGCGGCCAGAGCATCGCCAGGCCGTCACCACCACCCGACGCGAGCCAACTGGAATCTTCCGAGATGGCCAGAGCGAGCACGCCGTCCTCGTTCCCACGAAACCGGCGAATGAGCGGACAGGCTTCCGCATCGACGAGTTTGTAGAGAAAGATGCCGCGGTCGGCACCAATGGCAACGGCCCAGGGAGCGGTCTCCCCCTGCCGGCGGATCCACGAGACGGCCCGTCCGCGTGCACCAGCCCGTCCTTGCCAGTCGAGTGCCAGCTCGATGCGGCCTGCCGGCGTGCCGTCCTTCATGAGTTGCCAGACCTCCCGTCCTTGCTTGGAGATCACCGGCTGCGGCGCGATCGACCACGCCCCCGCGCTGCCAGCCTCCGCAGCCCATTGCTCTGCCGCGGTCACGTCGGCGTTCGCCAGCGTCTCGAAATCGAAGGCGGCCTCGAGCGGAGCGGCGGTGCCGTCGGCACCAGCCCGCCGCGTGGAGACGGCGAGCCGCCGTGGGCACGAAGGCTCGCCGGCGTCACCGACAGCAAAGGCCACGCGTGTGATCGACCGCCCCACTCCTCCGAGGATCCTGGCCGCCGCCAAGGGATCCGACGTTGGCACGGGTGCCCGCGCCTTGGGATCGTTGCTCGTGACAAACACCTCATGGGCCCGCCCACCAGTCCAGGCCAGCGTCCTGCCGTCCGGGCTGAAACGTACGGCACGCACCGACTGGGGCATCGACCGCGTGGCGATTTTCTGGACTGGCTCGGTGCTCCATACATCGATGCGGGCCGCGCTGCCACGGCCGTCTGCGGCCACGCTGATGGCGAGTTGCCTGCCGTCTGGTGAGAGCGCGAGCGCCTCCGCCAGGGGCCGAACCTCGATCTCCACCGGTTTTTCTTCGGCCAATGGCTGCGGATCCTTCCCGCCCCCGTCGGCAAGCCGCCAGACGCGCACGAGTCCGGAAAGATCGCCCGAGGCCAGGCAGGTGCCGTCACCCGACGCCGCGATGGCGGTGACCACGCCCAGATGCGGACCTGCAAGCAGCTGCCGGCGGGCGGGGTCAGCCACCTCGACGAGTTCGAGCTGCCAGACCGGCTTCGCGGCTGTGGCGGGCGACACCAGTTTCGGCAGGACCGCGTGTTTCCGACCAAACGCGACTGCGGGCCGCAGCGGCGGCATCGATCGCAGCGCCGCGGCCGCCTCCTTGCCCAACCGCTGATCCTCGCGGGCCGCCAGTTCTACGGGTTTCCAGGCTTCCGCCCGCTTCCACGCAAAGGCCTGTCCGTCGAGATCCTGAGACACGAGCCATTCACCGTCCTTTGTGAAATCGACCGCCGTGACGCTCTGCCTGTGGCCGATGCGGTCGCCGCCGCCAAGCGTGGCCAGCAGCGAACCGTCCGCCACGGTGAGGAGCAGAATCTCGCCCGTGCTGCCCATCGCACCGCTGCCCGCCAGCGCCACCGTGCCCTTGCCGGCGTCGCCGTCTTTCCCGTCGGCCGCCGCGGAGGAAACGGCGATCGCCTGAATGGCGCCGCGCGTGCCGCGGGCCACCTGCCATCGCAGGGCCCTTTCCATCGCCCGGCCTCGGGCGATATCCCGCGTCGCCCGTTCACCGGCAGCCTCCGCCGGCCCCGCGGGCTCGGTTCCCTCGAGCGTCCAGACCAGCGCGACCTTGTCTCGACCACCGCTGATCAGCCGCTGCGAATCCCCCGTGAAGGCGACGGCGCGAACTTCGCCGGTGTGGCCGGGAAGATCAAGCCGCAGGATCGGATCGACGTCCTCGACCGCATCGGCCGCAATGACAACGCGATCGGCACCCAGCGACAGCATCGCGAGGACGAGGAGACCGACCAGGTTTGCGAAGTTCTTTTGCATCATCGTTGCCTGCGCCTGCGATTCGGGGATGGAGGGGGCGGCGAGTTGGTGAACCACCTCGGGGATGCGATCTAGCCCTTTTCCGTGTGGGTAAAGACTCCGTCCCAATCCGCCGGTGGCGGGTCGGCCCTGGAAGCATCGATCCTGTCCAGATACAGCCTGAAGAGCACCCGGTCGGGCTCGGCCGCCGCCAGCGCCGTGAAAGCAGCCTGCGCCGCGTTCCATTGCTGTCCGCGAAAGAGGGCCAGTGCCGCCAGGTGCTCCGACACCCTGGCGCGGGTCTGGGCATCCACATCGCCTTCGAAACCGAGCGGTTCGTAGAGCCGGACCGGGGCGGTCTTTCCCTTGACCCGAACCAGATCCACCTCGCGGCTCACGAGCCCCGGCACCTTTGCCTGGGTGTACTCGGTGATCATCAGGTTGACACCATACTGCTTCGTGAGGCTTTCCACTCGCGACCCGAGATTGACCGCGTCGCCGAGCACGGTGTAGGCCATGCGAAAGTCCGAACCCATGTTGCCGACATTCATCGTGCCGGTGTTGAGGCCGATCCCGACCTTGATGGGCTTCCAGCCCCTGTCGAGGAATTCGTCCTTCAGTTCGTCCATCTTTCGCACCATGCCGAGCGCGGCCAACACCCCCTGTCGGGCATGGTCGGCGTCGTGCAGCGGCGCGCCCCAGAAGGCCATGATGGCGTCGCCCATGTACTTGTCGATGGTGCCGCGGTGGTCATGAATGATGTGGGTCATGGGGCTGAGGAAGGCGTTCATCAGCACCGTGAGTTCTTGCGGCGACAGGCCCTCCGAGAGCGTCGTGAAGCCCCGCACGTCGGAGAAGAGCACCGTCATCTCGCGCGACTCGCCTCCCACGGTGACTTCCTGGCCGCTGGCGCTCATCTCCGCGACCAACTGCGGCGGAATGTATTGCCCAAACGTCCTGGCGATCCTCTGCCGCTGCTGTCGCTCGATCATGTACTGACGAAACTCGACGAGCAGGTAGCTGCCGAGCAGCGCCGTCAAGCCATAGCACATGGAGAGGACGAGGCCGCTCCTGACGTAGAACCACGTGGCAATCGCCCCGAACCCGAGCCCGAGTGCCGCCACGACCACGCCGCGCACCAGCGGCCAGGGGACGAACAACGCCAGGAGGACCATGCTCACCAGGAGCACGACCACCGGCACCGCATCGATCAGCGGCGCGACCGTACGCAGCGGAGCGCCTTTGAGAATCGAAGTGATACTGTCGGCGATGATTTCGACGCCGTAAACGGTGCCCACCGGCGTTTCAAACCAGTCGTGGGAAACCTCCGATGTGTCGCCCATCACGACGATCTTGTCCTTGATCCAAAACTCCAGCTCGGCCAGATCGCCTTCGTCCAGCTTCTCGAGATCGAGGAAGTCGAGCGCCCCCAATCCCGCCGATTCACTCAAAAACCGTGTGCCTTTGGGGAGCGGTGGGAAGTCGACAGAGAGCTTGTGCTCATGATCCAGTGGAATCCGCAGGTCGCCCAGCACCAGCGTTTGCCCGTCGAGTGCAGGCTCGACGTCGAGATACATCGCGGCGGCCCTGACCGCGAGAGGCCACCCGTCCTTTTCCTTGGTGATCTCCGGATAGATCTTCAGCCGCGATATCGTGGTCAGCAACTTCGAGTTGGACTGGATGTTGACGTAGCCACTCGCGGCCGCCTTTTCCAAGACCGCGGTGGGACGATTGATCTTCACGAACGCACCGTCGCGAAACTCGACCTGCGATGCCAGGAGTACGTTGTCAACGCCGCTCAGCGCCGCCGCCAACGTCGGATCCTCGCCATAGGAACTGGGGAAGTCCATCAGCATGTCGACGACGACGACCTTGGCGCCCAGCGACTTCAGATTCGTCACGATGGTGCCGATGTCGGTGCGCCGCAGTGGGAAACCCTTGTAGGCCTTGAAGAAGGCCTCGTCGGTGTTCACCAGCACCACGTCAGGGGATGGGGCCAGCATCTTGGCATCGCCGTAAGCGAGACGCAGTTGGTGGCGAAACGAGAGCGTCTGGTCCTCCAGCAGGGCGAACCAGCCTTCGTGCTGGGCGACGAGCGCGAAGAGAAACAGGGCGATCGTGATGACGACGTCGTATCGCCCGGCGATTCGGCTCATGTCGACACCCACAGGACCAACGCATCGATGTGCGCCGACTGTCGCACCCCCGCGTCCCACTGGCCCGTGCGGGCCGGGAGATCATCGATCAGGTCGGGCCCACCGTTGCCCGTCACTGGGCGTTGAGCTTGGTGTTGTAGTTCAGCGATTCCTTTTGCCTGAGCTGCACCATCTGCAGCTCGTTGTAGGCGCGGATGAGCAACGGACGCATGTCGTTGTCGTCGCTGTTCGCATCGAAATAGCTGCGATAGAGATCCATGGCGGCCACGGCGAGCCCCTTTTCGTCCAACAAGTTGGCGACTGAAAAATCATCCTTTGGATCCGCGTTGCGAATCTCACCGATCGCCTTGGCAATGGACCTGTCGTCTGCGGCCGAGAGCCAGGTGAGACTGCCCGCCTTTTCCGCTTCTCCAACCTTCTGGCCATTTTCGAGGATGACCACGGCGAACTCGTACACACCGGCCTCGAGTTGCGGCACCTTGAATCGCACGATGTCGCCATCCACGCCCGCCACATCGTGGGCGGTGCCATCGATCGTCAGCGTGTAGGAATACTGCTTGCCGACGTTCTGCCACGCCAGTTCCGGATAGGTGGCCGAGAGGCTTACCTGAGGAGCCACCTTCAGTTTGATCAAACCGGGCTTCTGAGCGCCGCGGCGCACCGTGGTGTAACGCTGTGCCTCGGCAAATCGATTGGCAAGTCCCGCCGCGAGATCACCGCTGGCGGGCTCCGGCTTCGAGAGCGTGCCGCTGACGACCCTGTGTTCGCCGGCGGTGATCTCAACCTGACTTTCGCAAGCAAGCGACTGTGCGGTGTTGGCGGACTGGTTGATCAACGTGCCCGTGCCGTCGGCTCCCGTGCGAACCTGATCCCCTACGGACAAGAGTTTGTTGCGGGTGACCGGCCTCCACGTCGTGCCGTCGCGGCTTGTCTCCACCGTGCCCTTGGCTTGAATCAGCATCGCGACTGGCGGCCCGGCAGCGAATGCCGCCGGAGTCAGGCCAGCCAAAAGCAACCCGACCCAAACGATGTGGGCAGCATGTGATCTGCTCTGTGTGACGGTCATGCCATAGGCCCTGGAGTTGTGGAAGGCACCCGGCAGAGGATAGCACGGAGGCGGGGAAGGTCGCCAACGGGCCGAGGCGAGACCTGCGTCGGTCGAAGTCGCAGATGTGCTGAACGCATCGGCGAGGAAGAAATCCTGACGGCAGCCGAGGGTCATGCCGGAGGTGCATTGCTGGTGGCCGTCCTCCTCACGATGATCGCCGTCAGGTCGTCGAGCTGGGGTCCACCCGCGGAGAATTCGACGACAGCCTTGAAAAGGACCTCGATGAGGTCGGTGGCGGGCAGGTGGTGGTGGCGGCGGATCAGTTCACAGACCCGTTCCTGGCCGAACGATTCGCCGTCAGCCCGTTCCCACTCGTAGAAGCCGTCGGTCAGCAGCACGAGCACGTCGCCGATTGCGAGTTCCACACGGGTCGGGTTCTCGTAGACGGCCTCGGGAAAGAACGCCAGTGGAAGCCCTTGTGCGGGAAGTTCGCTGACGTCGCCCTTGGCGGCGTCGTAGAGCAGGATCGGGCCCTGGCCGGCACTCATGAACTCGACTGTGCCAGCGGCGGCGGAGAGCAATCCGCAGAAGGCGGTGACAAAGCGGCCCTCGGGCATGTCGAGGCAGAGCAACTGATGCACGTCGGTGACCGCTCGGTCGAGACCGGAAACTCCTCGGAGCCCTCCGCGGATCATCGCACGCGCCCCCGCCATCACGATCGCCGGCCCGACACCGTGGCCGGTGACATCGGCGATGACCACGGCGAGCCGATCGTCATCGAGCGGGAGAAAGTCGAAGAAGTCACCTCCCGTCTCCTCGGCCGGTTGGTTCCAGCCGGCCACGTCGAAGCCGGAAATCAGCGGTTGCTCGTGGGGCAGCAGGCCCTGCTGGATGGTCCGCGCGATGTTGAGGTCCCGCTGCAATTTCTGTTTCTCGGCGAAGTGCTCGAGCAGCTGTTGCCGCTGGATTGCCACGCCTGCCTGATTGGCGAGGAAGCCAGCGATTTCCTCGTCGCGGGCGTCGAAGGGGCCCGTGCGTTTGTTGAGCAGTTGCAGCACGCCCACGGTCGCGTCGCCGTGGTCCGTGAGGCGGACGGCGAGCATACTCCGGGTGAGGAAGCCACTTGCCCGGTCAAACTCCGGGTTAAACCGTGGGTCGGCGTAGGCATCGGGCAGGTTGACGAGTTGCCCCGTCCGAGCCACCTCACCAGCGATGCCACGGCTGGCGGGAAAGCGAATCTCCGAGATGGGTGAGTCGGCGATCCCGGTAGCCACGCGACTGCGAAGCTCGTCGGCCGCTGCGTCGTACAGAAAAACGGTCGCCCGCTCGCAGCCGAGCAGGTCTGTCGCGGCGGCCACGCTCGAGGCCAGCAGTTCGTCCAGGTCGACGGTCGCCCCGAGCCGCCTCGCTACCTCGAGCAGTCGCTCGAGATCGGCAATACAACGTAAAGCAGCGGCGACGCCGACGGCGTCGGTTGGCAATGTCATGGGCGAATCCTCCGCGAATGGTGGAAGCACTGGCCGAGTGGGAAAAGAACGCGTTCACTGCTGCTGACAATCGCGGCTTGGCCCATCGGCCTGCCGCCCCAGGTTTTGAACTCCGATCGGTTTGGATCGTAACGCATTGACGTTGATCCATCCGGAACGGGAGGGGACGCGTGGCGTGTGACGCCCCAAGAAGTAGAGTCGGGGAGTGGCGCGGTGGTTTAGGCGGGGCCTATCTGTTTCCGGCCCTTTCGTCTGCCGGTGCCTCACGAGCTCCGCCATGCTCCGTTTCCACTCCCCGCTCATCGAACCGGACGTGCAGATCTCCCGCATCCGGCTCTCCGATCAGATATTCCGTGCTTTCGCACGCAGCACGGTCCGAAGCTTCTCAACTTTTTCTGGAGGTCGTAGGGGCAGCCCCGACCCTCGGCAAGCCAATCCGGCGCCACCGAGAGACAACCCGTACTCCCCGCGGTCGCGCGAGGGGCTGCTCGTGCCCGACCCATCAACAGCCAGCGTTCCTCACCAGAAAACAACATCCGCAGGAAATCGAGCCCTGACACGCGAGGCTTCAGTGGGAGCCGTATTACTGGTGGGATGCCGAGGTGGCAGGTTCGCCTGCTGCCCGGTGCCTGTGAAGCAGCCCGACGATCCGCTCTGGACTACGTCGCTTCTTCATCCGGGAACCCTTTCCGGCCAAAGGGGGGCACGAGGATTCTCTCGCCAGACCTGGATCAAGATTCGGGGAGCAAATCGAGCGCTGCGCGTCACGCTCACCGGTGACCGTAACGGCCCGCCAGGATTCCCGCGAACGACAGGTCTTCGTCGAGCGTCGGCCAGTGCAGCCCACAGGGCGAGATTTCGATCCGGCCCACATCTTCCTCGGCGGCGGATTCCAGCCGCGGGTTGCCCTTGGTGGGAAAACTTACCTCATGGCCGCTGGCGAACATGGACGTGGATTGGAGGGTGGTCGTTGCTGTAGAAGAAAAAAAGTAGCCATCTTGTTGGAAAATCCTCGGCTTCACCAAAGTTTGTCCGACTGCCCGGCCTCGGTTCCAGGACGCCAAGCGGAGCCGTCGGCGGACGGACTGACGAGGCAACCGAACAAACCGCGGCGAGCCTTCGCCGCTGGCCAGCCACTCAAGCAGACACCACGAAGAGGTCGTCGAGTTCCGGGATCGACTCACCGTGATCGATGCGGTCGGCCGAGGAAGGAGACGGCCGCGGTTGGTCGCGGAGCCAGGGCGCAGAAATCCGCTCCCGTCCCCGACTATCCGGACCGAGGGTATTTCTGTTTTCACGGGCTTCCAGCGTTCGTTCTGCCCGTGCTTTCATGGGTTCGGAGTTGCCCGTGCCCCTGTGGCTGATGCCGGCGAGAGCGAAACGAAACCGGATTGGTTCGCCGGCGGTCGTTGGGATCATTCGTGCGCAGGGAATACGCCCTCCACCTTACCGCGTTCCGCGATCCCCTCACGGAGAGCCATCCCCTTTCCCGTCGCTCGCGCTCCGGGCTTCCTGAGCACCCGATGCCGCGGATGCCTGCACGGCGATGGCCTGGTGCGATTCATCCGGCGGCTAGGTGGCAGCCCCTCACGCTTCCCGAAACACGAAGGAGACCGCCGCGCAGATGGACACGTTCGAGCAGATCAGCGAGGGCGTCCTCTGGGAGCAGTACGGGCATGGCGTGAAGATCCTCCGGGGGCGATGCACGAAGCGGTGCCACCCTCCTGGCCAAAAGCGATCCGCCGGGAGGTCTCCCGTCTCCGCCACGACCAAGAATCCGAAAAGAATTGATTGACATGTCGGAATATTCCGATCTATGATCTGGGCAGGCCGCGACGGTTGCCGGCATGCCGCACCGCGAGCAGTGGAGTCGTCATGATCGACACGAGACGCAAGCAATCGCGAGTCTCGAAGCTCACGAGCCTCGAGGCTCTGGGGCAGGCGGCCGAATGCCTCCGCATCCTCGCGCATCCCCACCGACTGCGGATCGTGCAGATGCTGCAAGGTGGCCGCTATACCGTGGGCGCACTGGCTGACGCCTGCGAGATCCCGAGCCACATGGCCTCCGAGCATCTCCGGCTCATGCAGCGGTGCGGGTTTTTGACCATGGAAAAGGAAGGCCGGTGCGCCTACTACACGATCGCGGAGCCACACCTCGCCAGCATCATGGCCTGCATCGAAGCGCGATTCGGCGGGCCGAGGGCGGGCCGGGCCACCGCCTCCGCATAGCTTTCTCCGACCGTCGATCCCACACCATGGTTCTCGCACTCCCTTACCGTTTTATCCCGACAACTCGACCCTCGAGCCCTGTTCCCTGATCTTCTGGAGAACCTTTCCATGGTTGCCACGATTTCTCCCGCGATGCTCGCCGATCTGCGACGGAAGGGCGAGAAGGTCACGCTCATCGATGTCCGCACCCCGGCCGAGTTTGGCGAGGTGCATGTCGATTTCGCCCACAACATCCCGCTCGACCGGCTCGACCCGCAGGGAGTCGCGTCCCTCGGCGGCAAGGGCCCCGTCTATTTCGTCTGCAAGTCTGGCACCCGCAGCCAGAAGGCCTGCGAGAAACTCCTCGCGGCGGGAATCACGGATGTGATCAGCGTCGAAGGAGGCACGGCCGCCTGCGAAGCCGCCGGGGTGCCGGTCGTCCGCGGCCGGAAGGTGATGTCGCTCGAACGGCAGGTGCGGATCGCGGCCGGGGCGCTCGTGGCCGTCGGTGCCGCTCTGGCGGCGTTCGGCCCCGATCTGATGTGGCAGCGAATCGGCGCCGGACTCGCCGGTTTCGTGGGCTGCGGGCTCGTGTTCGCCGGCCTCACCGACACCTGTGGCATGGCGATGCTGATCGCGAGGATGCCTTGGAACCAGGCATGTCGCTCAGCCACCAGTTGCTCGCCTTGAGTCACCCCATCGCGGAGCGTCTCGCCATGAAGATCCAACAGTATTACCTCGCCTGCCTGTCGCATGCGTCGTACATGATCACCGACGAGAAGACGAAGACGGCGGCGGTGGTCGACCCGCAACGCGACATCGACCAATACCTCGCCGACGCCAAGGCCGGCGGTTACACGATCAAGCACGTCTTCCTCACCCACTTCCACGCCGACTTCATCGCCGGCCACATCGAACTGCGGGACAGGGCCGGGGCCACGATCCACCTCGGAAGCCGCGCCCAGGCGGAGTTCACCTGTGTCTCCATGAAGGACGGCGATGTCGTTGAGTTCGGCGACGTGCGGCTCGAGATCATGGAGACCCCGGGCCACACGCCCGAGGGCATCTCGATCCTCGTCTACGATCTCGCGAAGAACGGAAAGGAGCCGCTGGCCGTGCTCACCGGCGACACGCTCTTCATCGGTGACGTGGGCCGGCCCGATCTGCTGGCGAGCATCGGCGTGACGGCCGACGAGCTCGCCGACATGCTCTACGACAGCATCACCACCAAGCTCGTGACACTCCCCGATGCCACGCTCGTCTATCCGGCCCACGGCGCGGGCAGCATGTGCGGCAAGGCGCTCTCCAAGGAGACCGTCTCGACGATCGGCGAACAGAAAAAGTTCAACTACGCCCTTCAGCCAATGAGCCGGGAAGAGTTCAAGACGATCGTCACGGCCGACCAGCCGGAGGCACCCGACTACTTCGTCCACGACGCGATCCTGAATCGCAAGGAGCGGGTGTCGCTCGAAGAGTCGATGCGGAACACGCTCAAGCCGCTGTCGCTCGACGACGTGCTCGCGCTGCAGACGTCGGGAGCCCAGGTGCTCGACGTTCGCGACGGGCTCGACTTCGAAGGGGGCCATCTCAAGGGAGCCCTCAACATCGCCCTCAATGGAAAATACGCGACGTGGGCAGGCTCGATGCTCGCCCACGACAGGCCGATCGTCGTGATCGCGGAGGCGGGAGGCCCGAGCGGAGGCGATGATCCTGCCGCGGAAGCCGTGATGCGTCTGGGCCGGATCGGCTTCGACAACGTGGGCGGCTATCTGGCGGGGGGCATGAACGCCCTGGCCTCCCGCGACGACCTGGTGGAACGAACCGAGCGGGTGACCGCTCCCGCACTGGCCGAATGGCTGGGGGGCTCGCGGGCCGAACTGACGGCGAAGCCGGTGGTGATCGACGTGCGGACCGCGGCCGAGCACGCCAGCGGCCACGTCACCGGCAGCCTCAACATCCCGCTGACGCATCTCGCAAAGCGGATCGGCGAGATCCCCGGCGAACGGCCGATCGTCGTGCACTGCGAAGGGGGCTATCGCTCGGCGATCGCCGCCAGCCTGCTCCAGCACCTGGGCCGCGCGGGCGTGCACGACCTCGTCGGCGGCTTCAAGGCGTGGTCGGCCGCCAAACTGCCGACGGCCGCGGCGGCCGCCGGCTGATCGTTCTACCGGTCACCCGCTCCGTCGCCGCGGGCCCGGCCTCTTCCGGCGAGTCGGCCGGCGACGGCCCTCGTGGGTGTCTGTTCCCATTTCAGCCTTCTCAGACGGCCGCGCGGCGTGCTAGCCTCCCTCCCAAATCACGACTTCGGCGCACCCCAGTCACCCGGCACGGAGAGCGAAACCACCATGAACGCCATCAAGGGACTCTTGTCGCTGCTCGGGCGGCTCATGATCGCGGCGATCTTTCTCATGAGCGCGGTGGCCGGCAAGATCCTCAACTTCAACGGCACCGTGGAGAAGATGGCCGCCGAGGGCGTTCCCTCCCCGACGATCCTGCTCGGAGGCGCGATCGCCTGCCTGATCCTCGGCAGCCTGTCGATCGTGTTGGGCTACAAGGGCCGCCTCGGGGCGCTGCTCTTGTTGATCTTCCTCGGCGCCGCGACCTACTACTTTCACGACTTCTGGAAACTCCCGGCCGACGCCGACCCGGCGGCGAAGCAGGGGGAAGTGATCGCCTTCATGAAAAACCTCGCGCTGATGGGGACGATGGTCTTCCTGCTCGCCAACGGCACCGGCCCCTGGAGCCTCGACAACAGGGGACAGGCATCAGAGGAGTCGGCCGACGAAGCCTGACAGCCAAGCCTCTGCGATATTCAGCCCCCTGCCGCCAGGAGCATCGTGGCGGCGTGAATATCGACGATCGACTCGATGTCGTCGCAGTAGCCGCCGCCGCAGACGATCGCCAGCGGCACCCCGGCCTCGCGGGCCGCCTCCACGACCATGCGGTCGCGTTCGAGCAGGCCGGCCTTCGTGAGCCTGAGCCGCCCGAGCCGGTCGCCCTCGTAGGGATCGGCCCCGGCGATGTAGAGCGCGAGCTCGGGCCGCGAGCGAGAGAACGACGCCGCGAGGGCACGGGCGAGCGGCTCCAGATAGTCCGCGTCGCCGGTGCCGTCATCGAGCGGCACGTCCAGCGAACTGGGAAACTTGCGAAGCGGGAAGTTTCGTGCGCCGTGGATCGACATCGTGAACACGCTGGCGTCGTTGGCAAAGATCTCGGCGGTGCCGTTGCCCTGGTGCACGTCGCAGTCGAGGATCAAAACCCGCTGCACGAGCCCGCGGGACTGCATCTCCCGCGCTGCCACCGCGGTGTCGTTGAACACGCAGAAGCCCTCCCCCCAGGCCGTGCCCGCGTGGTGCGTGCCGCCGGCAAGACTCGCGGCAACGCCATCCTCGAGCGCCGCCGCAGCGGCATCGACGGCCGCACCCGTGCTCCGCAACGACCGCTCCACGAGGCCGGGGCTCCAGGGAAAGCCGATGCGGCGGACCTCGTCGGGAGAGAGCGTTCCAGAGAAGACGCGGCCGACATAACCGCGATCATGCACCCGCAGCAGTTCGTCGTCGGTCGCCGCATGCGGCTCGACGAACTGGAAGTCGGCCCCCGCGGCGGCATGAGCCTCGAGACGCCGCCGCAGCCGGCCATACTTCGACGCCGGAAACCGGTGCCCCTCGGGCAGCGGCAGGTGATAACGGTCGGAGGGAAACAGTCGCATGATCGTGGCGGCATGCAGCCGGGAATGAGGCGACAGCCGGAGCCGCTCAGGCCGTCCGCAGGATCGTCGCAAACCAGGCCCGCGCGCCCCCCGCGCTGAACTCGGCCCCGGGAATCCCCGGCACGACCTCGAACCGCGACGGCTCGATCGACTCCACCTCCCAGCCGTCGCGAAATGCCTCCCGCAACTCCTGTTCGCTGACCCGCCTGGGGCCGTGCCCACCCGGCTCGCTGTCGGCGAAGCAGAGCACGAACACCCTGGCCCCGGGCTCGAGCAGCCTGTGGAGCGCCGCCACGTAGGCCCGCCGTCCCGGCTCGTCGAACGTGTGAAACAGTCCGCAGTCGGTGACCGCGTCGAACCGCTCGGGGATCTCTCCGATGGCGAGCGCGTCCATCTCGAGAAACGTGACCACCACGCCGCGGTCGGCCGCCTTTCGCCGGGCAGACTCGAGCGGCGCGGAAAGAAAGTCCACGCCCGTCACGGTCCGGCCGCGTTCCGCCAGCCAGATCGACAGGTCGCCTGTGCCACAGCCGCTGTCGAGCACCCGTCCCACGATCGAACCTGCCGCCTCGACAAACGCCCGCTGCGGCCGGCCGATGTCCCACGGTGCCTTCGGCGCGGCATAGGCGGCCGCGAATCGCTCGGCGGAAGGCAGGGGCTCGTGAGTCACGGCGACGATCTCTTCTTGGCCGGCTTCTTTCGTGCGGCCGCGGTCTTCTTCGACTTCTTCTCGCCTTCATCGCGGCCGTCGACGAGCACCTCGATCGATCCGGTTTCGACGCGATACAGCCAGCCGTGGATCCGCGGCAGCGATCCCTTCGCATGCATGTTACGGATCAAGGCAAGGTTTTTGAGATGCTTGATCTGCAGCTTCACGTTCTCCTCGGTGAGCACCGACAGCTTCTCGTCTCGGGAGAGCTTCCGCTCCTTCGCGATCCGGTTGGCGGCCTCCTTGGCTCCGGTGGCGATGCACAGCCAGTCGGCGATGTAGTTTTCGTGGACGCCATCCTCGATCGCGGCGATGCCGCCGCAGCGGGTGTGGCCGCAGACGATGATGTCGCGGATCTTCAGATGCACCACACCGTATTCGAGGATCGCCGAGATGTTGACGTCGTTGAAGGCGACGATGTTGGCCACGTTGCGGTGCACGAACATCGTCCCAGGCTTCGAGCCGGTCATCTGGTGCTCGCTGACGCGGGAATCGGAGCAGCCGATCCAGAGCACCTTGGGCGTCTGCTTGGCGGCGATCGTCTGGTAGTAGTCCTCGTTCGGCAGGAACTCGCCGGCCACGAACTTCGCGTTTCCGTCCAGCAAATCATCAATCATGAGGCCTGCTCCGAATCTTGAAATGAGGGGGGCGAACCGGCCGTGAGGCTACCGCGCAGGCCGCGGCGGGGGCCACCGCCGCCGTCCGACAGGGCTTTTGGCCTTGCATCGACGCGGTGGCAGCGCGAAAGTGCTCTGGTCGCGGGTCGATGGCCGACCCGCATGGAGCGCTTGGATGATCGCTGAAACGCTGTTCGGCAACTGGCAGGCGATGCTGACCGCGCTGGTCGTCATCGTCACGCTCGCTGCGCTGCTGTTCGTGCAGCGGGCCCCCGACATGGTCATGAT
Organism: Planctomycetia bacterium; assembly: GCA_021414115.1. Classification (GTDB taxonomy): domain Bacteria; phylum Planctomycetota; class Planctomycetia; order Pirellulales; family UBA1268; genus QWPN01. The sequence goes on from JAIOPD010000098.1 coordinate 18,876, forward strand.
CGGCGGCGTCGTGCTGCTCTTCGCAGCCGGGGTGATCACCCCCGACGAGGCGCTCAAGGGGATGAGCAACGAGGGCATGATCACCGTCGCCGCGCTCTTCGTGGTGGCGGCGGCGATCGAACGAACCGGAGCCCTGGCCGCGCTCGTCGAACGGGCCCTCGGCCGGCCCACGTCGCTGGCCTCGGCGCAGCTGCGAACGATGATCGCTCCGGGTGTGCTCTCCGCCTTCGTCAACAACACCCCGGTGGTCGCCCTGATGGTGCCGGCGATCCGCGACTGGGCCAAGAAGCAGCGGCTGAGCGTCTCGAAGCTCCTCATGCCGATGAACGACGCGGTCGTCCTCGGCGGCCTCTGCACCCTCATCGGCACCAGCACCAACATCGTGGTCAGCGGCCTCGTCGCGGGGAAGCGCGGCCAGCCGCTCGGCATGTTCGACATCACGTGGCTGGGCGTGCCGCTGTTTGCCTGCGGCCTGATCTATCTGGTGACAGCCAGCAAGTTCCTGCTCAAGGATCGCCGGCCGCCGATGAGCACCAGCGACGATCCTCGGAAATACTCGCTCGAGATGCTCGTCGAGCAGGGCAGCCCGCTCGTCGGCCGCACGATCGAGGGGGCGGGCCTGCGGCACCTCGACGGCCTGTTCCTCATGGAGATCGACCGCAACGGCCACGTGATCGCCGCGGTGGCCCCGACAGAGCGGCTGGAGGCCGGCGACCGGCTCGTGTTCGTCGGCGTGATCGACTCGGTGGTCGAGCTCCAGAAGATTCGCGGCCTCCGCCCGGCCACCGACCAGGTCTTCAAGCTCAATGACCCGCGGAGCGAGCGGGTGCTCGTCGAGGCCGTCGTCTCGCCCTCGTGTCCGCTGGTGGGTCGCACGATCCGCGACGGCAACTTCCGCTCCACATACGGCGCCGTGGTGATCGCTGCGGCCCGCGATGGCGAGCGGCTCGACATGAAGATCGGTGACATCGAGCTCCAGCCGGGCGACACGCTGCTGCTCGAGGCCAGTCCGGCGTTCCTCGACCGGCAGCGGTCGAACCGCCACTTCTACCTCGTCAGCGAGGTCAGCGGCTCGACGCCCCCCCGACACGACAAGGCCTGGATCGCCTGCACGGTGCTGGCTGCCATGGTGCTGGCGGCGGCGCTGGAGCTGGTGCCGATGGTGGCGGCAGCCCTCGTCGCAGCCTGCGCGGTCGTGGCGCTCCGCTGCATCTCATCGACCGAGGCCCGGCGGTCGATCGAGTGGGAATCGCTGCTGCTCATCGCCGCGAGCTTCGGGATCGCCCGGGCGATGGAGAAGACGGGCCTCGCCGAGGCGATCGCCCGCTCGACGATCGACGCCGCCGGCGACCATCCGCATGTCGTGCTCGCGGCGATCTATCTGGTGACGATGCTGTTCACCGAACTCATGAGCAACAACGCCGCCGCGGTGCTGACGTTTCCGATCGCCTGGCAGACCGCGGCCGATCTCGGGGTGAACCCGATGCCCTTCGTGATGGCCATCACCGTGGCCGCGAGCTGCGGCTTCGCCACGCCCATGGGCTACCAGACCAATCTCATGATCTATGGCCCCGGCGGCTACAAGTTCAGCGATTACATGCGGTTCGGCGGCCCGCTCAATCTCATCGTGATGGCGATCACCGTCGCCCTCGCCCCGCTCATCTGGCCGTTTTGAGCGGAGATCCGTGCCTTTCCAACCGCCCTGCCGCGGCATACGCTAAGGGGTTTGCGGCGCAGGTCAATCCGGACGCGCGAGCGGCATGAGCGACATCCTCTTCCAGTATCACCGCGTCAATCCCACGACGTGGTTCTATTTCGCCTCGCTCCTGTCGGTCGCGCTGTTCTTCAAGTTCAACCGGCTGTGGAGCATCCGCAACATCGACCTGCTCGGACTGGTGCTCCTGGCGCCCGGCATCCTCGCGGTCGAGTATGGCGGCTACAAGGCGAACGTGGCTGACCAACAGCTCGGCTTCGTCTGGATCTTCTTCGTCTCGGCCTGGTTCCTCGTCCGCATGCTCTGCGACTCGATGATGGTCCGCAGGCCGATGCTGGAACCGAACCTCACCACGGGCGGGCTTGTCTTCCTCGGCGTGTCGCTGCTCTTCTTCCTGTTGGCCAACGTGATCACCACGCGGCCCCAGCGAGACGACATGGCGGGGGCCGCGGGCGCCAGCCGGCTCGAGGCCCGCGACGCCAACGTGGACGCCGATCAGCTGGCCCGACTGGGGCCGGGCTATCCCCTGCTCTTTCTGCTGCCGCAGATCTCGACGCAGCGGATGTTCTTCGCGCCCGACGCGGCCGACGAACCGCCGGAGCCGGGCGACTCGAACCGCCGGGTCGTGCACGAGACGACCGCCCGCATCATGGCGATCGTCTCCCAGTTGGCGATCGTGATCGGCATGGTCGTGATCGGCTGGCGGCACTTTGAAAATACACGGCTCGGGATCGCTGCGGCTGTGCTCTACCTGCTGCTTCCCTACACCGCCACGATGACCGGACGGGTGGACCATGTGCTCCCCGCAGCCCTCGTGCTCTGGGCGATCGCGGCCTACCGCAGACCCTGCATCGCCGGCGGGCTCATCGGTCTGGCGATCGGCACGATCTATTATCCCGTGTTCCTGCTGCCGCTGTGGTGCAGTTTCTACTGGGAACGGGGCGTCCGCAGGTTCGCGCTCGGCGTGGCGATGGCACTGTTGTCGCTCGTCGTGGCGCTCTGGTTCACGTCGCCCGACACGACCGTGTTTCTCGGCCAGCTGCGGCAGATGTTCGGCTGGATCTTTCCCAACGAGGTCTCCCTCGAAGGCTTCTGGGCTCTCCCCATGCAAGACGCCGTCTTCCGGCTTCCGGTGCTCGCGGCCTTCGTGGCGATGATGGCCACGCTCGCGATCTGGCCGGCCCCCAAGAACCTCGGCACGCTGATGAGCTGCACCGCGGCGGTGCTCCTCGGCAGCCAGTTCTGGAAGGCCCACAACGGCGGGCTCTTCATGGCCTGGTATCTGCCGGTGTTGCTGCTCGTGGTCTTCCGGCCCAACTTGGAAAACCGCGTGGCGATGCTCATGCTCACGCCCGAATGGTTCCCGCGTCGCCGCGCCGCATAGAGCGGGCTCAGCCGCGGCGGGGGTCGAAGCCGGGGGGCGGGGCCTGCCGATTGGCGAGCCAGGCCCGCCAGGCCTGCGCATCCCATTCGAAGTTGGCGCCGGTGAGCGCGACCAAGGCCTCGAGTACGCGTTCGTTTCGCACGGCCGTCTTGATCCGCTTGGAGCTGCTCCCCATCGAGAGCCCGCCACCCCCGGGGGTGAAGGTGGCGCTCGTCGAGCCCTCGGGCGTGCCGTCGCCGGTCACCATGATGTGCTGAGTCTGCAGGGCGTCGATGAGCGGGGCGACCGCCGATGGCACGCCCAGACGGCCCAGTGCCTCCGCCGCACGGTTGATCTGGGCGTTGTCGCTGCTCCTGAGCGCGGCGACGAGTGTCGGCACGGCGAGATGCGGGCCGATCACGCCGAGCCGATCGACGGCGGCGATCCTGGTCTCGGGATCACCGTGGTCGAGGGCCGTCGCCACCAGCGCCCCGACGGCGTCGGGCGAGCGGATCCGCGAGAGCGCCTCGACATACCAGGCTCGAACGCGGAATACCGGCTCCTTCAGCAGCGCCGTTGCCACCGCCGCAACGGCGGCGGGGTCGGAGATTCCACGAATCTCCTCGGCCGCGCGATCGGACTGGCTGGCCTGATCGACCTGCCGCCGCAGCCGCTCCAGTTTCACGGTCCATTCCCGCTGTGCGAGGTGGGTCTTTTCACCGCGCTCGATGAGTTCGATTTCCTGCACGGTCCGCCAGCCGCCGCGGTAGCGGACAAAGCCTCGTTCGGCCATCAACTCCTGTTGCGAAGGCTCGCGCGACTCCGCGACCGCAGGGGCCGCCGGGATGCGTGGCTCACCGGCCCGGGGCACGCCGGCCACGAGCGCGAGGAGCGTGGCCAGCGAGGCGGCACGGCGGATGCGGATCGCGGCAGGCATGACGGTCGTCTCGGGGCAGGAAGCCGGCCGCTTGTTCGCGGCGCTCAAAGCGGCCGGGCCGCGTCCTGAATGATACCGACATAGGACGTCATCAGACGGATCACCAGCACCGCAATCAGGCCGGCGACGCCCGCCCAGACCGCGAACCCGAGGCCTTTCACCGCGGCGGCGAAGCCCCGTCGGGCGGCCTCGTCGAGGTGACCGGCCACGCGGTCGAGGGCCTCGGCCGTCGTGCCGGTGAGTTCGCCGACCGACACCGCCTCCACGACCGCGCGGGGGAGCGACCCGCATGCGGAGACCGCCGCCGCCAGGTCGTCGCCGAGACGCAGCCGCGACTCGATCGCCGTCGGATCCATGGCGAGCCCGGGAGCGGCCGCCGATGCCAGCGACACCAGTTCCCCGGCCGACATTCCCGCGTGGGCGGCGAGCGATGCCGCCCGGCTCCAGGCCGCGGCCTCGAGCGATTGGATCGCGCCGCCGACGACAGGCAGCCGCCCGCCGAGCGCCCGCGCCCAGCCGCGGTCGCGCCAGCTCCGCGCGACGACAGGCGCGAGGCACGCGGTCACACCGAGAGCGGTGGCGAGGCCCAGCAGATACACGGTGAGCCCGCGGCTTCCGGTGAGCCCGAGCCCGAGAAAGTCGAGCGGCTTGCCGTCGAGGGAGCGGGCCATGCCCGAGACGAAGATCAACACGCCCACGGCCGCCGCGGCCACCGCCAGCTTCATGGCCGGGCCGACGAGTTCGCCGCGGAGCGTGCGCCGCGAGTGAAGCGACTCCTCGACAGCGGCCGCCGTGTCGCGAAGCACCTCGGCCAGCCGGCCCGTACGGTCGCCGACGCGGATCATTCCGCGGACCACCGCCGGAAAAGCGTCACCGGCGGCGGCCATGGCCTCGGAGAGCTCGCGGCCGCCGCGCAGCCCGGCCGATACGTCCCGCATCGCCGTCCGACACCGGGACGGCACCCGGGCACTCTCCGATTCCCAAGCGCGCCGGAGATCCACGCCCGCCGACACGGCGACCGCCAGCCGCCCGAGCAGGGGAGCGAGAACCGCGTCTGGGATCCGTCGGTGCCCGGCCATCGCTCCAACCACGAGGCTCATCCGCGGCGTTCCGCCCGCACAAGCGGCGGTTCTAACACACTCCCGGATCATCTGGTAAAAACGCCGGCGTCATCCCCTCCCGCACCCTGCACCGCCCCATGAAAGCCCAGTGGCCCACCGTCGCGATCGTGGGCGTGGGCATGATCGGGGGCTCGATCGGCAAGGCGGTCAAGAGCCGCCGGCTGGCGACTCGAATCATCGGCATTGGCCGGTCGGCCCCGTCGCTCGCGGCGGCGAAGAAAGAGGGCGCCGTCACCGAGACGTCGCTCGACATCGCCGCCGTCGCTGCGGCCGATGTCGTCGTGGTCGCAGCGGGAGTGGGGGCCATTCCTGATCTGCTCGAGCGGATCGACGCGGTCGTGAAGCCCGGCACGCTGATCACCGACGCAGGGAGCACGAAGGCGTCGATCGTCGCCGGATGGGAGAAGAAGCGGCGCAGCCGCCGCGGGCGGTTCGTCGGCAGCCATCCGATCGCCGGCAGCCACCGCCGCGGCCCGCAGGCCGCCGATGCCGAGCTCTTCGTCGGCCGCGTCACCGTCGTCACGCCGGTCACCGCGACGCCCGACCGCGACGCAGACGAGATCGGCGGCTTCTGGTCGGCGCTCGGTTCGACCGTTTTCATGATGACGCCCCGCGAGCATGACCGGATCCTCGCCGCCACCAGCCATGCGCCTCATATGGTCGCCGCCGCCGTGGCCAGCGCCACGCCTCCGTCCACCCGGGCCTTCACGGCGGGCGGATGGCGCGACACCACGCGGATCGCTGCCGGCGACCCGGAACTCTGGGCCGACATTCTCCTCGACAACGCGGGAGAACTGGCCACCGTGATGAAGCGGTTCGCCGGCGTGATCGAGAAAATGCTGACCGCGATCGAGTCGGGCGACCGCCGCCGTCTCGTCACTCTGCTCCAGCGTGCCAAGGAACAACGCGATGCTGTGGGAAGTTGACGTCAGCCTCACCGATGCCGCCGCCGACCACGCCGCTCGGGAGGTCGTGGCCGGAGCCCGCGGCTTGGGTATCGACGACTGCACGCGGGCCCGCACCGCCGCGGGTTGGCTGATCGAGGGTGATCTTTCCCGCACCGACATCGACCGGATCGCGGCCACCCTCCTGGCCGATCCGGTCACAGAGTCGTTCGTCGTCGCCGAGGTTGGCGCGGCCGAGCTGACGGTCGCCACCGATGGCCTGCCCACCGTGGTGCACGTGCTGCCCCGGGCAGGCGTCACCGACCCGGCCGGCCTCACCGCCCAGCAGGCCCTCACGCTTTTGGGCCACCCGGGGATGATCGTCCGCAGTCTGCGGAAGTTCTGGCTGCCGCCGCTCGCGGCCGCCGACGTGGAGCGGCTGGCCGGAAAACTGCTGGCCAACGATGCGATTCAAGACATTGTCGTCGGCCCTCTGACGATCACGTCGCTCGCGGGGGGCCGTACCTGGTCGTTCACGCAGGAGACGATCCGCCTCGCCGGTCTCGACGACACGGCCCTCGAGCGGCTCAGCCGCGAGCGTTGCCTCGCCCTCACGGTCCGCGAACTCCACGCCGTGCGCGACCACTTCATCGCGCTCGGCCGCGATCCCGTCGAGATCGAGCTCGAAACGATCGCGCAGACCTGGAGCGAACACTGCTGCCACAAGACGCTCTCGAGCGCCGTTGACCATGTCGGGCCGGCGGGCGAAGCACATTACGACAACCTCCTCAAGGAGACTGTCTTCGCCGCGACGCGGAAGATTCGCGAGGCCCTCGGTCAGCGCGACTGGTGCGTGAGCGTGTTCCGCGACAACTCGGGCGTGGTGCGGTTCGACGGGGATCACGACATCTGCGTGAAGGTGGAGACGCACAATCATCCCTCGGCGATCGAGCCGTATGGCGGCGCGGCCACCGGCCTCGGCGGCGTGATCCGCGACGTGCTCGGCACCGGCCTGGGCGCCAAGCCGATCGCCAACCTCGACGTGTTCTGCGTCGCGCCTTCCGACACACCCGCGGCCGCAGTTCCCCCCGGCGTGATCCATCCACGGCGGCTGCTCGCCGGCGTGGTGGCGGGCGTGCGCGACTACGGCAACCGCATGGGCATCCCCACGATCGCCGGCGCCGTCGCCTTCGATCCGGGCTACATCGGCAACCCGCTCGTGTTCTGCGGCACCGTCGGGATCATGCCGCGCGGCAGCGCCGACGCCGCGGTGATGCCGGGCGACCTTGTCGTGGTGGCCGGCGGCCGGACGGGCCGCGACGGCATCCACGGCGCCACCTTCTCGAGCATCGAGCTCTCGAGCACGAGCGAGACCGAGAGCGGCGGCGCGGTGCAGATCGGCCACGCTATCAACGAGAAGGTGCTCACGGATTTCGTGCTCGAGGCCTCTCGGCAGCGGCTCTTCCACGCGATCACCGACTGCGGCGCCGGTGGGCTGTCGAGCGCCGTCGGCGAGATGGGCGCCACGCTCGGCGCGGATGTCGATCTCGACACGGTGCCGCTCAAATACGAGGGCCTTTCGGCCACCGAGGCCTGGATCTCGGAGGCGCAGGAGCGGATGGTGCTCGCCGTCGATCCGGCCGACTGGGAGAAGCTCGCGAAGATCGCCGTCGACGAGGGCGTCGAGGCCACGGCGATCGGCACCTTCACCGGCTCGGGCCGCATCGTGCTCCGCTGGCAGGGCCGCGTGGCGGGCGAACTCGACTGCCACTTCCTCCACGAGGGCAGGCCGAAGCAGCGGCTGAAATCCCGCCACCTGCCTGCACCGGCGACTGCGACGGCGTGGCACGGCGACGGCTCGATCGCGGCCTCACTGCTCGACGTGCTCGCGCTGCCCGACGTGGCCAGCAAGGAGTGGATCATCCGGCAGTACGACCACGAGGTGCAGGGCTGCTCCGTGATCAAGCCGCTCCTGGGCCCAGGCGCCGGGCCGGCCGACGGCACGGTCATCCGCGGGTCGCTCGGCCGCGACCGGGGCATCGTGCTGGGCGTGGGGCTCCGGCACCGGCTCGGCCGGCTCGATCCCTACCAGATGGCGGCCGGCGGCATCGTCGAGGCGATCGCCAACGTGGTGGCCGCTGGCGCCGATCCCGACCGCATCGCCCTGCTCGACAACTTCTGCTGGGGCGACACGCGGCGGGAGGATTCGCTCGGCACGCTGGTCGAGGCTTGCCGTGCCTGCCACGATCTCGCGATCGTCTTTGCCGCGCCTTTCGTGAGCGGCAAGGACAGCCTCAACAACGTCTTTGCCTGGACCGACACGAGCGGTACGGCCCGTGAGATCTCGATTCCACCCACGCTCCTGGCGACCGCGATGGGGCAGGTGGACGACGTCCGCCGCGCGCTCTCGCCCGATCTCAAGGCGGCCGGCAACCGGCTGGCGGTGGTCGGCCTGTCGCTGGCCGACATGGCCGGCAGCCAGTTGGAACTCGCCGGCCGCGTCAGCGGCGGTGCGGTGCCCAAGGTCGATGCGGCCGCCTGCCGTGCGGCCTGCCGAGCCGTGGCGGCCGCTCATCGCGCCGGTCTGCTCGCGGCGTGCCACGACGTCTCCGATGGCGGCCTCGCCGCGGCTGTCGCCGAGATGGCGATCGCCGGTGCCGTCGGTGCCCGCGTCGAACTGGCTCGGGTGCCCGGCGGCTCCACCTCCGCGGCCCCCGACCTGGCGATCGCGTTCGGCGAAACGCCGGGCCGGTTCGTCTGCGAGGTGCGGCCCGACCACGAAGCGGTTTTCGCGACGCATCTCGAAGGAGTGCCCTGGGCATGGATCGGCGGCGTGACCGCGGAGCCCGTCGTCGACATCGTGGCGACCGTCGGTACCGTGGAACGCGTCGCCGTGGAAAAACTCGCGCGTGCGTGGCGGAGGGAGGCCGTCTGACATGCTCTCACCCCGTGCCCTGATCCTGCGTGCCCCCGGCACCAACTGCGACCACGAGACGGCGCATGCCTTCGAGCGTGCCGGCGGCATCGCCCGCCGCGTGCATGTGAGGGCGCTCGCGGAGCGGCCGGCGGTCGCCGACGACTGTCAGATTCTCTGCATTCCCGGCGGCTTCTCCTACGGCGACGACATTGCCAGCGGCCGCATCTTCGCGTTGGAGCTCAAGACGCGGCTGGCTGACGCGCTCGTACGGTTCCGCGACCGCGGCGGCCTCGTGCTCGGGATCTGCAACGGCTTCCAGGTACTCCTCCAGACGGGCCTGCTGCTCGCCGATCCGGCCAGCGGTAGTCCGCAGGCGTCGCTCGCCCACAACACGTCGGGCCGGTTCGTCGATCGCTGGGTGCGGCTGAACTGCTCGCCCGGCCCGTGCGTCTTCCTCCGCGGCGTGGATCACCTCGAACTGCCGGTCGCCCACGGCGAGGGCCGCTTCGTGCTTCGCGATCCCGCGCTTTTGGAGCCGCTCCGCGCGGCCGGCCAGTTGCCGCTCACCTACGCTGCCGACGACGCGGGCCGTTCGACCAACCCCAACGGCGCGATCGGCGACGTGGCCGGTGCCTGCGACCCGACGGGCCGCGTGCTCGGCCTGATGCCGCATCCGGAGCGGTTCATCGACGCCACGCAGCATCCCTCATGGACCGGACGGCTCGATCCCGCCGGCTCCGGTGCCGGCCTCGCCCTCTTCGCCAATGCCGTCAAGGCGATGGCGTAAGCACGGTCGCCTCGGTGGTCTGGTGAAGACGCGATTCGGGCGGGGTTCACAGACAGAGAGCCCATCCGGGGCGGCGTGCTCGGTCGACTTCGATTGACCGACCGAGGGTCTTCCTCTACCTACCCACCTTCCCATCACCCCGTGCCACCGCCTCGCGGCGGACCACCACACCATGCGGCCGACTCCGGCGAACGCCCTCTGGCTGCTGCCGATCCTGGCGAGCGTGGTCGCGGCAGCCGGCTGCCGCCTGATCGGCTCCGGCGCGGTGGTCGAAAGCACGAGCATGGCCGAAGCCCCGGTCGCCACGGACTCGCGGTCTAAACCGCCGGCGCGGACGATTCACCTCGAAGTGCTCTTCGTCCGCTGCGACGAACACGACGAGTCGCTGCGCGAGGAACTCTGGAACTTCGTCGACGAGCGGGTGCTCGGCGATCCTACCTGCCGCGTGCTCAACGCCAACGGTCTGCGCGCGGGCATCGTCACGGGCCATCTGCCGCCGCAGCTCGCGGAACGGTTCACCACGAATGAAGTGGCCGCGACCTCGACCGACCTCGCGGGACTCGATGCTGCCCTGGCCCGCCGAATCCTCCAGTTGCTTCCCGGCAAGCGGAGCGAAATCGTCACGGCATCTCAGTTGCGAAGCGTCGTCCTGCTGGAGCAGTGTGACGGTGAGGTGCGGGGCGGCACCTACCACGACGCCACCGCGCAGGTGGCCCTCCTGGCGCGGCCGGCGGCAGACGGCCGAGTGCGGATCGAGGCGGTGCCCGAGCTCAGGCATGGCCCGGTGGAAAAATCCTGGGTGGGTGAGGACGGGATGTTTCGTCTCGAGACGGGCCAGCGGCGGCACCGCATGGAGCACGCCGGCATCGACGTCACGGTGCCCCAGGGGGGCATGCTCGTGATCGGCTGCGCCGGCGACGCGTCGGCCACCGTGGGTGACGTCCTGCTGCGGGAGCACGGCCGCGGTGATCGCTCGACCATGCGGCTGCTCGCGATCCGCCCGCTCGGCCGCGGTGCCGACCCGCTGTTTGCACCGGCTGATCCTGTGGGAGAATCCACGGCCGAGGCGGGGTCGCTGACGGCCCGCTGAGCGGCCCGGGCCGGCAGTCTGGAGAGACGTTGCCGGCGGAGGGCGGTACACAGTCTGGGCGGCCCTGGGACGTTGGCTGGCGGAGAACGGTTTGCCATTCGTGGGTGTCCGCCCAGCCGGCTGGCTGCCGATCTCTGAAAGGAAGAGTGCCACTCCGAGGATTCAGCGACGCATGTCTGCCGCGACACCAAGCACGCCCCTGCCCGTCCGCCACCGCCCGAAGTCGTTCACCGTCTTCGTGGCCGCCTTCCTCGCCGGAGCCGCTGCGGCGGTCGGCGTGAATCGGGTTCTCGACGTGCATCTCGCACAGCGGAAGCCGCAAGTGGAATGCGAGCCGATCTTCGTCGCCCTGCGTTCGCTGCCTCAAGGATCCCCTGTGACCGTCTGGGACGTGGCGTTGAAGGATTGGCCGAAGGCCATGCTGCCCGCTGCGGCGCTCCGAGCACGCGACTCGTTCGAAGGCTTCGTGCTCCGCCATGCGGTTCGCGAAGGGCAGCCGCTGCTGACGGTCCAACTCGTGCGGAGTGACGCCCAGGGGGGAGTGTTGCCGGGGAGCGTGGCCGGCGAGTCTTTCACCTCTCCGGTGCCGGCAGCGGCCGCGGCCGCCGCCCCGTCGACGTCGACATCGACACAAAACGACCTCTGGACTCCGTCGGAGCCGCAGAAGCCGCAGTCGGCCCCCGCCCAGCCGCAGGTCGCGGTCGCCACATCGGTCACGAACCCGTCGGCGACGACCACAGCCGACATCGCGGTAGGCGATGACAGCCCCTTCGTCGCGCCCGCTCTTGCCGAGCCGACGCTGGTGGAGCCGGTGGCCAGTGAGCCGCAGGTCGCTGCCCAGGCTCCGGCCGTTGCACCGACACCGGTGGCTGCCCAGGAGGACGTGGCCGCGACGAGTCGCGTTGCCCCGTCACCCGAGGCCATCGCGCTTCCGACGAAGCAACGGCCTACGCCCGTCCCGGAAAGTGATTCCGGGATGAACGAAGCGGTTGTGACGGACATCGCCTCGATGCCGTCGGTGATGACGCCAGCCGGGAGGACCGACGTTACGGCAGACCGCCCGACCGCCGGCAACTCCACCCGCTATCTCGTGGTGCCGGAACGGATCGCGATGCAGGCCGACACCTCGTTCGCGACCCCGCGGCCAGAGCCGCCCGGACCGCCCACCATGAGCCGGACGACTCCGACCGCGGCGAAGCCTCAGCAGAAGGGTCAGCCGACAGCGAACGGTGGGAGTTCGACCGGACGGCGTAGCCCGCAGGCTCGGCCGACGCAGCCGCGTGGGCAACAGCAACCGCAGCAGCAGCCCCCCGTCGCCGCACAGCCGCGATCGTGGGGCGGCATGTTCCCGAACGTCGCCGCCGGCATCGACGCCATGAGCAGCCCGTGGCAGAAGTCTCGTTCCGGCTCCAATCAGCCGCAGACCGGCAAGACCCAGCCGACCCGCCGGTAGAGCGGACGCCGCGGATCCGCTGCGCAAAGGAAGCCCGGAGCGCAAGCGACGGGTAGACGGGTCGCATCCGCGGCGGCAGCGCTGAGCGCATTGGGGTGGAGGACGCATGCCCCGCGCTCGCGCTTGGGGCTTCTCGACGGCAAGCCGCGTCACTTCGCTGGCGTGGCGACCACCTTGTAGCTGCCCCCCGACTCGGCGGCGAGGCGGGCCAAACACGGCGAGCGGCGGTCCTCCGCACCGCCAAACTGCACGACCATGCACCGCGCCCGACCGAGCGACCGCGAGAGCTGGCGAAACTCGTCCTCCGTCAGATCGTCGCTCTCGTCGGCATCGGTGAGCAGAAAGATCGCGTCGGGGGCGAGCTTGAGCGCGGCGGCGACCGCCTCGTAATGCCGCGTGCCCCCGTCGGGCTCGACCGATTCCACGAACCGCCGCACCTCTCGCTTGGTGTCATCGTCGGCGAAGACGGGCCTGCCGCGCTGCCCCGATGGCGTGAACATCGTGAGCCGATCGTTGTAAAAGATGACGTGAAACTGGCGTGAGTCGCCAAGCGCGTCGATGCTCGCGAGCAGTTCCCGCCGGGCCTCGTCCAGCGGTCTGCCATCGGGTTGGCCCATGCTGGCCGACCGGTCGAAGACGTACACGAAGCGGTTGCCCGTGGCCTCGAGCCCGAAGATGCCGGTGCGGCCCTGCCCCGGAGACGGAGGCTGGGCTGGAGACCGGCTCCCGGCGACGTCCGTCAATGCGAGCACCACGATCACGGCCACCAGGCGGCGGCTCATGGTTCGACCACGATCGGGGAGGTCACCGTGAAGAATGACCTCGGGGGGGCCGGTCCGCTCGATGGAAGCGGCCTTCACGATCGGCCTCCCGCCGGCCGGCCCCGTGACGCGAGCATGGCGCCGCCCGCCGCTGCAAGGGCAGCGCCGAGACCGGCCACTCCCCACAACACCATGGAGATACCGCCGGCCGTTCTGGAGAACTGTCCGATGCGGATCTCCTCCTCGGTCGGCGGTCGCTGCACGCCTGACACGGCGATCGCCTGCCAGGCTGCATGGACGTCGACGATGGGAGCGGCCCGCACGGCAGCGCGGATCGTGTTGTCCGCGGGCGGCTGGGGAAACATCCCGCCGCCGATGCGTGCCACGTTGGCGGCGGCGACCGTGGCGACCAGCGCGATCGCCACGCCTGCGAAGAGCAGGCCTCGCGACGCATCCCAGCCAACAAGCGGCTCGCCGCTTGTGACGGCGGTAACCTCGTACTGTTCAAGATCGCGGAGGCGAGGCACGTCGATGCTGCCGCCACACGCCGGACACGCGACTCGTCCGCCCGCCTGCCCGGCAGTCACCGCGACCCGCGCCGAGCATGCACAGGGAACGAGATAAGTTCGTTCGGCGGTAGCCATGGTGGATGGGATCGTGCTCCAGCCGGGCGACGGCGTACCGCAGAGCGGATGCGGTTGGCGACGGCAGAGATTCTCCGGCCGGATTCTTTTACCATTCGTGACCGCAAAAAGTTCGAAAAACCAGATTTCCCATGAAAAAAAACTGGCCTCCGGGGTCCCACAACGGCATAATGTTGCGTCCCCGAAAACCATCGGCCGATGCCGGTGGCACCCCCCCGTTTTCCTTGCCTCTCTTGCCCAGTGTTCGAAGAACCTCGTTGGCATCCCGTATTCGGAGGGTTTGCCGACGGGGGGCCATCCGCGAGGCATCCGTTTCTCCCGGCCTGGCGACTGCCTGCCCGGGAGCGATTGCGGCCTCTGGACTTGCCCGCCCCTTGAATCACACTGACCGCACTCCGAATGATGAACAGGTGCCTGAGGCACCCCGCGGGCCGGCGGTTGCCGGCCATGGATTCGAACGAACGATTCGCGAAGGAGCTCCGCTTTGTACGACTCGCTGTTGGATGAACTCGAGGACGACGTCGTTTCCATTCCCCAAGAGGTCGAAGAACTGACCGAGAAGGTGGTCGATGCCGAAGAGGCCGACGCCGATCTTCTGGTCGATGAGACGGATGTCGGAGGGATCCCCGAAGGCGAGGTCGAAGCCGAGGCCGAGGTCGACGCCTCCGGCGAATCCGAGGAATCCCTCATCGAGCAGGTCGAGAACTGGTCGGACGATCCCGTCCGCATGTATCTCACTCAGATGGGCGAGATCCCGCTGCTCACCCGGGCCCAGGAGATCTATCTCGCCAGGCAGATCGAGACCACGCGAGCCCAGTTCCGCGCGAAGCTCCTGGAGTGCGAGTACGTCTGTCAGCAGGCATACCGGGTCCTCGTTCGCGTGCACAAGGGCGAACTGCCGTTCGACCGCACCGTGCAGGTATCGGTGACCGACCGCTTGGAGAAGGAACAGATCCTCGGCCGTCTGCCCCACAACCTGCGGACGCTCGAAGTGTTGCTCCGGCAGAACAAGGCCGACTACCGCATCGCGCTCTCCAAGAAGCATCGGATGGCGGAGCGTCGTCTGGCCTGGGCCCGACTCGGCAAGCGACGCAGCCGCTGCGTGCGACTCATCGAGGAACTTGGCCTGCGAACGCAGCGAATCGAGGCGATGATCCCGACGCTCGAACGGTTCGTCGTCCGGCTCAAGGAACTCAAGAGCAAGATCGACGCCCACAAGAAGTCGAAGCAGCCCCCGTCGGGCCGCGCGAAGCTCGTCGAGGAATACCGCCAGATCCTCAAGAGCTGCCAGGAGACTCCGCGAAGCCTCAAGCGGCGGGTTGACGAGATCCGTGGCATCTTCGCGAAGTATCAGCAGGCGAAGCGTGGCCTGTCGGAGGGCAACCTCCGGCTCGTGGTGTCGATCGCGAAGAAGTACCGCAACCGCGGCCT
>JAIOPD010000097.1 GCA_021414115.1 Planctomycetia bacterium
CATGTCGATTCCCGCGCAGGTCGTGAAGACGAGTCGACGGATCGTCTTCCGGTTCCTCGCATGGAATCGCTGGTTGCCCGCGTTCTTTCACCTGCTCGATCAGCTCCGCACGCCCATGCGATGCTGACGTCATTCCTCGAAACCGGAGTTCAGATGCTGCGGTCCCCCCTTTCACACCTGACCGCACGACGTGCAGACGAAAACGACACGAAGCCCCTGACAAATCAAAGCAGAAAACCGCAACACGGCGGCCTGGCGACCGCGGTGCGCGCCGACACCACCGACTCACCCAGTAGCCTCAACAGGGTCGATCTTCGCTTGGCTAAGGTCTAGCGGAGAGCGCGTGATTCGAACCCTCGGGCAGGGGCCTGTCGCTATCGGTCTGTTGCCTTAAAGAACGCTCCGAAGACCGGGGGGATCTCTTTGACGACCACCCGCAGGCTGAAGCCCTCGGATTGAAGTGCTGCGTCCAACGAGTCGTCGTGATCGGACTCGGATCGGAGCACACGATCCACCAGCGGCAGCCACCGCTCGCGAAGGCGGTCGGAATACGGATGCCGAACGTCGAGCCAGTGCCGGAGCAGTCGCTCTCGCTTGACGGGATCGCGCCAGAATCGGCGTCCGTACTCCAGTCGCGACTCATCCTGATAAAGAAGTCTTCTCATTGCTTGTCGGCGGCGTTGTCAAAGAGGGCTGAGTCGTGGCCGCCATCACGTGATGCCGAGTTGCTTTGCCCACTCGGCGTGCGCACGGTCACGGGGCTCATTCCGTCGTAGTTTCGGCACGAGAATGTCGGTCGGTGAGGGCACGATCAACTCGAGGTTACCGTAGGCTCGTCGTGCCGCACGAGCCTCCCAGCCCTCCGGAAACTCTTTCAGGACAGATGCCGGGAGAAGGTTCACATGCCAGCCGTGCATCCGCTCGAACTCGCTGCCGATCAGGGCGTCGTAGCACATCCACGCCAGGGCGTCCGAATCGGTCACCGGATCGACGTCCATGCTGTTTTCCGGCAGGGGAACGTCCAACCCCCGATCGGCGGCATGCCACAACAAGGCAGCCGAACCGATCAGTGTCATCGATGCCGACTCCTCGAGAGCAGCCCCCCACTCCACGAGCCAGTCGACGATCTGATGCGGCCGGGAAAGCTCTCGACGGGGCATGTTGACCAACCATTCAAACGGAGAGGGCGGGATTCTTTCGGGCCTCTTCGCGACTGTCTCGGATTTTCTGCGATTTCTGACGCAAAGTCCATGCCCGTCAACGACTTGTGATCGTTGGCTGGCGTTGGATCGGAACGGCCCAGTTTGGGCAAAGTCAGGACCCTTCAGCAAAGTTTCAGCAAAGTCTTCCGGGGCCTCGCTGGAGAGGGTTGCCCTCTCCGCTCGGGGGCGCGGCGACGCCCGGGGGGACACTCGCGTGCCGCCGGCGGCCGAGAAAGGGGGTGCGACATGATGTACCTCCGCCAACCCCTCCAGCTGCCGAAGGGCCGCGAGCTTCGCGTCCTGATCCACGCTCGGTTCTCGACAGAGGAGCAGCGGCAGTCGAGCATCGACGACCAGATCACCGCCTGCCGGGCCTTCCTCGATACCAGCCTGCCCAAGGGCACCAAGCCCACGCAGATCGCGGTCGAGGTCATCAAGGAGCCCGAGATCAGCGGCGAGATCGCCGACCGGGCGGGCATCAATCAGGTCTGGGCCGGCATCGAGTCGAAGCGATGGGACCTGATCATCGCCGAGGAGTCGAGCCGGCTCTATCGCCACCACACGAAGGCCGGCGAGCTCTTCGAGTCGGCGGTGGACGCCGGCGTGCGGGTGATCTGCCCGTCGGACTACATCGACACGGCCGATGACGACTGGCCCGACCGGCTGCACATGTGCCAGATGCAGCATTCGCGGTCGAACTTCTACACCCGGCAGCGGATCCGGCGGGCGCACGACGGCCTCTGGGCCCGCGGGGCCGCGGTGGGCAACACGGTGATCGGCTACAATCGCCGGTGCACGGTGCCCGCCACGAAGACCGAACCCGCCAGGGGACCGTTCTACGACGAAATCGACGAGGAGACGGCTCCGATCATCCGGGAGGTCTTCAAGAGGATCGCGGCGGGCGAGACGTCCGCCGAGGTCGGCGAATGGCTCGACTCAATCAAGTTCGCCAAGGCGAAGTGGTCGCGTCAGGCCAAGTGGACGGCGGGCAACGTCAACGCGATTATCCGGCGAACCAAGTACTGGGGATTTGAGACCAATCGCGTGAAGGTGTCGAAGCGGAAGCTACGGACGGGCAAGTCGGAGTACGTCTGGAACGACGAGGACAAGATCCAGACGCGGGAGAGCCCGCACCTCCGGATCGTGTCGGATCACCTTTGGTACAAGGCCAACGAGGTTGTCGACAAGCGACGAGTGTTCCAAAAGCCCATCCGCGGTGCGGGGCACCCGCTTCGTGGCACGACGCGGCAGCGGCGCGGGCTGCTGGCCGGCGTGTTCACCTGCGGCGTCTGCGGCTCGCCGATGCACTCGCACGGGAAGACGGACGGCGTCTTCCGGTGCTCGGGGGCAGCGAGGGGCACCTGCTGGTACCGCGGCTACTGCATGCGGGAGCGGGTGTACCCGGCTGCGCTCCAGGCGGTGGTCGACGCGGTCTTGTCTCTCGACGGCGTCCGCGACGCGGTGCTGGCCCGCGTTCGGGAACTGCACGAGAAGGGCGGATCGCTGGCCGTCGAGCTCAAGAAACTCGACAAGGAGGAAAAGAAGCTCGTGTCGGCCATCGAGCGGCTGTCGGCGGCGGTGGAGAGCGGCGACGGCACGCTGTCGTCGCTCACGTCGCGGCTGGCGGACCGGGAGCGGGACCTGGCGATCGTGCGGTCCCGCCGGCGGGAGGTGGAGGAGCAGGCGGGCCGCAAGGAAAAGCTGCCGTCTGCGGCGAAGCTTCTCCAGCACCTGGAGGCCGTCAAGGTGCAGCTGCTTGGCGACGAGGCCCGGGCGGCCGTGATCCTGCGGCAGCTCCTCGACGGGCCGATCCGCGTAGTGCCCTTCATGCGGATCGACGGGAAGCGGGTGGTGCCGAGGCTCGAGTTCACGCTCAACCTCGTGGCGGCGCTTCCGTCGGCCGTTGCGGCCCCGCTCCGCCAGGCGGCTACGGGGGAGGGCGAGCTGCCGGCTGGCGAGCCCGCGGCCATGCTTCAGCGGACGCTCATGGTGAATGCGTTTGCCGAGCCGCAGTTGGTGAAGCACGCCTGCGTGATCGTGCAGCGACGGCTGGAGGGGAAGACCTACAAGGAGATCGCCAAGGAACTCGATCTCACGAAGGACCACATTCAGAACTGCGCCCGGATCACGAAGCTGATGGAGGAGGCAGGGCTTCCCGAGCCCTACCACCGACTGACGGAGAAACCGGGGCATGTGCCGCAGTGGTGCAGCCAGCACTGGCTCAAGGCCGGCGACCGCAAAGGCGGCGGAAAGCGCCGCCGGGCGTCGTGACGCCGTCGGCGGTATACTAACGCATGCTGTTCGAAAAACGCCCTGCCCCTTTATTCGGTAACGCAGCCATGAGCAGAGTCACCGTCGATCCGAAGCAGATGAACGGCGTGCCGTGCATTCGCGGCCTGCGAATTCCCGTGGCGACCGTCGTCGGCATGGTTGCGGAAGGAATGACGCAAGAAGACATTCTTCGAGCGTTTCCCGACCTGCAGGCGGAAGACGTTCACGCGGCGCTCGCTTACGCCGCTGAGGCCGTGCGAGAGCGGGAACTTCCGCTACTGCATGCGTCATGAGATTCCTCATCGACAATGCTCTTTCACCGGTCGTTGCAGAAGGCCTGCGGCAAGCGGACCATGATGCAATTCACGTGAGGGATCTTGGGCTTGCAGCTGCGGATGATGAAACGATTTTTGACCACGCAGACCGCGATCAACGGGTTATCGTCTCGGCGGATACCGACTTTGGCACCATCCTCGCCATGCGAAACACGGCGAGGCCGTCGGTAATTCTATTTCGTGGAGCGACACCCCGAAACCCGATCGGCCAGGTCAATCTGTTGCTGGCCAATCTTGCCGAGATGGCACCGAGTATCGAACGCGGCGCTGTCGTCGTGCTAGAACCCCGGCGAATCAGAGTCCGCTCGCTGCCGATGATCACTTCATAGGCCTCCCCGCCGCATCGCCCCGTAGGCGTCGTGGCATTTCTTACAGGCCGCCGCGCTCGCCTTGCAGCATGGCTCGTCGCCGCATTGTGTGCATTCGGCGACGCACTGCTCGCACGCCTCCTCGCAGCCCTCGCACATCTCCTCGGCCATCGCGGGGCATCCGCAGCGTAGACGGCCGCCGGCAGTGTCACGGCGGCAGCGAGAACGAAACGCATCACGAGCGGCGACGTCGGCGTCAGCATGGGTTGGCTCTTTGTCGGTTCGAGATAGGCGAGCGGCAACGGCTCGTCGGAACTTTACGCAGCTCCGCGGCAGGCCGGCCAACAGGCCAGCGGGGCTTTGGCCGATGGGGGCCGTAGCCCGGTCGGCTCTTTTGTTTTGTGCGGCAGGTGCGGTGCCTTCGGGTTCCGCACCTGCTTTCTTTTTTTCACGGAAGGTCACATGGTGAAGATCACCACATTCAACGACCGGCCGGTGCGGCATGTCCGATACATGCCCGACGGCTCGGTGGTTCTGAAGCTCTACGAGCGGCGGCCGAGTGGCCGTGCTCGCCATCTCCGCGTGTCGCTGGCCCAGAGGCTGGCCGGCCGCGGGAACTATCTCTTGGAAAGCCACGCGTCGAAGCGGGCTCAAGCCCGTCAACTCGCCCGCTGCCGCTGTGGATGACGAAAACGACGGGAAATTCGGCGGAGTCAGCAACCGGGAATAGGTGCGTTTCCCGAACGGGTAATTCGCTTATTCCCGGTTCCTCATTCCGCCCATTTTTCCGGGCGTTTTGCGGGGAAACGCCTGCAGGATCGCCTCGTCTTCCATACCGATGACGGCCACAACCTCGGCGGGCGACCCGTGACCACTCAGAACGGCGATGCTCGAGGCGTTGATCACGAGTCGGTCGGCCAGCAGGGCGATGACGGCTTCGTTGGCACGGCCTTTCTCGCGCGGAGCCTTCACCTTGAGCGAGTCGCCGAGCCAGCCGACGACCTCGTCCCGCGACGACCCGGGCACGACCTTCAGGCTCAGGCGTCCCACGCAATAAACCATCCGTTGCGGGCAGGGAAAAAATCACGCGCGCCGGGGGCCTGCGGCCCCCGGCGCGGATTCTACCCCGTGAAGACCGAGCGGATCTTCCGCAGATCGAGAACGCCTTTCGCTTCCCAGACCTTCACGCTTCCGGCACCGCGGGCCTGAACGCCTCGTAGATCGCAAAAGCCTCCGCTGCCAACTCTCTTGGGCGGTACGCGTAGGCCAGCCTTGTGATCGCCGCCCGGGTCGCGTCAACATGGTCGCCAAACATCGTTTCCAGATAGGCCTCTGCACCTCGGGGCAGTCACAACGGCCCGCCCGCTCATCGCCCGGATACGGTCGGCCGTATTCCTCGCTGGCACGGGGCGGCTGCCGAGTTCAATCCAAAACTGCTCGCCCCGCTCCCGCTTGCGGGCGGCGTTCGCCTTTTTCTCATGCCGCTTGAAGATCCCCAGTCGCCGTCCCTTCGCTTGGGCATTAAGGTCCGCCAATGCCTTGCCGGGGCTCAGCGATTTGCCGGGGCAAGCTTCATCGGGTCTAGGATCGCGTAGGCGATCTTCTTCCGCTTCCAGGTGTATGTCATGTGCACCATGCCATCTGCGGCCTGGATGATTGCCGGATACGAATACTCTCCCGGCTCTGTTTCGAGCGTCGCTGCCGGCTCCCATGTCTCGCCATCGATGCTCATTGCCACGTTCAGCGGCCACCGCTCCTTTTCCGAGTGATTGTAGATGAGGAGGTGGCGACCATCGGCAAGTGTGACGGCGTCCGTTCCTGAATTTGGATTCGGCAGATCGAGCAACGTCATCTCGCTCCACGTCAGCCCGTTGTCAGGACTCTCGACCCGAAACACCCGCTTGTTATGCGTTCGGCCAATCGCCAGCAACCGCGAACCGCCGAGCCGCAGGATGCTGGGCTGAATCGCACCAATCGACACGCCATCGTTGACCGGCCCGATCACCTGCCAAGTTCTACCTCCATCGGAACTCCGTTCGAAGTGGACCCGCCAGCCCATATCCTCGGTGCTGGAGGGAGCGATAATCACTCCGTCGTCGAGCAACACGGGTTTGTTCTTAATCGGCCCAACTGGAACGCGCGACAGCGTGGTCTGGGTTCCGGGTTGTGAGACGATCGCCTCCGGCTCGCTCCATGTCTTTCCGCCGTCCTTGCTTGTGCACACGAGCCCCTTCCACGTGATCGGAGTGCCGCTCGCCTTGTAAAACAGGGCAATTGTCCCGTCGGAAAACTTAAAGAGCACGGGGTTCCAGCACGGTCGCTGGCTGCCATCGGGATCGTGCCAGGCAGCGACCTGCTCCGGCTGAGTCCACGTGCCGTCCACCCGTCGCGACAGCCAGATGCCGACGTCGGCTGCGCCCTCGTGTTGACCGCCAAACCATGCGGCCACGAACGTGCCCGGGGATACCTCGACGACCGTGGATGCATGGCACGAGGGAGTGGGCAGTTCCCCAAAAATAAATCCTCGTGAGACGATCGCATCCGCACCGAGCATCGGATTCCGAACGGCATCGGGTGGTCCGGCAGCATCGGCGGCCTCGATCGCCGCATCCGGCGTTGCGGCCAAGCAGCCGATCACCAGAAAGGCGGTCCAGAAGCACCGAGAAGTTGCCGAACGGCGGACGGTGGGAATGTTTCCCGAGATTTGATAACGCATGACTCGACACTTTCTCAGGACGCGCGAGTCCTAAGCCCGACCTGCTTTTCACGGAAGGCCACCTATCCAAGATGACACTCGCCCAACAGATTTGTCGATCACCTGTATTGGCTATACATCGAGTTTTTTATTCGCGTCGGTGGTCACTCGTGGTATGTCTTGCATGAATGAACACGCCACTCGCACCACTGAAGACGTCCACCCCCACACGTGCCACTGATGTCAGGCAACCAGGTCCGCGCGGACGAGCCTATCGGTGGCAAGTGGTCGCGATGCTCTGGCTCGTGTGCTTCTTCAACTACGCCGATCGGCAGGCGATCTATGCCGTCTTTCCGCTGCTGGGCAGGGAGTTCGACTTTGACAAAGTGGAGTTGGGGCTGATCGGTTCAGCCTTCATGTGGGTCTACGCCGGCGGGGCGCCGTTTGCCGGCTTGCTCGCTGACCGCTTGCCGCGAGTCCACCTGATCCTTGGCGGCTGCATCTTCTGGAGCTTTGTCACGGTGGCCACGGCCTGGTGCTCGAAGCTCTGGCATTTCGTCGCCGTGCGCGCGGCTGAAGGCTTGGGTGAGACGTTCTATTTTCCGGCGTCGATGTCACTCACAGCCGACTACCACGGTCCCCGCACCCGCAGCCGGGCCTTTGCCTTTCACCAGTCGAGCGTCTATATCGGCACGATCCTCGGCAGTTGGCTGGGAGCCATGCTTGCCGAGTGGTACGGCTGGCGGGTGGGGTTTTTCCTTTTTGGTATCGCGGGGCTTGTTGTCGCTGCGGTGCTGTATCTGTTCCTGCGCGAACCGGAGCGGGGCGCTGCCGAGTGCGAATCGCCCTCGCTCCAGTCGCACATGCATGTGGCTCATGCGGTCACATCAGACGTCGCACACCAGCCTCTCGGCTTCAGGGAAACGCTGAGGCTCATTCTCGGCCGACCGGTGACCTTGCTCCTGATGATCGCATTTCTCGGGGCCAACTTCGTAGCCACGATCTTCCTGACATGGACGCCAACCTTTCTGGTCGAAAAATTCGGCTACTCGCTCGGTGCTGCCGGGTTGAATGGGGCACTCTTCATCCATCTGGCCAGCGCCGTGAGCGCCCCACTGGCAGGCATCGCCGCCGACAGACTGGCCCAGTGGTTTGCCGGCGGGCGGATCGTCGTCCAAGCAGCAGGGCTCGTGATCGGCTCCGTCTTCGTTGCCACCGTTGGCCTTTGCACGACCACGCCGGTGCTCGTGGTCGCCATGACTGCGTTCGGTCTCTGCAAGGGCTGCTACGATGCCGGCATCTTCGCTTCGCTCTACGACGAGATTGAGCCTCGGGCGCGGGCCAGTGCCGCCGGCGTCATGAACACCGTGGGGTGGGGAGGCGGCGCGCTGGGCCCTCTGTTCGTTGGTTTGGCCACGAAATACGGCGGAGGCGGCAATGACGTGGAAAATATGAGCCGGGCGATCGCCTGCGGCGGCGTCGTCTACCTCGTCTGTGGACTTCTGCTCGGCGTCGCCATCCTCTGTTCAAGAAAGCTCCCACTAGCATGACGACTCCCCACGGCTCTACCAGGACGTCGGACACGGCCGGCCGCGCCGCTCCTCTCGAACTCCCGGAGCGCCGCTTTCACGGGATCGTGCCGCCGCTCGTCACGCCGCTGTTGGCGGCAGACGTACTCGATATCGCGGGCCTCGAACGGCTCGTCGGCCATGTCCTCGGCGGCGGCGTTCACGGCTTGTTCCTGCTCGGCACGACCGGCGAAGGGCCGTCGCTTTCGCATGCGGTCCAGCGAGACCTCGTTCAGCGGGTCATGAGCCTCGTCGATGGCAGCGTTCCTGTGCTCGTCGGCATCACCGATACCGCCGTGGCGGAAAGCGTCGCTCTGGCAAGGGTGGCTGCGGAAAGCGGAGCCACCGCCGTTGTGGCCGCTCCACCGTACTACTTTCCAATGTCGTCGGACGCCCTGGCCTGCTGGGCATCGCAGTTGGCCGAACGCGTGCCGCTGCCGCTTGTGCTCTACAACATGCCGGAGATGACCAAGGTCTCATTCGGTGCAGACACCGTGCGTCGCTTGGCCGACTCCCCCACCATCGTGGGCTTCAAGGATAGCTCCGGTGACCTGGGATTCTTTGCCGATGTAGCGGCGATCGTTCGTGACGTGCGGCCTGACTGGTCGCTTTTCGTGGGCCCCGAACTTCTTCTGCCTGAAGCACACGCGATTGGTGGCCATGGCGGGATTCCAGGCGGCGCGAATGTCTGCCCGCGGCTCTTCGTCGATCTCTATGAGGCACTCGTGGCCGGAGACTCCGGCCGCGTCGCCGCGCTGGTCGCCCAGGTGAGAGTACTGGCGCGCATCTACGACGTGGGCCGCATGCCTGGACGAATCATCGTCGGAATCAAGGCTGCGCTCGCGGCCCGCGGCATCTGCGGAACGACGGTCGCTAGTTCGTTCGAGCAATTCGACGACGGCCAGAGCCGCCGTATTCACGACATTGTCGCATCCTTGCCGATGTGACCGTCCCCCCTGTTCGGCTGGAAGGCCGACGGGCCGGCCGTTCAAGACTGGCCGGTGGGGTCTGCCAGTCGCCAGAATTGGCGATGCGGCCACGCCGAGGGTACCGCATCATCTCTTTAGGATTTGCTATGTTTTTCACAATGCCCTGCCCGAGTTGTGGCAAGTCTCTCAAGGTGCGTAGCGAGCTCGTCGGCAGGTCCGCTCGCTGTCCATACTGCCGGGCGACGGTGACTGTCGCAGCCCCCGAAGAGAAACCGGCGGCGGCCCCCACCATCCAGACCTCGTCCACGGTCCCCTCGTCCGGCACTGCCGCCACGGCCGTAACAAGGCCACGTGCGGCCGCACCGCTGTCGGTTACGGCGGATGTCGATGTCGCCGTGCTGTGGCACATCCTCGCCGGTATCGCTGGTACGATCCTCTTCTACCTCGCCTTGTGGCCGTTCGCCTGGAGCGACGGCAAGATGACCTACATCGGCCGGCTCTTCATCGGTACGTCCACGATGGCCCAGGGCGGCTGGGTGCCGATTACAGAGATCTTCCTCTTCTTCTGGGCGATCGGGATGCTCGTTGAGAAGTGGCTGAAGATCCGTCGACAGCAGCGGGGCCTGTTGTACGACGTCTTGCCACTGGGGATCGGCGAGACGATCACGCTCTCCAATATCGACCGCTTCATCGACCACATTCGGGGCCTGCCTAAGGATTCGGTCGGCAGCTTTCTCGTGACCCGGTGCGTCCGTGGCCTCGAACACTTTCGGGTTCGCAAAAGCGCCGCTGATACGGCCACGATGCTCTCCAGCCAGAGCGATCTCGACGCCAGCAGCGTCGACTCGAGCTACACGATGTTCCACGTGTTCATCTGGGCGATCCCGATTCTCGGCTTTCTCGGCACCGTGATCGGGGTGAGCACCGCCGTAGGCAGTTTCACGGGCACCCTCGAGGGGTCGAGCGATATCGGTGCCATGAAAACCGCCCTGAAGGGAATTACCGGCGGCTTGGCCACGGCCTTCGACACCACGCTCGTCGCGCTGGCGATGGCGATGATCCTTACGTTTCCGGTAAGCGGCCTCCAGAAGTTTGAAGGCGATCTCGTCGGCCAGGTGGATGAGTACACCAATGAGAACCTGCTCCGGCGTCTCGATGACGGGCTCGACGGCGGTGCGGAGCGTGGCATGGGGGCGAGCCGTGCCGAGGCCAAGCGGGTCTTCGAGGAGATCTTCGGGTCGCACCGGGCACAGCTCGAGGCCTGGCATGACAAGCTCGGAGCCATCGGCAGCCAGCTCACAGCCCAGGTGAAGCAGGGCTGGGCCGAGGTCAACGCGACGCTCGTGGCGGAACACGAGCGGCAGGCTGAACGAGTCGCCACGATCGATGCTCTGGTGGCGAAGACAGCCGAGAACCTCGCGGCCGTGGCCACCGATACGGCGGCTGCGCGGGAACGGGCGGCCGGCACACTCACCGACGCAGCGGTCAACGTGGAGCGTTACACGGCGTCGCTGCAGAAGGCGCTCGGTGGCGTTGCCGATGCCCTCGCCGCCTTGGAAGGCAGACAGATCGTGATCGAGGCTCTGCCGGCAACGCGGCCGTGGTGGTCGTTTCTGCGCGGCCGCAACGGGAGCGAGCACAGCTGAACCGCGGGTGACGTGTCATGGCGCGGCGGCGATCCAGCGGAAAGAAAGAGGTATCACTCTTTCCCTTTCTCGACATTCTTGGCTGTCTGATCGGAAGTCTGATCCTGATCATCACGACCGTCGTCCTCGAGCAGATGGACACGAAGCCGGTTGCCGAGGCTGCCAGGATCGACGACATGAAGCAGCAGGCCGCGCGGGAAGAGAAGCGCAAGGAGCGGCTCGCACAGCGGCTCACCACGCTCACGAAGCAGGCCGGCCCCGCAGAGGAGCGGCTCGCGAAGGCTCGCGAACGGCTCGAGGCGGCGGCGAAACAGCAGGCGACGGGCAGCCAGCAGCTCGCGGCGGCTGAACGGATCCAAGTCGCTCTCCCGAAGCCCGCGCCGCCGGCAGATACGTCGGCCTTGGAGGCGAAGCGGAAGCAATTGGATGACGAGGCAGGCAAGATCCGGGCTGAGATCGCCTCGCGCAAGAAGCTACCCGAGCAATCGATCGTAGTCCTCCCGTCTGGCGGCGGTGGCGGGCCGAAACGTGGCGTGTTCGTCGAAGCGGCAGCAAACAAGGTGGTCGTCCATGAGGCCCCAAAGGCATGGGAGATTCCCATCGGGCAGGTGGCGAGTGATCCGAAGCTCAAACAACTCCTGCAGACGATCGCTGCCGACAAGGACTCGATCATCACGTTCCTCATCCGCCCCGAGGGCATCGCCACCTACGCAGCGATGAAGAAGGTGGCGGAAGCGGCAGGTGCCCGGACGGGCCGCGTGCCCCTGCCCGGCGACGGTGTACTCGACCTGTCGGAGGCGAGATAACTCATGGCCAGGCGACGATCACGCACGTCCGCAACCGGCGGCAACATGGATTCGATGCTCGACACGCTCACCAACGTGGTTGGGATCCTCATCATCGTGCTCGTCACGGTACAGCTATCGACCCAGGAGGCTGCCAACCGCATCGCTGCGGCAGTCGAGAACATCGATCCACAGGAAGTCGCGAACCTGGAGCAGGCAGCCATCGCAGCCAAGGCCGAGGCGGATCGCCTCGAGGCGCAGGTGAACCAGTTCCAGCAACCGACCCAGCGCGATCCGGCTGCGGAGGCGGCAAAGCTGGAGGCTCAGGCCGCCACGGCAGAGGCGGCGGCTCGGGAGGCGGCAGCCAAAGCGGCCACGCTGGAGAAGGCAAAGGCCGCGCAGGCGAAGGCCGCCCAACAGGCAGCCGACGACGCCGCCAGGAAGGCGGCTGAGGATCTTGCTCGGGCCGAGGCGGCCCTGAAGAAAACGGAGGAAGCCCGACTCGCCCTCGCCGTGGAACTGGATAACACGCCGGTTCCAATCACGCCCCCGGCCAAGGAGGTGCGACTCCCCGATCCACGGCCTGCACCCAAAGATGCGAAGGAGGTGACGGTGCTCTGCCGCGAGGGTCGGATCTGGGTCGTAGACACGCCCTTGCTCCAGGAGCCAGCCCAAAAACGGGCGGCCTTCGTCGTGAAGAGCAAGAAGCTCGATCCGGACGACGACCAATGGGTTTCCGACGGCACGATCTTCTCGACCGAATTCAACAAGATGCCTGTCACGGCCGGTGACTTCCGCATGACCCTCAAGCTGGTCGACGGCAAGTGGCCACGGCTGATCCTGCAACGAAAGAACAATTCCGGTGAACGACCGGAGGACTTCGACAAGGCGACGGGGGAATTGGCACGAGCGTTACGTCGTCACGACGCAGCCGGCCACTACATCCGCTTTTACGTGTGGCCCGACGGCTTCGAGGCCTATCTCGCCGCCCGACAGGTGGTAGCGGAGCTTGGCCATGCGGCCGGCTGGGAGCCACAAGGCACGTCCGACGAATTCATGATTCCACTCGGCAAGTATCCGGTCGGGCCGAAGCCCCCCCCCTCGCCGTCACCACCGAAGCCACCCACCGATGTCATCGATTGAGCACGTCACGTCCGCCACCAGCGCCAGCCATGTCATGCTGTCTCCCTCCCGCAGCCTGGGCCGCGCCATGAGAGCAGCTGCGGTGCATGCTGCGACGGGGCTGCTCTTGGCGGGCATGGTGGCTGGGCAGGCCGTCGTGCCCGCGGCTGCCGCCGACGCCGAGGGCGGAGATGCACCACCACTGCTGCCGACGATCGATCGCCCGCGGAACTGGGGGGACTCGTTCGTGCCGAAGTCGAAGCCACCTGCCCGCACCATGCTCGCCGTGGCACTCGCCGGGCTTTCCGCCGATGAGCGAATCGCGGTCACCTGCCTGCAAGCCCTCGTCGCTCGCGAGCAGCCGCGGATCTTTTTGATCCGGCACGAGCCGGAAGATCGCTTCTGGATGGACTGGCATGTCGCGAAGGGGCATGTCGATCGCTTCGAGCTGGTTGCCGAATGGCCGACGCTGTTCGCCCTCCACCGCGGGGTTATCAAGGGCGTGGTCGTGCCTGATCCGGAGCTCTTTCGTGGCGACCTGATCGCGCTGAACGTCGCCGCCTGCGACGACCTGATCGTGGCGTCGCCGGAGCTGGCCACGAAGCTCGAACTGCCGATCGTGCATGACCTGCGCGGTCGGTTCGGCACCTATGCGGAGGGTCTCGAGTGGCTCTGGACGACCTATCGCGACCGGCTCAATCCGCACCTGTGCGATTTCCGCTCTCCGCGGCTGCTGCCCTTCGCCACGTTCGATCACGCGTTCCAATGGCGGGGCCTGATGTTCTGGCTGGCCGGCACGAAAGAAGACGACAAGCCAGGCGTGGACCGGCCGGCCGAAGAGCGGGTCATGGCCCGCATCCTGGCGGAGATGCCGATCAACGGCGTCTGCTTCGGCTTCCCAGGGATGGGCGAGGGGGAGGGGCCGGGCGAGCCGCCAGGAGTCGCGTTGCTCAGTCGATATGGCAAGTCGCTCGTCTGTACCAACCACTGTGGCAACTATTCGTTCTGGAGCGGCGTGGCAATCGACCAGCTCGATCAATCACAGCAGCCGCCAGCCCCCACGCTCGAACGCGACAAGATCTACATCGCCCTCAACGTCTCGGACGGCGACAACCAGATTCTCTGGCCGAGTTTCTATCGACGGTATTTCGAGCACCCCGCGTTCGGCACGTTTCCGCTGGCCTTCGGAATGGGGCCCGCCATCCGGGAGCTCCAGCCCGCGATCGCCCAGTGGTACTACGAGCACGCGAAGCCCACGACCGAATTTTTTGCCGACGTCTCCGGCGCGGGCTACATGCAGCCCGATCACTTCGGCGAAGCCTTTGCCGACCGAGATCGCGTCTGGACGGCGTTTTTCGATGCCACCAGCCGGCTCATGAAGCCGCTCGGCATGCGCACGATTCGCACGGTCGAAGGAAACGACGATTCGCTCCAACGCTACGCGACCGCCCTGCCCTTCTGCCACAGTCTCTTCGCCGACATGGGCCGCTACTCGGGTCGCGAGGGCATCGCCAAGCTCACATACACCCTTCCTGACGGCATGCCCGTCTTCCGCGCGGTCACGAGTTGGCGCTACGGTAAGGAGGGATTTCTCCGCGAGATCCGTGAGCAGGTCGGCGAGCAGCGGCCCGCGTTCGTCAACGGCTTCGTCCATTGTTGGACGTTCGCGATGGACGACCTCGTGAAGATCCACGCCGACCGCGACCCCGACATGATTTTCGTCACGCCCTCACAGCTCGCCGCACTCTACCACACGGCACAGGAGACCGTGTCGTCGCCCGCCACGGCTTCAGGACGCTGAATCCATGAGCAGCGACGAATTCCATGACGCCTCAGATACGCCCGCGAGGGCTGGCGTGTCACGGGTTCGTCGCTGGATAGCAGGCATCTTTTTGCTGGTGGTCGGGGCAGTTGGCACCTACGTGATGGTGGTGCTGCCGATCACGAATGCCGTCGAGGGACGCTCGTGGGTGCGGACGCCCTGTCGGGTGATCGACAGCGCCGTGCGACGACACCGCGGCAAGATCGGCCCCACCTACAGTGTGGACATCGTGTATGAGTACGATGTCGATGGTCACAGCTACCGATCCGATCGCTGGGATTTTTTCCCTTCACTGCCGGGCATTGGCCGCGATTCGGCGGCCGCCGTTGCCCGCCTCCATCCTCCCGGGCGGATGCTGGAGTGTTACGTCAATCCTCGTGATCCGTCTCAGGCCGTGCTGGATCGGCGCATGCAAAGTGGCTTCCCGCGGATTCCGATACCGCTTGCACTTCTCGCTGTCGGCGGCGCGATGGTGTTTTCATTGGTGCGCACCCGGCAGGCAGTCCCTGCCAGTGCAGGCGTTCCACATGATGCGCTGGCCGAGCAGGCGAATTCATCGGCCGGGTGGCGCGGTGTACTCACGGCCCTTGGCTTGGCGGTCTTTCTGAATGGAAGTGCCTACGTGCTGGGCCGAATCCTGCTCGATGGCTGGCGGGAGGGCCGGATGCTCGTCGGCTTGACGATCCTTGTCGTTGGCAGCGGCGTCGTGGGTGTGGTGATGATCGGCGTGCTGATTCGACAACTGCTGCGCTGCCTGACTCCGCCTGATCAGGCGCGGCGGTGATACATGGCGACGGCCTGGGCCCGAGATCGCACGTGGAGCTTTTCGTAGATGTGCCGCACGTGCGAATGGATCGTGTGGTAGCTCACGCCCATCCTCACGGCGATCTCCTTGTAGAGATAGCCCTGCGCCAGGAGGTCGAGCGCCTCTGCTTCCCGTTCAGAGAGCGTTTCCATGCCTGCCCGTGGACCGTTCGCCACGGGCCGCTTGAACGCCTGCACCACGCGTCGGGCGATATTGCTCGTCATCGGTGCCCCGCCAGAGTGCACGTCACGGACGGCCGTCATTAGCTCCACCGCACGCGCCGGCTTTACCAGATACCCGTGGGCTCCCGCGGCCAGCGAGTCGAAAATCGCGTCGTTGTGGTCATACACCGTGAGCATCATGAACTGCGTGCCTGGTGACTTTTCCACGAGCCGACGGACGCACTCCACGCCGCTCATGCCGGGGAGGTTGATATCGAGGATCGCCACCTGAGGCGGCGACTGCGGCCAGTTGCGAATGGCATCCTCGGCATTCGAATACTCCGCCACGCAACGCACATCGCTGGCCGTTCGCAGAATCTGCCGCAGCGACGACCGCACAGCAGCGTCATCCTCGACGATCGCGACGGTGATCAGGCTCTCCGCTGAAGTCAGTTTCGTCATCGTTGGCTCAGCCTCATGTCGGAGCTGTCGAGGGGTATGCGGAGTTGCACGACCGTGCCGCGTCCGCCGGCGCCCGCCGCCACGGCGCAGGTGCCGCCGATCGCGGTAATGCGCGATCGCATATTCGCCAGGCCGTCGTGACCTGCCGCGACGTCCCGGCTCGCCGCATCCGTCGGCAACCCGCGGCCGTCGTCTTCGATGTCGATTGTGAGCGTGTCAGCCGTGGCAGTCAGCCGGAGGCGGACCTCCGTCGCATGGGCATGCTGCACGATGTTGTGCAGAGCTTCCTTGATGACCAGCACGATATTCCGGCGATGGAGCGCTGACAATTGATGTGCGGGAAGTTCATCGGGCATGTGCAGTCGGCAGCCGATGCCGGCAGGCCGGAGATAGGCCTGCGACTCCTTGGCGATGAAGGTGGCTAGGCTCTCCATCGTGTCGTGGGCCGGACTGAGCGCCCACACGACGGAGTCCAGCTGCCGGGCGAGATGCCGAGCGGTGGCGAAGATGGTGTCGAGCTGCGATCGGGCAGCATCGGCATCGGAAAGTCGGTCTTTCGTGAGCTCGCTGGCCAGGGCGATCTGCGTGAGGCTGCCGCCGAGTTCGTCGTGGAGGTCCTGGGCGATCCGCGTCCGTTCCGTGCTAATGGCATTGGCCTTTTCGAGGCGGGCGAGCCGGAGCTGAAGCCGATTCCATGCGACATACCTCCAGACACCGAAGGCGATGCCTGCGACGGTGAAGGCCGAAACCGCCAGGAACAGTGGCTGGGTCAACACCGGTTCGGGGAGCAGAAGCTCCGTCGCAGCCTCGACGCCCGTGGGCACTCCCTCGGTTGTGGCGGCTGCCAGCCGAAAACGGTAGCTGCCGGGCTTCAGGCCGCGATAGCGGATCGCATGGGGACCCGACCCTCCGACGGAGAACGTCTCGTTCCACGAGATCTCGAGCGGATCACCGGGAGAGACAGGCAGGTTCGCCTCCGGTCGGAGACGCCATCCCGAGAAGGATGATGCATCGTCATCGTTGAACGCCAAGGCAGTCCGCCCTGCCAGCTCGCCGATCACGGCGGAGTCGGTGTCGCTGCCAAACCGCTCCCACACGGTCATCGTCTCATCGCATGGAAACTCCCCGACCACGGCACCCGCGCCCGGGCGGGAGCCCAGCTTCCGAACGGTGAGCCCGTCGATCGCCAAGACCCCGATCGTGGAAAATGGGCCTCCTGACCAGAGTGCGACGCCGATGCTCCGCGTCCCTTCAGGCACCGTGAATGTGCCAGCGCCGCGGCTGGGTGACGACGCCGGGAGCGTGCCGCGCCAACCCACGCTCTTGCCGACCATGAAAAACTCGAACATCCCGGTGTGCTTGTACTCCGGGCTCGGGCCAAAGCAGATCACGCTCAGCCGCATTTGTCGGTCGATGTCGTGCCAGTCGGCATCCACGGGCTCGAGTTTATAGAGCAGCCGGGTGCCCGCCGGCCCGGCCTTGGTGACGCCGAAGGGCTCGAAGGAGATGAACAGATCCGCCTGCTGCGAGGGCGGGAGCCGAATCACGCCGTTCGCCGGCAGGCTCGCCGGCGTTCCATTCACCGACAATGCGACGATGCGGGCGACCGCATCGGGGGCAACCTGTGGCTCCACCTGAGCCCGGGCAGGGACCATCCAGATCGTCAGCGCGATCAGCGCTGCGATGCCCTGCGGCCTGACTGATGGTGAAGTCACGTCCATGGTTTCCCCGAGCAAGTCATTATGAGGTAGGGAAACCCTCGCTGCACCCCTGGGTCGCAGCCCAGTGCGATGCGGCATCCTCCCGAACATCGACCGCAACCAGGAAAGATGGTCGGTGGTCTGGCGATGCGCATGGCCAGTTTTGGCTATTTAGCCGTCTGCCGGCGGTCCTATGATTTTGTTGGGGGTGTCGTCTACCCCCGAAAGCATGGAACCAGCCAGCGACCGAGGAACTGCCATGGTCTCCTTCGCCACCCCACGCACCGAGGTGTTTTCCACCTTCCGGCGTGGAGCACGAGTGCTCGCCACGGCGCTCCTCGTTTTGATGGGACGCGGCGGTGAGGCCACGGCGGCTGATATCTCCCTGTTTCAAAGCGACCCCCTTGGCCAGAGCTCGTTCAATACGGGCACGAGCTGGAACGGAGGCGCCGTGCCGACCGCCGGGAACAACTACTTCACCGGCGCCTACACCCTCCGCACCCCGAATGATTCCTCCAGCGATTTCACGTTCGCGGGCGATGCGCTGACCATCGACGTGTCCGGGGCGCTTCGCTACGTGGGGCTCGCCAATTCGACGCCGGTGATCACCATCAACAACCTGATCATGGACGGCGGCCTGCTCATCAACGGGGCCAACGAGATCGCCTCCGGCACCTCGACGCTGACCCTCTCCGGCTCGATGACGCTCAAGTCGAACTCCGGCCTCAACCTCGGCAGTGCCGACAGCATGCAGCACAACGTGGTGCTGAATTCGACGCTCACCGGGACGGGCGGCTTCTACATCGGCACGTCGACCGTGTCGGGGTCGATCAACCCGGTGTCGACGGTGACCATCAACGGCAACAACAGTGGATTCAGCGGCGGTTTTTTCCTCAGCCGCAACTACACCGACAAGCTTGGCGGCACGGTCATCCTCAACGGCACCAACGCGACCTATCCGCAGATCATGTCGTCGGCGACGATCCGGCTCGGGCATGTCAACGCGCTGGGCACGGGCCAGCTCGGCATCGACGCGGGCACTGTCGATCTCAATGGTTTTTCTGCCTCGATCGGCAGCCTCTCGGGCGCGGGCGGGGCGATCGTCAACAACGGCGGGGGCGCCCTGACGTTCACGGTGGGCAACGACAACACGACTTCCAGCTACTCCGGCTCGATCCTGGACCGCACCTCCGGCGCGGGCACGCTGGCCCTGACGAAGGTGGGCAACGGCGTGCTGACGCTGTCCGGGAGCAATTCCTACACGGGGGGCACGCGGATCAACGCCGGCGTGCTGGCCTTCGGCCACACGAGCGCTCTCGGCACGGGCACGGTCACGATCGGCAGCGGCACGCTGCGGGCCGCGGTGTCGGGCACCGTGGCCAACCCCATCGCCACGAACGGCTCTTGGATCGACAGCAACGGCAATACCGTCCGGCTCTCCGGCGTGATCAGCGGGTCCAACGGCCTGACCAAAGCGGCGACCTCGGGCACGCTCACGCTCGCGGGTGACAACACGTTCACCGGTAATGTCGTCGTCGACGGGACCGGCTCTTCGAGCGTTCTCGTAGCCACGCGGAACACGTCGCTCGGCACGGGCACCAAGACCGTCACCGTCACAGGATTCGATCGAACGCTCGCCCTTGACGGCAGCGGCGGCAACATCACGCTGGGCAGCAACATCAGTTACTCGCTCAGCAACTTTACAACGCAGGCTCTCTGGAATCTTGCCGGTAATAATACCATTTCCGGGTCGATCTCCATGACCGTTGGCGGCGGCGACACGTTCATCCGGAGCGATGCCGGCTCACTAACGCTGGCGGGAAACATCGGCGTGTCGTCCGCCAATCTGAGAATTCTCACGCTCACCGGCTCGGCCGGCGGCACCGTCAGCGGGACCCTCTGGAATGGGAATGGCACGACGGCGCTCGCCAAGACGGGGGCCGGCACATGGACGCTCTCCGGGTCGAACACCTACACGGGCGGCACGCAGATCAACGCCGGCGTGCTCGCTATCACCAACACGAGCGCCCTCGGCACGGGCACGGTGACGATCAGCAGCGGCACGCTGCGAGCCACGATGTCGGGCACCTTGGCCAACCCCATCGCCGCGAACGCCGCCAGGGTCGACACGAGTGGCAATGCGGTCAGACTCTCCGGGGTGATCAGCGGGTCCAATGGCTTCACAAAAGTCGCCACGTCGGGCACGCTCACGCTCGCAGGTGACAACACCTTCACCGGTGACGTGACCCTCGACGGGAGCACGACGATTTCGCCCGCGAGCGTCCTCGTGGTGACACGGAACTCGTCGCTCGGCACGGGCGCCAAGACCGTGTCCGTTGCCGGCTACGGTAAGACGCTGATTCTCGACGGCAGCGGTGGCGACATCACGCTGGGCAGCACCATCGGCTTCGCGTTGAGCAATGACGGAGGTCCATCCCAGGCGCTTCTGAATCTTGCGGGTAACAACACCATTTCCGGATCTATCGGGATGACCTCGGGCGGAGGTGGCACAATCATCCAGAGTGACGCCGGATCGCTGACGCTGGCGGGAAACATCAGTTCCAACACGGGTTTGCGGAGGTTGACGCTGACCGGTTCGGCCGGCGGTACGGTAAGCGGCAATGTTGGGAACGGCGTCGGCACCGTGGGGATCACCAAGACGGGGGCCGGCACGTGGACGCTCTCCGGCTCGAACACTTATTCCAGCACGACGACCGGGTCGGCGGGCGTACTGATTTTCGGCAGGCAGGCCGCTCTGTACGGAGGGACGACGGCTAGCTGGACCAAATCGAACATCACCTTCGAGTCGGGTGCCACTCTCGGCGTGCGGGTCGGCGATGCGGCGGGCGGTTTCTTCGATTCCACGGCCGTGGACACGCTGCTCGGGGCCGGCGGTCTCGGGGCGAGCGATGCCACGTCGGGCCTCAAGAGCGGGGCTCTGTTCGCCTTCGACACGACGAACGCGACAGGTGGCTCATTCACGTACGCCTCCACGATCGCGAACTCCAACAGTGGCAGCAACGTGCTCGGCATCGTCAAACTCGGCTCCGGCACGCTCACGCTCTCCGCGAGCAACACCTACACGGGGGGCGCGACCGTGAGCGTCGGCCGCCTCACGCTCGGCCAAGCCAATGCCCTGGGCCCAGGCACCGCAACGGTCTCTGGCGGTGAATTGAATATCGCGACATACGCTCCGAGTGTTGCCGGCTTCCGGATCACCAGCGGCACGCTCCTTGGCACCGGCACGCTGACGAGCAGCTCGACCTACGATGTGCAGGCGGGCACGGTACTTGCCAACCTCGGCGGAAGCGTGGGGCTGACGAAGTCTACCGCCAACACGGTCACGCTCGCTGGCAACAATACCTACTCGGGAGTGACGACCGTCTCGGCAGGCACGCTCGCGCTCGGCAGCGGTGGCACCGCCGGATCCGTGGCGGGTAACATCACCAACAACGCCGCCTTGGTATTCAACCGATCCGACAACATCACGTATTCGGGCGTCATCAGTGGGTCGGGGAGTGTCCAGAAGCTTGGCGCCAGCACGCTCACGCTGGGCGGATCGGCGACCACCGTCGGGAGCCTGCTAGTGGGCTTCAATGACACGTCCAGTGGCACCAATACGCTCGCAGTCGCCGCTGCGTCGGCCGTGTCGATCGGCACCGGAGCGAGCGACCAACTTGGCGTCGGCATCTGGGGCGTCGACATGCCATCCACCGTGACGAGCGTCCTAGATCTTCGCAACGCCACGAGCCTCACGATCAATGTCGGCAGAATCCGCGTCGGCGTGAACGATACGACCGGGTCGACGAACAGCGCCAAAAGTGCCCTCCTCCAACTTCCCGGTTCGGCCACGATCACGTCCGCGACATCGTTCGTGATCGGTGATTCCGGTGCTCCTCTGGGGCTCAATAACGAAAGCGTCACCACGACCGGTACGGGCACGATCACCCTCCGCACGCCGACCATGACGATCGGGGCGAGCAAAGCGACGGGCTCGTTCACGCTCGGTGTCGGTACGCTCGACCTCGCCGGAACAGCTGGTGGCCGTGCCTCGTTGGCTGTGGGCGATTTTTCCAACAGTTCCGCCGCGACGGGCAGTAGCTTTGCAGGCACGGCCGACTTCTCGGCCGGTACGCTCGTTGCTTCACTCAGCAGCCTCGTCGTCGGGCGAATGAATCAGGCTCTCGCGGGTTCCGAAGCAGCCACGCTGACGCTCGGCACGAGTGCCTCCAACCGGCTCGACATCAGCGGGGCCGCCGCCACCAACGGTGCGGTCATGGTCATCGGCCGCAACCTCAACGCGGGCACCGGCCTAGCTTCGGGCACCGTGACGATTGGCAACCTCGACTCCGCCAGCCAGATCGTGGCCACCGACAACGGCACGGCGATCCTCCTCGGCTCGCGGACGAGCACCGGCCCGGCCGCAGGCACGCTCAACCTCAACGGCGGCACGCTCACGATCACGACCACAGGCACCGGCATCACCGGCGGCTCCGGGACGAGCACCGTCAACTTCAACGGCACCACGCTGCGAGCAGGAGCTACGAGTGCCAACTGGATCACGGGCCTGACCACGGCCAACGTGCAGGCCGGCGGCGCGTTGTTCGACACGAATGCGTTCAATGTCACGGTCGCCCAGGCTTTCA
The DNA here is from genome assembly GCA_021414115.1 of Planctomycetia bacterium. Taxonomy (GTDB): domain Bacteria; phylum Planctomycetota; class Planctomycetia; order Pirellulales; family UBA1268; genus QWPN01. The sequence goes on from JAIOPD010000097.1 coordinate 22,458, forward strand.
GCGGCACCGGCGGACTCACGAAGCTCGGCGCGGGCACGCTCACGCTCACCGGAAGCAGCACTTATTCCGGTCAGACGAGAGTTTCCAGTGGCGTGCTCGCCCTCGGCGCGGCCAACGCCGTCTCCAACCAGAGCAACCTGCTCGTGAACGGGGGCTCGTTCGACCTCGCTACATTCAATGACACGGTCGGCACGGTCACGCTCACAAGCGGCTCGATCCTCGGTTCAGGCACGCTCACCGGCTCGAGCTACGACGTCCGGGCCGGCACCGTGCTTGCGATCCTTGGCGGAACCGCGGGCCTCACGAAGTCCACCGCCGGCACCGTCACGCTCTCGGGCGCCAACACCTACTCGGGTGCGACGATCATCCAGACGGGCACGCTCCTCACCGGGATCGCCAACGCCATCTCCGGCAATTCCGCGATCACGATCGGCAGCGCGGCCAGCCGCGGCTTCCTGGAAATCGACCATCCTCTGTCGATCTCGAGCCTCACGTTCACAGGCTCCGGCGGCGACATCTCGAGTCTGAGCACTGGCACGGCCACGTTCTTTGCGACCAGCGGCACGGCCACGATCACCGTGCTCGGCGGCACCAATGCCTTCCACGCCAATGCCACGCTCGCCTCGCCCACGGTCGTGGACGTGGCCAGCAACGCCCTTTTCAGCTTTCATAACAACCTTGCCGGCGGCGCGAGCCTGACGAAGTCGGGCGCCGGCACGATGGAACTCACCTCAGCCGACAACGACCAGCTCTCGGGCAACCTGTTCATCACCGCCGGCCGGGTAAATATCGGGTCCGGCATGAACCAGATCGGCACCGGCACGACCACGCTCTCGGGCGGGTCGATCATCGATCTCGGCGGCCAATCCTTCACCGACCGGATTGTTGTGCTCAACGGCACGATTCTGAACGCCGGTGGCACTGCCACTACCACGACGATCGCAGGCCCCTCGACGATCAGCGGCACGACCACGCTCCTGGGCACCTACAACATCACCTCCACCGGCAGTGCCCGGTTCGAGTCGGTCGTGGGCAACGGATCCTCGATTATGAACGTGAACGTGAACTCCGGTGGCGGCACCGGCGGCCAGGCGGTCTTCGCCAGCGCCGTATCGGGCTCGGCAAATGTCACTGTCTACGCTGGTGGCACGGCAACGTTCGCCGACACGGTGAGTGGCTATGTGATCTCGCACGGCGCGAGCACGTTCAACGGCAGCTTCCTTTCCGAGGCACAGGTGCAAGGCGGCGGCTCGGCCACGTTCGCGGGTGCCACGGGCGCGGCATCGACCGTCGCGATCGCCTCCGGCGGCCGGGCGAGTTTCGCAGGGACGGTGGCGGGCCAGGTGAACGTCTCGGGATCGGCGACGTTTGGCTCGGCGAGCAGCCTGACCGGCAGCCTTTATACGGGCGTCGGCGGGGTGGCGACGCTCGACAACGTCGCATCTGCGATCGCCGTCGGGATCCACAACGACGGCCAGCTCATCGTGAACCGAACGAGTGGCAACCAGACGATCTCCGGTTTGATTCAAGGGTCGGGCAGCCTTGTGAAGCAGGGGGCCGGCCTGCTCGTGCTCGACGGCCCAAATAGCGGCTACTCGGGCAGCGTCACGATCACGGGCGGCACGATCCAGGCGGGCAACGGCAACGCTCTTGGCACCGGCGCCGTGGCGGTCAATGCCGGCGGCCTCGATCTCAAGGGCAACACGGTGTCGATCGGCACGCTTTCCGGTTCGGCGGGAGCGAGCATCCAGTCGAGCGCCGGTGCGGCCCGGCTCGTGTCGCAGGCGACCGGCGACTCGACGTTCGCGGGCGTGATCTCGGACGGCGCCGGCACGGTCGGCTTCACGAAGAACGGCGCCGGCAGGCTCACGTTTGCAGCCGCTCAAACGTATACCGGCAGCACGATCGTCTCGAGCGGCGTGCTCGCCTTGGGTGCGGCGAATGCCATCGCCAACCAGAGCAACCTGTCCGTGAGCGGCGGCTCATTCGATCTCGCCACGTTCAATAACACGGTCGGCGCGGTCACGCTCACAAGCGGCTCGATCATCGGATCCGGCACGCTCTCCGGCTCGAGCTACGCCCTCCAGGGTGGTCAAGTGACCGCCAGGCTTGGCCCAGGTGCGATCACGGTATCTACCGGCACCATCACGCTCGGCTCAGCCGGCCGGCTGAACTCGGCTTCCGGCCTGACGATCTCAAGCGGCCAGCTCACGCTCGGCGGCAGCGAGTCGGTGGCGAGCTTGGTAATCACCGGCGGCATCCTGGGTGGCGTGGGCAACACGCTCACGAGCGCCGCGTTCTACGACGTCCAGGCAGGTAGTGTGCTTGCGAACCTCGGCGGCTCTGTCGGCCTCACGAAGTCCACGGGCGGCACCGTCGTGCTCTCCGGTGCCAACACCTACTCCGGCCAGACGACAGTTTCGAGCGGCGTGCTCGCGATGGCCGCGAACGGGTCGTTTGCCAATAGCCAGACGATCGTCGTGGGCGATGCCGGTTCGAGCGGTGCAGTGCTCGACCTCACGGCGAAGAGCGGCACCTTCGCCTTCGGCAGCGACCAGACGCTCAAGGGCGGCGGCACGATCACGCTCGCATCGAACACGGTGCTCAACGTGCAGGGCACGTTCTCACCGGGCAACAGCCCGGGCCTATTCACCTACGACGGCGGCACGACGCTGCTCTCCGGCACGTCGATCATGGAGATCTTCGGTACGACTCGGGCCACGCAGGCATCGCACGATTCAGGGTTCTACGACGCAGTAAACATCATCAACGGCAGCATCCTGAACTTCAACGACAGCGCGCTGACGCTCGATTTCAACCAGTCGTTTGCCGACTTCTCCACGTTTGCCCTGTTCATGCCCAGCGGTTCGTCGAGCCTGCTGGGCACCTTTGGGTCGGTCAACGTCATCGGCTCGGCCTACACCGGCCTGAACTGGACGAGCGGCACTAGCGGCGTATGGATGTCCTCGGCCACCACGGGCGGCCAGACGCTGGAGTTCAATCCTACGACCGGCGTGCTCGTGATCGTGCCCGAGCCGGGTTCGCTCGCACTCGCCGCGGCAGGGCTCGGCGCCTTGGGTGGTGTGATATGGAAGCGGAGGCGGCTGGCTGGAGCCGGCTTGACGACATGAGCAGCCGCACTCGTGCCGGCCTGACGTTGATCGAACTGCTTGTCGTCGTGGCGATCATCGGATTGTTGGTCGCCATGCTTCTGCCGGCCGTGCAATCTGCACGGGAGGCCGCGCGGCGGGTGCAGTGCCAAAACAACCTGAAGCAACAGGTGCTCGCCGTCCATGGCTACCACGGCTCCATCCGACGGCTGCCGCCCACGAGAATCGCCGACCACAAGGCCACGTGGCTCGTGCTCATCCTGCCCTACATCGAGCAATCGGCCTTCTTCGCGGAGTGGGACCTCAACAAGTGTGTCTACGACATGCCGGAGGCCACTCGGACACGCTCGGTGGCCGCCTATCTCTGCCCCAACCGCGGTTCGGGACGGATCTGCCATGCGACGACTGCTGATGCCACCCTCGATACCCGGCACTCGGACCACGGTTCCGGACCCTACGCGATGGCCTGCGCTGACTATGCGGCCGTCTATGGGACGTGGACTCCCGCACACTTTAGTATCCCAATGAATCTTACCGACGGCGCGATGGTCACCGGGCGGATCGATGACGGCACCCCCTTGGACGTCGCCCAAAACGTGCCCTCGACCCTCGCGAGGCCCTGGTTCTCGGTGACGAGTTTCGATCACATCCGTGACGGCCTCTCGAACACGCTCCTGCTTTCCGAAGTGACGCGTGGCACGGCGGATAGACGCGGCGGCGCCTACAACGGCGACAGTAATGTCGGCGCGACGGGTGGCGCGAACAATCCAATCTCGATTACACCGACCGACTGGAATAACCGCATGGGCAGCGACCATCCGGGGGTCTGCCCGACGGCGTTCTGCGACGGCAGCATCAAGCCGCTGCGGGTGGAAATGGGGGCGATCACGCTCGGCCAGCTCGTGACTCGAAGCGGCGGCGAAATTATCGCAGCGGAGGCATGGTAAGCATGCTGTATCTGCGAAACATCAGCGCGGTCGTGCTCCTGGCAGCGGTTGCCGGATGCGGTGGAGAAGGTATGCACGAAGTGACCGGCCGGCTGACCGGCCCGAACGGCGCACCGCTGCCCGAGATTCGCGTCGTCTTTATCGGAAAAGACACTTCGGTGACGGCAACGGCAACGACGGCTACAGACGGAGTCTATCGTCTCGGCACACGGCGTCCTGGCGAAGGTTCACCCGCAGGCGACTACACGGTGCTCGCAGTGGACGACGTGCCATTCTCCGACAGTGCTCCATCACGGGCGCCCCGGATTGCCAAACGATATTCCGACCCCGCGCTCTCGGGGCTGGAGGCCTGCGTGAAGCCGGGCCGCAATCGCTTTGATTTTCAACTTGATCCGCAGTAATCCCGCGAGGGAATCGATGACTGGCATGATGCGTGTGGCCATCGTCTTGGGCGTGGCCGCGATGGCACCGGCTGCCGCCGGGGCCGGCGGGTGGCATGAGGGCCGACATCTCGTGCGGCCCGACGCCGCAGCGACACAGCTTGTTCCGTTCGACGTGGTTCTCGCGTCGGACGAGGCGGTCGCCGACATCTACGTGGCGCGAGAGGATGCCGCCGTCGTCCACACGGCGGCCCGCCTACTGGCCGACGATATCGAGAAAACGTCGGGCCGCCGTCCCCAGATCACGCCCGACGCCGCCGCGCTCGGCCGGACGGCGGTGCTGATCGGCACGCTTGGCGCGTCGCCGCTGATCGACGACGTGGTCGCGAAGGCCGCCATCGACACCGGCCGAATTCGGGGACGCTGGGAGGCCTTTGGCATCCAGACCGTGCAGCAACCCATCGCCGGCGTGGAACGGGCACTGCTCATCATCGGCAGCGACCGCCGCGGCACGGCCTATGGCGTGATGGAATTATGCCGTGCCATCGGGGTATCGCCGTGGCACTACTGGGCGGACGTGCCAGCCCCGAAGCGGCAGCGTGTGGTGGCGGGCAGTGAGTCGCTGGTCACGTCAGCGCCGAGCGTGCAGTACCGCGGCATCTTCATCAACGACGAATGGCTCACGATGCTGCCGTGGGTGGCCACCACGCTCGACCCGCAGGCGAAACTTCGGCCGGGGCCGGCCCTCTATACAAAGGTGTTCGAGTTGATGCTCCGGCTGCGGCTCAACCTGCTCTGGCCGCCGGCGTGGAAGCACGAGTTTGGTGAGATCCCGGGAAATTTCGCCCTGGCAGACGAATGGGGCATCGTCATCGGATCGTCCCACTGCGAGGCGATGCTGCGATCGAATCACGTGTGCCTGGACCGCCGGCCTGAGTTGACGCCGTGGCGGTATGACACCAACCGCAACCCGATCCTTGCCTACTGGGAGGAATCAGCCCGCGACCGTGGCGCGTTCGAGGCTGTGTGGACGGTCGGCATGCGAGGGGGCGCCGACACGCCGTTCGAGGGGCCGGAGACCGCGGAGGGCAAGGCCCGGCTCATGGAGCAGGTCGTGGCCGATCAGCGGGGCCTGCTCGAGACGCACGTGCGGCCACACCGCGCCGCGATCCCACAGTGCTTCATGCCCTATACCGACGTGCTCGAAATCTACGACGCCGGCCTCCGGCTTCCGGACGACGTGACGATCGTCTGGCCGGAAGACAACTGGGGCAATATCCGCCGGCTGCCGACGACTGCCGAACGCGGGCGTTCCGGAGGTCACGGCATCTACTACCACGTCGATTACTTCGGTCCGCCAGAGCAATACACCTGGTTCAACACCACGCCCCCGGCCCGTATCTGGGCGGAAATGCGAAAGGCCTGGGACAACGGCGTCCGCCGGCTCTGGGTATTGAACGTCGGTGAAATCAAATCACAGGAGGTATGCACCGATTTCTGGGCCCGGCTGGCCTGGAACATCGACGGCTTCGGCCCGGACTCGCAGCCGGCGTATCTGGAGGCCCTGGCCGCGGAATGGTTTGGCCCCGAGCGTGCTCCAGACGTGGCCGCGATCTGGGGAGAGTTCTTTCGGCTCTGCTGTGTGCGGAAGCCGGAACACCTCTACGACGTCCGATGGATCGCGGAACTCGGGCCCGAGATGCGGGCCAGCCTCCTGCAGTCTTATCAGGCGCTCACCGATCGCCTCGATGCGTGCCGGAAGCAGATCGCTCCCGAGATGCAGGATGCCTTCTTCGCGACTGTGTATTACCCGGCCAGGATGCTCTGCGCTGCAGGGCTGATGAGCCTGCACCGTGACCGTAGTTTCCGCGAAGCGGCCACTCCCGAGGTCGCTAAGGCGAGTGCTGCCGAGGCGGACTGCTGGCAGGCCTGCATCGACGAGGAAACCAACGCCTTCAACATGGCCCTCGCCGGCGGCAAGTGGCGACATATGATGGTCGTGGCCATGAACTGCCATCCCTCCTGCCCCGAGCCGCAGGCCGTGCTCATGGGCAAGAAGCCCTGGGACAAGTATGTCTTCGATCGTTGCGCGCAAGGTCCGGCACGCCGTTCGCTGGTGGCAACCTTTGCCGGCGGCGACCACTCCGATAAGTCAGAGGCTCCCGGCGCAACCTGGCACACGATCACGGGGTTGGGCTGGACGGGCCGAGCCGTGACGCTCCTGCCCATGGTGGAGGAAAACAATTGGGAGTTGGCTAAAGACGTCGATGCCGTGCCGCACGTGGACTATCGCTTTGAGTCTGAGGCGAAGAGTGGGGATCTCGTGGCACTCGTCCATATCCTGCCGTCCTTTCGGCTCCATCCCGGCATGGACCTGCGGGTAGCCGTGAGCGTTGATGGGGCCCCGCCGCAGATTCAAGAGGTGCCCATGAGCGTGCCGGCCAAGGGATGGGAAGACCAGATGGGATCGCGGCGTGATGCGGTGCGCAACAACCGCACGACGTTGTCGTTCTCATTCACGGGTGTCACCGTGGGAGCCCATAGAGTTCGACTCTGGACGCCGTCGCCCGGCGTCGTTGTGGATCAGGTTGATATCGTGGAACGACGATAGCCCGGTCCTGCATCGCCACTAGCCACTATTGGCGATCGTTCTGCCGCTCCGGCAGATTAGGCTCGAGTCTTCCTACCATGCGCGTAATCCACTCTTTCTCCCATACGCCGCTCCTGATTGCGTTCGTCGCGTTGACGTGCCAGAGTCGGTTGCATGCAGCTCCGGTCGTTTCGGGTTTCGAACGCTTCGGCCGACCGGCTGTCGTTGCCGGTGAACGTCCTGCTACGGTCGAGGCTGGCCTGCTGCTCCTGGGCGAACTCGGCTGCGTGAACTGTCATGCCGCCCAGCCCGATGCTGCCCGGCACCTTTCGGTAAAGACTGGACCATCGCTGGCTGGCGCTGGCGGACGCATCAATCCGGCGTGGGTGCTCGACTACCTGAAGCAGCCCCATGCCGTTCGTCCATCCACGACGATGCCGGATGTTCTTGCCGGCGTGCCGGATCGAGATCGCGCTGCGACAGGACTGACGCACTACCTCGCATCCACGGCGGGCTTTGACGACGGCGCGTTCCCGGAGGCATCGAAGGCCAAGGCCGACATCGGAGCTGCGCTCTACGAGCGGGTCGGCTGCGCCGTCTGCCATGGCTCCCGCCTGCCGAACGCCGCGCGGCTACCGGATCAGGTGCCACTCACACAGATCGATCGGAAGTGGTCGCCATCGGCACTCGACGAGTTTCTGCGTGACCCCTTTGCGGTTCGTCCCTCCAGCCGAATGCCGGCGCTGCCGCTCAGCGATCAGGACCGCCGGCATCTCACGGCAGCCCTTCTCGGGTCGCTCCCCGAATCGAGGGGCGACTACCGAGACGCGGTCGCGTTCATCGGCCATGCCTGGCTCGCCGCGATCCAACGGCTGCCGCCGCACGATTCGCTCGGGCCTCCCGCGAAGTCCGGGCCGGTCAAGGGCTTGGATGTCTTCGCCTTGGCCGGGCAACGCGATGGGGTCGTCGTGCAACTCGACGGGTTTCTCCATGCCCCGCGCGACGGACAGTATCGCTTCTACCTGTCGAGCGACGACGGGAGTCGCGTGACGGTCGGAGACCGTGTCGTCATGGAATATGACGGCATCCACGCCGCGTCGGAGCGGGAAGGAATCATCGACCTGAAAGCGGGCGTTCATCCTATTCGCATCGACTATTTCGAGGGGCAGGGTCTGGAGGAACTGCGGGTGGACGTCGTCGTTCCACGAGGACCGAGGCTGCATCTCGCGGCGTGGGTGACGCCGACGCCCGACGGCACGCCGGCCGTTCGGCCGGCGGATGCCAAGCCGCTTGGGCAAGACTTTCCCATTGACCAGTCGCTCGTCGAGCACGGTCGGGCCATCTTCGCAGCCGTCGGATGCGCCAACTGCCACGCCATGCCCGACGAGAACGGTGAGCGGACGACTTCCCGGGTGGTCGCCACCCCGCTGGCAAAGTTGCGGGTGGAGGATCGTGGCTGTCTGTCGGCCGATGTCAGTGCATCCGGCCCACGGTATGGCCTCGATGGCGAACAACGGGGTGCACTCCTTACTGCACTGGCTTGGATCAGATCCGCGGAGGCACAGCGACCACCGGAGCGGCAGTTGATCATCGACCGAGCCTTCACGGCGCTGAACTGCTATGCCTGCCATGAACGAGACGGCCGGGGCGGGGTCGTGCCGGCGGTTGCACGGCTCGACGACGACGGCGAACCTGTCAGAAAAGAAGCCTCGCGGGACGCCCTCTTCTCCTCAGCGCACGCGGAGCTCGGAGACGAGGGACGGCTGCCTCCGTCGCTCACGAATGTTGGCGACAAGCTCCGGCGCGAATTCCTCCGCGAGGTGCTGCATCGCGGTGGCCAGGATCGAGGGGCTTACATGAATACCCTGATGCCCAAGTGGCACCCGCCGGCTATCGATCCGCTCGTCCCCCTTCTCACCGAGGACACCTGCACGACGATGTCCACACCACCTCTCGTCGGCCATTCCGCTGAAGCGATCGCCGAACAGGGGCGGCACCTCGTCGGCTCGAAGGCTCTGGGATGCATCAAGTGCCACGCTTTCGCGGGCGAAAAGGGCCAGAGCCTGGGCGTGATCGACATGACGCGAATGCCCCACAGACTGCGTCATGACTGGTTCCTCGCGTATGTCGCCAATCCACAGCGGTTTCGACCGGGCACACGCATGCCAGCCAGCTGGCCAGAGGGGAAGACCTTTTTTCCGGACATCCTCGACGGAACGGCTATGGGGCAGATTGAGGCCGCCTGGCGGTATCTCTCGGGCCCCACGCCAAAACCACCGATTGGCACGGGAGCGAATCCGATCGAGCTGGTTCCGGTCGGCAAGCCGATCATCTATCGCAACTTCATCGCCGGAGCGGGCCTGCGGGCCATCGGCGTCGGCTATCCGGAGAACGTCAGTGTGGCCTGGGATGCGGAACTGATGCGGCTGGCGCTGGTTTGGCGTGGCGCGTATATCGACGCGGGCCGGCACTGGAGCAATCGCGGCGGCGGCTGGCAGCCACCACTTGGCGACGGCGTGTTCACGCCGGAGGCGGCTGCTGCCGTGGCCGCGTTGCCAGAGCCATCGGGATCGTGGCCGACGAATCCGCGGTCATCGGGCGGGCGCTTCGGCGGCTACACGCTCGATCGCACCGGTCGACCGACGTTTCAATGGTCGGTCGATGGCATGCAGATTCGTGAAACGGTCGAACCGGCGCTCGAGGGCACTTCGGTCTGGATCCGGCGCACAATCCGGCTGCATGGACGGCCAACGGCTGGCACAGCGTTCTTCCGCCCAATCGCTGCCGCGAAGGTCGAGGACGGCCAAGACGGCTGGTTGCGAATCGATGACAGTTGGCGGCTGAGAGTGGCTGGTAGCAGCCTGGGTGCCGGCATCGACGTGACCAATGCCGGAACACGCGAGCGGCGGTATCCGATCACCTGGACGGATGCCGACACGGCAGAGTTTACGGAGGAATTGGGATGGTGAGGCTGTACCCGTTCTTCGCAACGGTGCTCGGAATGGTGTGTGCCGCGCAGGCGGCAGAGAAGCCGGCTGTTCTTACTGAGGCAGATGCTTACGCCATCACGTCGGTCCCCATGCCGCCGGACGTTTCGCTCGAAGTCGGTGGCCTCGAGTGGCTGCCGGATGGACGGCTCGCCGTTGCCACACGTCGCGGGGAGATCTGGATCGCGACGCAACCCGGGGCCGATGCTCCGACCTGGCGACGTTTCGCCCACGGACTCCATGAAGTACTGGGGTTGGCGTGGCGGGATGGCTGGCTCTACGTGACGCAGTTTCCCGAGGTCAGCCGCCTACGGGATACCGACGGCGACGGCGAGGCCGATGTGTTCGAGACGGTGAGTGATGGCTGGGGGCTTTCCGGCGACCACCACGAATACACCTTCGGCTCAAAGTTCGATCGGGACGGCGGCCTCTGGGTGGTGCTCTGTCTGACGGCGAGCGACCGCAGCGATGCGGCGTTCCGCGGCTGGGCCATGCGGATCACGCCGGACGGCCGCATGCTGCCGACGGTGTGTGGGATTCGTTCGCCGGGTGGTATCGGCTTCGACGCAGCCGGAAACGTCCTCTATACCGACAATCAGGGGTTCTGGAACGGCTGCTGCTCGCTCAGGCATTTGGTGCCAGGGGATTTTGCAGGCCACCCCGCGGGCCTCAAGTGGTATCACCTCGCGCCCAACATGGGGCCGAAGCCGCGGGAGCCGCAGAATGGCAGCCGTTGGGCGACGGAGGTCGAGAAGATACCCGCATTGCGACCGCCGGCGGTGATGTTTCCATACGGTGTCATGGGGGGCAGTGCGGCCGGAGTTGCCTGCGACACGACAGACGGGGCATTTGGACCGTTCACCGGGCAGGTGTTCGTGTGCGATCATGCGCAGTCGATGCTGATGAGATGCTCCCTCGAGAGCGTTGATGGGGTCTTGCAGGGAGCCTGCTTCAAGGTCCGAGAGGGGTTTCGGAGCGGATCCCTCGCCTTGCAGTTCGCGCCCGATGGTTCGCTCTACGTCGGCGGAACGAATCGCGGCTGGGGCTCCCGCGGAGCCGGTGATTTCGCCCTCGAAAGAGTGACATGGACGGGCCACACGCCGTTCGAGATCACGACCATCCGGGCGGTGCCTGGCGGATTCGATCTAGAGTTCACGCAACCCGTGGATCCAACAACGGCTGCGGATCCGGCGAGCTACGTCGCGAAGGGCTTCACCTACATCCTCCAGTCGAGTTACGGTAGCCCCGTCGTCGATGAAATGCCCTGCCCGGTGTCGCGCGCCGAGCCGAGCAGCGACGGCCGTCATGTACGGCTCACGCTCGGGAATCTCCGTCATGGCCTCATTCACGAGATCAAGGGCGTCGGCGTGCGCAATCAGGCTGGGCAGCCCCTCGTGCATGACACTGGCTGGTACACGCTCAACCGGCTCGCGCGCTCGTCACCACCATCAAAGCCATAGTCGGCTGCAGCGACTCTCACTGGACCCACACGATGTGCGGCATTGACATGACACAACGGAGAAGCAATGTGAACCTGCCGATGAAAGCGATTGGGGCAGCGGTGCTGATGTTCGTTGGTGGCTCGACCTCCGCCGAGGATAGGCGCGAGCCACTCTCGTTCACTCGTGACATCCGTCCGCTCCTGTCGGACAACTGCTTTCATTGTCACGGTCCAGATGCCGGCCATCGGCAGGCCGACCTTCGGCTCGATGTGCGCGACGAGGCCGTGGCCGCCAAGGCCATCGTGCCGGGCAAGGCGGCGGAGAGTTCACTGGTCGAGCGGATCCGCGCTACCGACCCCGATGTCGTGATGCCGCCGCCGGAGTCGCACAAAAAACTCGATGCTCGGCAGCAGGATCTGATAGCCCGCTGGATCGACGAGGGTGCCACCTACCAGAAGCATTGGGCCTACGAGCCGCCCGTGAAGCCCCAGGTGCCGGCGGGCACAAACGCGATCGACCAATTGGTCGGAGCCCGGCTGAAGACGCTGGGGCTCAAGTCGGCAGCGGAGGCGGACCGCCGTGCGCTCAGCCGGCGGCTGTCGTTCGACCTGACGGGCCTGCCGCCGACGCCACAAGAGGTGGACGCGTTCGTCAACGACCCGTCACCCGACGCCTACGCAAGGCTCGTCGAGCGGCTGCTCGCCAGTCCGCATTACGGCGAACGGATGGCGATCGGCTGGCTCGACGTGGTGCGATTTGCGGATACGGTCGGCTACCACAGCGACAACCCGCGGAACGTTTGGCCCTACCGCGACTATGTGATCAAGAGCTTCAACGATAACAAGCCATTCGATCGGTTCACGATCGAGCAGATCGCCGGCGATCTGCTGCCCGAAGCGAACCAGGACACACGGATCGCCTCGTGCTTCAACCGGCTTTTGCTCACAACCGAAGAGGGGGGCGCGCAACCGAAGGACTACGAAGCACGAATGCTCACCGACCGCGTGCGGGCCGTGGGCGCCGTCTGGCTCGGCCAGACCACCGGCTGCGCCGGGTGCCATGACCACAAGTTCGACCCGATCACGATGCGCGACTTCTATTCGCTCGCCGCATTTTTCGCCGACGTCGAAGAGCGGACCATTGGCAAGCGGGAAGACGGCATGGTCATAGCGCCACCGGAGGATGTGAAGAAACTCGCGGATCTTGATGCCTCTCTGGTTGCCGCAAAACAGAAGCGCGACAGTATTCTGCCCCAACTCGATGCGGCGCAGAAGCAGTGGGAACACGACGTCACCGCCTACGGAATCACGCTACCCGAGTTGAAGCCCGACTCGAAGGCCACCGACGCCGACAAGAAGACGGCTGAACTTGTTGCAGACGCCCTTGGGAAGGAACTGGCCAAGCAGAGCGGGGGCGAGCGGGGGGAAATCCAAAAGTACTTCCGCACCAAGGCGTCGCCGCATTTGTTCCGCGCTGAACAAGATGCGGTCACGAACGCCGAAAGAGACCGCACCGCTTTTTACAACACGCTGACGAAGTGCCTCGTCACGGTGAGAAGGCCCGCACCAGCCATCGTCCGCATCCTGCCCCGCGGCAACTGGATGGACGAGAGCGGCGAGGTGATGAAGCCGGCGTTTCCGGGCTACCTGCCGGCCCCCGCGATCGACGGCCGCGAGCCCAACCGCCTCGACCTCGCCCAATGGCTCGTTTCCCGCGACCATCCGCTCACGGCGCGGGTGGTGATGAACCGGCTCTGGAAGCAGTTCTTCGGCACGGGCCTGTCGCGGGTGCTCGACGATCTCGGCGCCCAGGGCGAGCCGCCGGTGAACCCCGAGCTGCTCGACTGGCTGGCCTGCGAGTTCATGGACTCGAAGTGGGACCTCAAGCATATGGTCCGCACGATCGTGTCGAGCGCTGCCTACCGGCAGAGTTCCGTGGCCGCGGCCGAGACGATTGCCGCCGACCCAATGAACCGCGAACTGGCGAGGCAGACAGCCTGGCGGGTCGATGCCGAACTCGTCCGCGATGCGGCACTGGCCACGTCGGGCCTGCTCGTCCGCACGATCGGCGGCCCGAGCGTGAAGCCCTACCAGCCCGACGGCTACTGGGAGAACCTCAACTTCCCGCCCCGCGTCTATCCGACCGACACCGGCGAGAAACAATATCGCCGCGGCCTCTACACCTGGTGGCAGCGGTCGTTCCTTCACCCGAGCATGCTCGCCTTCGATGCGCCCAGCCGCGAGGAGTGTTGCGCGGAACGGACGCGGTCGAATATCCCGCAGCAGGCCCTCGCCCTGCTCAACGACCCGAGTTACGTCGAGGCCTCGCGGGCCTTTGCCGCATGGATCATGAAGGACGGCGGCAAGTCACCGGAGGAGCGGAGCGCCTGGGCGTGGCGACAGGTGCTCCAGCGAGTGCCACGGATCGAGGAGATGGAGACGGTTGTGCCGCTCTACCGGCAGCAGCTCGCCGCCTACCAGGCCGATCCGGCGGCCGCCGCGGCGCTGGTGAAGGTCGGCTTTGCTCCTGCCCCGACCGGCGTCGATTCCGCGGAACTTGCCGCCTGGACCCACGTGGCCCGTGTGCTCTTCAACCTCCACGAAACCATCACGAGGCCCTAGACCATGGTGAATCTCCATCTTCACAACGCGATTGCTCGCCGCGCCTTCCTGGGGAAGACCGCGCAGGGTGTCGGCGCCGCGGCGCTCGCGGCCCTTGCCGCCCCGCAGGCCGCCTCCGCCGCGCCGCTCCGCGGCGTGCTCGAGAAGCCGCCGCTGCCCCAGAAAGCGAAGCGGGTGATCTGGCTGACGATGGCCGGCGGCCCGTCGCACCTTGAGACGTTCGACCACAAGCCCAAGCTCGCCGAGATGCATGACCAGCCGATGCCGGAAAGCATGACCAAGGGGCAGCAGCTGGCGCAGCTGCAGGGGCAAAAGCTCGTCTGCTTCGGGCCGCAACATGGATTCAAGCCGATGGGCCCCAACGGCACCCACATCTGCGAACTGTTTCCGCAGATCGGCTCGGTGCTTGGCGACATCTGCCTCATCCGCTCCATGACGACCGACGCGATCAACCATGACCCGGCCCACATGTTCATGAACACAGGCTCGCAGATCGCGGGTCGGCCGAGCATGGGCTCATGGGTCACTTACGGCCTCGGCAGCGAGGCGGCCGACCTGCCGGGCTTCGTAGTGCTCACGTCGCTGGGCAAGGGAGGCCAAAACCAACCAATCGCCGCGCGGCAATGGTCGAGCGGGTTCCTGCCGAGCCGCTATCAAGGCGTGCAGCTGCGCGGCAAGGGCGACCCGGTTCTCTACCTCGGCAACCCAGCCGGCGTCACCCGTGACCGGCAGGGGCTCGACATCGCCGCCATCAACGCGCTCAACGCCCAACACGACGCGCTCACCGGCGACCCGGAGATCGCCACGCGAATCGCGCAATACGAGATGGCGTTTGCGATGCAGGCGAGCGTGCCGGAACTCATGTACACGAAGAACGAGAGCGCGGCCACGCTTGAACTCTACGGCTGCCAGCCCGGCGACGGCTCGTTCGCTGCGAACTGCCTCCTCGCCCGCCGGCTCGCCGAGCGCGGCGTGCGGTTCATCCAGCTCTACCACAAGGACTGGGACCACCACGGCGGCGTCAAGGAGGGCATCGCCCTCAAGGCCGCCGAGATCGACCGGGCCTGCATGGCGCTGATCACCGATCTCAAGACTCGCGGCATGCTCGACAGCACGCTCATCGTATGGGCGGGGGAGTTTGGCCGCACGCCGATGTCGCAAGGAGGCAACGGCCGCGACCACCACAACAAGGCGATGACCGTCTGGCTCGCCGGCGGCGGCATCAAGGGGGGCGTCGTCCACGGATCGACCGACGACCTCGGCTACGCGGCCGTGGACAAGGTCTGCACCGTGCACGATCTCCACGCCACCATGCTTAACCAACTCGGCATCCGCCACGACGCATTCAGCGTGAAATTCCAGGGACTCGACGCGAAGCTCACAGGCGTCGAAGGCGCGCGCGTGATCAACGAGATACTTGGTTAGGCCGAGGTCGACGCTTTCACCTGCGGGTAATTCGCTTATTCCCGGTTGTCGATTCCCATCCCGGCGGAAGCCTTGGGCTTAGCAATTCCAATGGGCCTGGCCGATCAGGGCTGGTCGATGATCACGAGTGTTGCGTCGTCAACGACGATGCTGCCAGTCTCCAGGCCGGCGGCGGCCAGGAGCACCTGGAACTGCACGGTAACCGTGCCGGCAGGGGCCTTCGCGGCGAGGCGGCCTTCGACGAACTCATCTATCGGCCCGGCATGCTTGAGAAAATGCCGCTCCGCCGACGCGAACGGCCGATCGGCCGCGTCGGTGAACGTGAACTTCACGAACGCTCGCTGAGGAACGGCAAGCGGGTCGTCGATCGATTGTGTCACCCGCATGGTCGCCATCATCGTCTTGCCCGCGATGTCACCGGTGTCGATCTGATGCCAGACGAGCGGCCAAAACGGATTGCCCTTCGCGTGAATCCTCGCGGCCTGCGAGCCGGTCGCCGCGGTGTGGCTGACGAGATCGACGTACCCGAAGGAACGGCGCCAGGGGCCGAAGGCAAAGTTTCGTTGGCCGGGGACTGTCGGCGGCCCATCGACTAGCGCCTGCGCATCATCCAGTTGCTCGAACGCCGCCGCCCGCAAGACATTTTCCCCGGCCGCCAAGGCCTCGTCGTCGAACGGAATAACGACGGCCGTCTCGGCATGGTCGTGCCAGAACCGAAGGTCGTCGGTGGCCTAGCCGTCAGGATCGATGGAAAGGGCTTGGCCCGCCGTCACCAACCGGGGTGCGTCGGCCGCATCCAGCCGCACCTTTCCCTCGAACACGCCGACGCGGGTGTGGACGCCCGCCTCCACGCTCACGGCAAACTCGGTTCCCAGGTCCGTGATGAGGCCCGTCGGCGTCTCGACCCGCAACTTTGTGCCGGGAGCCGGGTAGCGGATGGAGCCTGTCGAAAGCCCGATCGCGTCGCCGGAGATCGGTTCGAACACGGCTGGTCCTTCGATTACCGCCGTGCCGCCGGAGGAGCGATCGCGAAGTCCTTCGTCAGGTAGTCGCGGAGCGTGGCTGTAGCCCATTGACGGAACTGGGTGCCCCGGGGCCGAACGGTCGCGATAGCCGACGGCGATGACCACGTTGAGTGAGTCGTGGTCCACGATTCTTTCGATCGTCCGGGAGCACTCGGCCTGAACTATTCGGAATTTCCGAACAGTTGCCTCGGGCGGCAATTCGCCTTCGGAAAAGATGTTTTGGATGTGCTCGTTAATCGTGGGCGGCCAGTTCTGGGCCATCTAAATTTTTGCCAAAAACACGGCATATCTAGTGATCCCTCCGAATGTTGTCGGCGGGTAGTCTCTTCAAGGAGTCTTCATGAATAGCGTTCTTGAGCAGCAGGTCGATGCACTAGCGCGACTTGCTTCGACGATCCGAACCGGCCTCACGCAAGCGGAACTCGCGGTGCCACCGATCAACGAGTTGCTTGCCGAGTTGGCCGAGATGGGTGTCTGCAATTTTGAATACGAGGGGCCGGCGGTCTATTGCCGCCCGGCGGGCCGATCCAGCGACTACGACGAATCGTTCATCATCTACTCCGCCGCACTCACGCTGCCGGGCGGCATCGGGGCGGCCCTGTGGAGCTCGTGCGAATACAGCGAACGCGCGGAGCGCTTCTACAGCGAGCCGATTGATCTCCGATCCCGATTCGTCGCCTTCGCCCAGTGCCCTGGGCCGGTCAAGGCACTCGTCGTGTCGCATACGGGAAAACTGCTGGACGGCCTCCTGCGTGATGTCCGGCTGATTGGTGGAGACGGCCTTGCCGCCTCGCAGTTCTGATCAATTCGCAGCCCGCATAACGCGGGCCTTCTGACGCCCCGGCACGTGGCCGGAGCGGTTTTTTCCTCCGTGCCGACGGCGACGCTCGCCATCGGCTGTCTTCCACGCCCGGATTCTCCGGGAAGGAGTTTTCATGTTCCGTGAAGATGCAGAGTTTCTTGAGACCGTGGCCCATGCCCTCGGCGAACGGGTGAGCCTCGTTCGCCAACGCGGCTTCAGCCTCGTTGGCTCCAACGGGGAACGAGCCTCCGATGGGCACGATGCCGGCGTCGATGAATCGGACCTGATCGACCTCGCGGCCAGCGGCTGGCTCGACTGGGATGCCCGCGATGATGTCCGCCCCTATCGCCGGCACGCCGCCGGCCGGCGGCGGAAGCGGCTGAAGATCGCCTGATCTTCCCGCGATGTGAGCCGATGGCGTGATGCGAGGCGGAAGGCCGCCCAGCCACGCCATCGGCGTTTCTATTCCTTCAACGGAGCGACCACATGGCACCCGACAAGAGACAAAACGATGACTCGTTTCCCGGTAGCATGGAGATGGCCGGCCCCGGCCCTGCCAGTATGGCGTATCGCGCTCAGACCGAGTTGGTGGAGACGCTGGCTCGACTGGTTCTGGATTCGGTGGCGAAGACCAAACACGGCGACCGACATGGCGAATCCAAATCCGAAACCCCACGTGCCAGATTGGGTAAAGGACGAACTTGAGAAGGCCTACCACCGCGTCCAAAACCTGACGGCGGCACAGCGGCTTTGGGACCGGGTCTTCACCGAGAAGGACCGCCGGAAGTGCGGCGGCACCCTCGCGAGAGCGTGGACGCCAGAAACCGCACTGACGGTCGGCATGTATTGCACCGCTCGCGGGACCACCGCCGACCGGGCACTCGTGGAAGTCGCGCATGCCCTCGGCTTTCTCAATGACCGGCTGCGGGCAGATTTGCTCGACGCCCTCCGGGAGGAACCTGCCGAGCGTGATCCCGAGAAGCCGCATTGGGACAGGCGGGCCGGTGAGTTGCGGTTCAGGGGCGCAGTGGTCCGCGAGGTGCCGAAGGTCGGCCGCTCGCACAACATCGTTCCGATTCTCGACGCATTCGAGGAGGACGGATGGCCTCCGGAAATTGACGACCCGCTGACCAGCGGCGGTAGCGACGATCGCCGCCGCCGGGCCGTCGAGACTCTGAACAAGCAGATGCTCAAGCCGTGGATGTGGTTCCAGTGCAATGGTGACGGCACCGGCTTTCGCTGGCGAGCGAAGCCGCGGCCGGCCAAAAAAGCAGCCAAGCGAAAGCGGCGCTGACCGCCGCGGCCCTCGCCGGCCATTTCGATGATCCGCTCGTGGTGAATCTGGCCACGACTACGTGAGCCCGTCGCACTCGCGGGGGGCCTTTTCTTTTCCCTTCGCGAGAGCTGCACCGTGGCGCCGTCCCGAGGACGGGCGCTCCGCGGATTCTTCCAGCAAAAGGAGTTTCAGAGTATGGGCGGTGTTGATTCGATGCGAGTCGCGACGGATGCGATGGCGAATCACGGTCGAGCATGGAGGTTATTCATCATGGCAGCCAGTCGGAATCTGGGGTGCGTGAAGCTCTCGGCAGACGAGCTCGCAACCAACTTTGCGAGCGGCCCGTGGGCCGAGAAGTATCCGCCGATTCTCACGATCGCACAGGCGGCGGACATGCTGCAGGTGCCGGTCGGCACGCTTCGCTTCTGGCGAACCACCGGCCGGCTCAATGGCTGCAGCCGTCGCTACGGCCGCGTGCTCCGCTTCTACAGGGACCGCCTTATTCGGTGGTTTTTCGAGGGGGAGGGACGCCGTGGCGCATGACCGACCTTCCCGCGGCCGGAAAGCCGGCCGTGAATACGAGCGGATCGGGGAGCGGGTTTCAATATTCCTGAACGGCCGCGTCTGGTACGCGAACTGGCAGGAGGGACCGAAGCAAAAGCGACAGACCCTCGGCACCCGCAACCACGATGTCGCGAGGCAAAAGGCCCGGGCCTGGAGGGCCAACTCTCCGGCGCGGTCCCGCGGCAGGCCGGCACGTTCGACATCGTCGGCGTCGTGCAGGCGTACCTCGACGTGCAGGAATCAAACGATCGAGCCGCCAAGACCATGATGAAGTACCGGGATGTCCTCAATCGCTTTGCGGCCCACTGCCGCGACGCGGGCGTGCGGCTCATGCACGCGATCTCGGTACAGACCCTCGACGACTTCGCCGTGCGGCGGCGGCGGGATGGCATGGCCGCGAAGACCGTTTACACCGAGCTGACGATCGTCCGGCAGTGGCTCAACTTCGCCGTCACCCGCCGGATGCTCTCCATGAGCCCGGTCGCCGGCACGAAGCTCGTGAAGCCGAAGCGAGGCCCCCGTGACTATTGGCGGCAGGACGAGCTCGACGCGATCGTGGACGCCGCCAAGGGCCCCTATAAGGCCGCTTTCGTCCTGATGGCCGAGACCGGCATGCGGATCGGCGAGGTCGTCCACCTGACGCATAACGACCTGATATTGGATGGACCGACCCCCGTAGCCCACATCCGGGCGAAGGAGGTCGTGCCCGGGGCGAAGCCGTGGCGGCCGAAGAACGGCGAGGAGCGGGTCGTGCCGCTCTCGCCACGTGCCGTCGCCATGCTGCGAGACCTGCCACGCCGCCGCCGCTGGGTGATCGACCGGATGAACGGAACGACCGCCACCGCGACCCAGCCGACGAATGACCGCCACATCATCGCCTACCTCAAGACCGTGCTCGCGAAGCTCGGACTCGAGGGCACGAACCACAAGTTCCGGCACTCCTTCTGCACGATCGCCGTACTCGCCGGGGTGGACTTCTTCACCCTCCGTCGCTGGGTCGGCCATATCGATGAGGAGGCGCTGAAGATCTACGTCCACATCGCCGACGAGCAGGCCCAGCTTTCCATGCGGCAACTCACCGAACGCCGCGAGGTCGACCGGATCCTTGCCGCCTGCAAGGGGCCGGGGAAGGCTGGCCGAGTCGGCGGCGACGTGGGAGCTGATGCCAGTGCCAAACCCGCACGGGGGCGGCAGGGCATCAGCAAAGTTTCAGCAAAGCCGTCCCGCGGTGGTCGCGGGGCGGGTGGTGGTTCAGCAAAGTTTCAGCAAAGTCATGGAGGTCAACAATGACTCGCTATGCAATGAGCCTTGGAAACAAGGCGTGTTCGATTCGACGTTCTTCACCAAACGGAGAGGGCGGGATTCTCTCGGGCCTCTTCGCCACAGGTTCGGATTTTCTGCGATTCGACCCAGGCGAAATGGTACGGCGGAATCTGACGATTGCCGCAAAAATGCACGGGCGTATACTCTTGCTACAGGCGCGTGCATGAGTGCCAGAAAGCTGCACACCTCGCCGAACCTGCCTCAACGGGCCGTACGCATGACAACAGTTCAACTCTCGCTTCCTGATGACCTCGCTCGCCAAGCGACGGAGGCACGCCGCGTGGGCTAATGCCTACCACTGCGGCCCGGCCGCTGATCGCAGTGCTCGATACCAATGTCGTGATCGCAGGGCTCTTGTGGGATGGCCCTCCCTATTCGCTGTTGACGCGAGCTACCAAGCGGCAAAACATCGTTCTTGCGACGAGCGTGATACTGTTGGCCGAACTCAGCGATACTCTCGCACTGCCGAAGTTTCGGAAACGGATAGCCGGTGCCGCAACGTCCGTCGACGAGTTGGTGGCACATTATCGTGCTCTGACGGCACTGGTGAACCCTCGCGACGTGCCGCGTCTCGTCACTGATGACGTCGATGACGACCACGTGATTGCCGCAGCCGTGGCAGCTCGCGCGACCCACATTGTGACCGGGGACCGCGCCCACCTGCTGCCCATTGGCACACACGGCGACATTGCGATCGTTTCGCCGCGGCAGTGCCTTGACTTACTCGGGGACTGAACGGCCGCTTGGCACCACCGGCAACGCAAATGGAGGCCGATTCAACTCAACGGTATCCAACCAAACGGAGAGGGCGGGATTCGAACCCGCGGTCCAGCTTTTGACCGGACACGTCTTTAGCAAAGACGCGCATTCGACCACTCTGCCACCTCTCCGAAACCCGGAACCACGGCCGTGTCTTTCGCCACCTTCCCAGATCGGAAGGTCGCCCCGAACGCAGCCGCCGGAACCATGAAGAAACCCCCGTGGTCCGAGGATTCCGACGCCGACTATTCTGGACGCCGACCCCATGTCTCGCAAGGAGGCACCGTACTCGTGCCGTCCACACCACGAAATGCCCGCCGTCCCACACCCCCCGGCGGAACCATCGCCGTCGCTCTGCTGACGCTGGCCTGCTGCGGGGGAGTTGCTCTGGCCGCCGAACGAATGTCGGCAGCCCACGCCACGATCAAGGCGGCCGACGCGGGCCGGCATGTCGGCGTGCTCGCCGACGACGCCTTCGAGGGCCGCGAGGGGGGCAGCCGGGGTGGCCGGGCCGCGGCGGCGTACATCGTGGAGCAGCTCACGAAGCTCGGCCTCGAGCCCGCCGGCGACGGGGGCAGTTATTTCCAGCCCTTCGGCGGCATGCGGAACATCCTGGCAATCCTCCGGGGCAGCGACCCGCACCTTGCCGAGGAACTCGTCGTCGTGGGCGCCCATTACGATCACGTGGGCTACGGCAACGCCGACAACAGTTATGGCCCCTTCGGCTACGTGCACAACGGCGCCGATGACAACGCCTCGGGCGTGGCCGGCCTCCTCGAGGTGGCCGAGGCGATCCAGCACCTGCCGGAACGGCCTCGGCGGTCGATTCTCTTCGCCTTTTGGGACGGCGAAGAGAAGGGTCTGCTCGGTTCCTATCACTTTCTGCGTGTGAAGCCGGCGGCGCTCGCGCATCTCCGCGTCGCCTTCGCGTTGAATCTCGACATGATCGGGCACCTCCGCGGCGAACGGCTGGAGGTCTACGGCACCCGCACCGCTCCCGGCCTGCGGGAAGCGGTGCTCCAGGCCAACAACCGGCCCGGCAACGCGGCCGGACTGGAGCTCACCTTCGTGTGGGACATCGAGGACGATTCCGACCACTACCCCTTTATCGCCGCGAAGATCCCCACGGTGATGTTCCACACCGGCCTCCACGACCACTACCACCGGCCAAGCGACGACGTCCATCTCGTCAACCTCGAAGGCATCGAGCCGGTGGCCCGCCTGACGCTCGGCTTCGTCACCGCGATCGCCGACGACCCGGCGGCGCTGCCGACATTCCGCCCTGAGTCGCGGACCGAATCCAATGCCACCCGCAACCGTCTCGAAGGATCGATCCCCGACACCGATGGCAGCCCGCGAGGCCGCTGGGGCCTGGGCACGCGACACGATCCGGGAGAGCCGTCTTCCCCGGTGGTGGTCCGCGTCTGGCGCAACTCACCGGCGGCGCGGGCGGGGCTGTCACCGGGCGACCGCATCCTCACGGTGGACGAGATGAGAATCACCGGGCAGGACGACATGCTCGCCCGCCTGCGAAGCGCCGGGCCGCAGTCGAGAGTCGACATCGAGCGCCGGGGGCGGATCATGCGGCTCGAAATGCAGGAAACCGTCGAGTAACCGCGGGATCGATCGGGCGCAAAAAAAATGGGCCCCATGAGGTGCTCATCGGGGCCCGTAACGCCTGGAAGGATCCGGCCGTAGTCCGAGGCGAACGCGACGGAGACGAGATCAGTCGTCTTCGTCGTCGTCTTCCTCCTCCTCCTCGTCGTCATCCTCCCAATCCTCGTCGTCATCCTCCCAGTCTTCGTCTTCCTCGTCCTCTTCTTCCTCGTCGTCGTCGGCTTCTTCCTCGTCGTCTTCCTCGTCATCATCCTCGTCTTCGACCTCTTCCCACTCCTCGTCTTCCTCTTCTTCCTCGTCGTCGTCTTCCTCGTCGTCAAGCTCTTCGTCGTCCTCGTCCTCGTCATCCTCAGCGTCGTCGAACTCTTCGTCGTCCTCGTCCTCGCTCCGGATCACGGAGTCGGCGGGAAGCGACGTCCATGCATCGGCGACTGCAGCTGCGGCGACCGGATCGCACGATGTCGATCCGACCTCGAAGAGATCCTCCGCGGCAAGCAACTCGGGCAACTCTTTCCACGAGAACACATCGGCGTCGCGAACGTCTCGATGCTCTCGGCCACTTGCGGCGATCGTCACGGCGAAAACCTCCTGGAACGGGTCGGCATCAACACCACGGCTCATTTCTCTACCCGATCAAATACCCATCGTCCAATCGGCCGTCGGAAATGCACGGCGGATCCGACGGGGGCAACCCGGCCGGGGAAAGGCGAGGCAGACAGTGTGTCGCCCACCCCCGGAGCATGCAAGGCGCTGGGTTCAGGATTCAGGATGAAAATCCGTTCCGCCCCCAACCGTCGCCTCCGGCTCCCCAGAGTCGGCCTCATCCAGCGGCCCCGTGGGCGGGAGATCCTCGATCCTGGCGAGGCCAAAAGCAGCCAAAAACCGTCTCGTGGTCACGTACACGTTGGGTCTGCCAAGCTCTTCCGCCCGCCCCCCCACGGCCACCAAATCCCGTTCCAGGAGCTGCCGGAGCATCTCCTCGCTGCCCACGCCCCGGATCGATTCGATCTCCGCCCGCGTCACGGGCTGCCGATAGGCGACGATCGCGAGCGTTTCCATGGCCGCACCGGAGAGTCGGCTTCCGGCGGGCTGGTCGAGCAGCCGCCGCACCCACGGACCAAACGGCCCGCGGCTCAGGAGTTGGTAGCCGCCGGCGATCTGCTCGACTCGAAAGGCCGCGCCCGACCCGTCCTGGAGCCGGCGAAGCTCTTTGACGAGCGACCGGGCCCGAGTGCCGTCTGCGAGCCTGGCCAACTTCGCAATCCGTCGGGTGCTGAGGGGCTCCCGGGCCAGGAACAGCGCCGCCTCCACCCGGGCGAGTTCCTCCGACCGCTCGTGACGGCCCGGCTCGACGGCCGTTGCCGCGGTGCTCGACGCTCGCTCGTCGTCAGCGAGCCGCATGAGCCAGGCCCGCGGCCGCCGCCGTGGGCCCATCCCGGCCGGCCCCCGTCCGTGATCCGAGGCAAGCGGATGGCCGCCATCTCGGCCGCGAGCGAAGACGGCCGCGAGGCTCCCCGATGGCTTGGTATGGCGGTGCATCTCGGAATACCCGGCGTGATGATCCGGGCCACGCCTTAGAACCGGCGTTCGGCCGCCGCCGGCCCGGCCGGACCGCGCAGGGCCATTCTCTGCTTCCAGGCGGCAACGTCCGACACCAGCGCCCGCGTGGCATCATCCGCGCCGGCCCCAGACGCCTGAAACACCCTCATCAACTGGCCGGACGTGTCGAGCGGCACGCGACAGGATGCCACATGCATTCCGCCAAGCCCCTGCATCGGGCGGCACTCGAACGCCATGCCCCCCAGTTCCTCGAGCCGACGCTCGAGATCGCGGCGCTGCTGAGCGGCCTGACTGGCCGGCGCCTCCACGACGACCGCCTCGGCCACGACTGGTGGTGGCGGTTCCGTCGGCGGAATGGCGGCCGTCCCGCCGGACGCCGGCGCGGCGACTGCGACCGAAGGCGTCGGGGAGGCTGCCAGCGCCTGGGACGGCCCCTGCCACCAGGCCACGCCATGGCCAACTGCCTCACGAACCGCCTTCCGCATGTCCGCCGGAATCCGGTGTGAAAACATCGCCACCGCAGGCACGAAGAGCATGCAGGCGACGAGCAGCGCGGAACGAAGTTTCATGCGGTGAACTACCGGAGCGGGCGGAGAAGAGTAGCGGGCGTGTCCCCCGGCCACAATCGGAAATCGCCCCTGGTTTCCGCACAACGCCGTCCGGCCAGGCTGCCTGGAGCGCATTCGACTTTGGTGAATTGCCGGCTCGGGGGCGGCAAAAGTCGCCGCTTTGCGGTCCTTCGGATGCTTGCGTTGGCAGGATCGCCGACGCTCGTCGAGCGTTCGCTGCCCCCTCCCGTCGCCTCTCCGTCGGGAAGCCCCAAGCGCGAGCGCGGGGAATACGTCCTCCACCCCCCCACGCTCCGCCGCACCCTCACGCCAGGTCACCCGGATAACCGTCGCTCGCGCTCCGGGCTTCCCCAGCAGCGGACACGATCGAGAACCCGCGAGGGGCTGCCCGTGCCCCGAACCTCCCAACGTCGGATGAGGTCTAGTTTTCGGCCGCCGCTTCCACGACCACCCTGCGTGGCAGCGGTCCGTCGGCAGGCGTGGCCGGATCGTAATGGGCCACGCCCGGCGTGTATTCCACCGTCGTGGCCCGCCGTCCTTCCACCACCAACTCCCGGATGAGCCGCGCTGCCAGCATCTTCTCGAGCCGCGGCCGGGCCGCACCGATCCCCACGCGCCCCGGCTCGATCTCGGTCACCTTCGCGATGTGGATGCCGAAGGGAGTGATGAACGGCCGCGAGACGTCGCCTTTGGCGATCGTGAACACCGGCTTCGCGAACCCGTCGATCAGTGGTCCGTCACGACCGATCCATCCGAGATCACCGCCTCGATGCCGGCTCGGACCCGCGGAATACCGGCGGGCCGCTTCCTCGAATGTCATGCGTCCCTGAAGGATGTCGCGACGAATACCGTCGGCCTGTTTCATCCGCCGCTCGAGGCCGTCGTCGCTGACGATGTCAGGCCGCAGCACCACATGGCTCACCCGGAGCCGGGTGCCGTCCACCTCCCGACGGTTCGTCGCGTAGGCCGCCTCGATCGCCTCGGGCGTCAGTCGCTGCCGCACGTACTTTTCGAGCCCGATCTCGAGCGCCATCTGCTCTCGAAGCATCGGCTCATCCCGGCCCGACCGTGCGAGAAAATCCTCGAACGTTGTCGCCTTGCCGACGAACTGGGCCTTGAGTCGGTCCATGCCGGCGGCGATCTCCGAGTCCGCGATGCCGACGAGTTGCCGGGAGAGTTCGAGCCGCAGGATCGCCTCGTCAACGAGCTGCTCGACCACGGCGGCCTCGACTTGCAGTCGCTGCTCGCCAACTGCCAAGGCCGCCGGATTGAGGCGACGAATGACGCGGTCGATGGCCGTGCGAGCGATTGAAACGTCCCCCACTCGCACCGCGACGTCTGGATCCTCCGGCGCGGCCGCATCAACGACGCGGCATGCCGCCGCTGCGGCGAGCAGCGTTACGATGATCAGACAGGGCCGCCGCACCATGGCGGCCATGATTCCTGTGCGGTCGGTGGAAAGAGCAACCACGGCGGGCACTCCCGGCAGCAGACGCGAAACCTTGTTTTCACCCCGAGGCATGGTACGCGACCCGCGCGGTCTTCAGAAGCCGGCCCGGCACAACTGGCGAAACACGGTGGGGCCATCCACAATGCGAGCGTTCGATCCCGGCGGCCTCGCTCCCGCCGGCCCACCAGCCGAAGCCGACGCTGCCATGTCGAAAATCGCGATCAGCCTGTGCGGTGAAGGCCGGGGGCATGCCACCCGCGTCGGCTCGCTCGTCGACCGGCTCGAAGCCGACCACGAGATCCTGATCTGGACTTCTGCCGACGCCCTCGACTTCCTCCGGGGCCGGTTCGCCGCCCGGCACCCGAGGGTCAGGATCGAGGAAATCCCCGGGGTCGTCTTCGAATACAGCGGCGGCAGGCTCGACGTGATGAAGTCGATCGCCGCCGGCCTCGACTACCAGGCCCGTCAACTCGGCCCGCTCGTCGATCGCATGCTGCGGGAGCTGGAGGCCTTTGGCGCTGACCTCGCGATCACCGACTTCGAGCCCGGTCTGCCGCGGGCGGCTGGCCGCATGGGCATCCCGCTGGTGAGCGTGGACCACCAGCACTTCCTGCTCGCCTATGACCTCGATGCCTTGCCGTGGACCCTGCAGTGGAATGCCTGGTTCATGAGCCACGCCGTCTGGATGTATGTCATGGAGGCGGCCGATACGGTGGTGTCGGCATTCTTTCGTCCGCCGCTCCGCCGGGGCTGGGAACACGTGGTGCAGGTGGGCCCGCTGCTGCGCCGCGAGGTCGTCGAGGCGGTGCCCCGCGACGAAGGCTTTCTCCTCAGTTACCTGCGGCGGCACACTCCATTTTCCGCGATCGAAGCGCTGGCCGACTGCGGCAGGCCCGTGCGGGTCTACGGACTCGGCCACCGCGAGCACGTCGGCAACGTGTCGTTTCACGCCCTCGACGAGCGGCGGTTTATCGAGGATCTCGCCGCCTGTCACGGACTGGTGTCGGCCGCCGGCAACCAGCTCATTGGCGAGGCCCTGCACATGGGAAAACCGCTCCTCGCGCTGCCGGAGCGGGCGCACGCGGAGCAGCTCATGAACAGCCATTTCCTCCGGTCGATGGGCTGCGGCGACTTCCGCATGCTGGAGGAGGTCGATCGCGGGCACGTGCGATCGTTTCTCGATGGTCTCAGCGGATACCGTCCCGCCCTGGCGGCGGTTGCGGGACGGCTGGACGGCACCGACGACGTGCTCCGCGTGATCCGACATCGGCTCGGACAGCGGCAGGCAACCGGTGCCGGCTGACCTCAGGCGGCGGCGAGCGAGCGGACGATCGCCGGGATGATCGCCCGCATCGCGCGGCCGCGATGACTGATCACCGCCTTGACGACCGGCGAGAGCTCGCCGAACGTGCGGTGGTATTCGGAAACGATGAACAGCGGGTCGTAGCCGAACCCACCGGCGCCCGTAGGCGACTCGGCGATCACGCCGCCACACACGCCCTGGGAAACGGCGACGATCCGGCCGGACGGGTCGGCAAGCGTGGCATGGCAGGCGTAGTGGGCGGCGCGGTCGCGACCGACCATGCCGGTGAGCCGCTCGAGCAGCAGGGCATTGTTGCGGGCATCGACGGCCTCGCGATCCGCCCCCGGCGCCGGCCCGGAAAACCGCGCTGAGTGGATGCCCGGTGCGCCGCCGAGCGCGGGCACCACCAGGCCGCTGTCCTCGGCCAACACCCAGTTCCCCAAGGCACGGGCCTGGGCCTGGGCTTTGAGCGCCGCATTTTCAGCGAAGGAGGCACCCGTCTCCGCGACGTCCACCGCGCCGGCGAGCCCTACCAGCGACACGCAGCTCATGTCGAAAGGCTCGAGCAGTTCGAGGAGCTCGCGAACCTTTCCCTGGTTCGTCGTGCCCAGGACGAGCGTCGCGGTCATCGTCGCCCCGCCGGCGGCCGCGGCACGTCGATGGGTTTGGGTTGCACGTCGAGCATGATGCCGTCGAACGACCGCGGCAGGATCTGGCCGCGGGCGAGAGCCGCCTGATCGGGACCGAGCCCCGCGACGATCCGCGCGATCTCCGGGTGCGGGTTCTGGCGGCCACCGGGCCCCGGGACGACGAGTTGGTCGATGCTGCCCACGCAGACGATGCTCGAATCGCGGTCGTGAAACTCCCAGGCTGGCCAGCCGTTTTTCCGCAGGGCCTCGGTGAGCCGGTGTGCCTTGTCGGCGGCCTCCACGAGTCTGCTCTCCTGCTGCACGCCGCGCACGTGAGGATCCTTCCAGCCGTTGCCCTTGAGCACCTCGACGAACCGCGTGACGTCCACGAGACCGCCTGACGACGGCTCCTCCTCGACGTTTCCGGCCGCCGTGTTGAAGGTGCCGGCGCCGGTGAAGGTCGCCACGCGGACGGTGTAGCGGCCCGGGCAGTCGAGCAGACCGTGGGTCACGTCGGCGTTCATCTCCATCACGAAGTCGTCGATCTGCTGCCGCGAGAAATAGTCGGCCGGCAACAGCGGGTTGGGAATGAGCAGGGCCGCGTGCAGCGGCGGCTTCGCGGCGGCGTTGCCCCCGCGGAGATGGTCGCGATTGGCCTGGAGAAACTCGCTCTCCAGACGATTCTTGGCCGAGAGCTCCGACGACTTGGGCCGCAGCGCCTTGACCTTCTGCAGCACCTTCTGGCCGCGGGGATCCTCGAACGAGGCGAAGTCGCCGACCAGCACCGCGACCTCGATCACCTGCCCCTCATTGGCATATCGCATCCGCTTCGGAGTGCCGTCGGGATTGAGCCCCATGCCGCGCTGCTCGCCGGTGTAATCAAACGCCTTCTCGTGCGTGTACGACTGCAGCCGGTACGTGCTTCGCAACTCCTGAACGAGCCGGCGGGCGTCGTCACGGGCGCCCTCGCCGCGGAAGGTGGTCGCCAACACGAGCCACGGGCCGTCTTTTTCGGCGAGCGGATACATGGCCTGCGGATCGACGTCTCCGGAAGAGAACCAACTTGTCGGCAGCCAGCCCGTCTGAGCCAACGCGGACGGCTGGAAGGCGCCGGCCGTGAGAACCGCGAGGACAACGGCCTGATGGCTGAGGATGACAGCGGGACGCATCACGTGTGAGACTCCTCCTCTTCAGAACATCGCCGGATGGCAGGCCTGGCCTCATCCGGGGCGACGACGGTAGCAGGCGGCCCGATCCGCTGCCAGACTGGAATGAACCCTGGGAAACCTGGGGTGCCCCGGTGAACGGCGGGCTCTGCCCGCGGCGGAGGAATCGATGACCCGAAGCAGATCGGTGTCGGCGCTGACGGTTGTCGTCGTCGCCGTCTGGCTGGCCACGGTGTGCGGCCCCCCGGCGGCGTTCCTCGCGTGGCGGCAGCAACGGCTCGTGGTCGTCGGCAGCCCGGAGGCCCAGGCCGGCTGGGACGCCTTTCGCGCCGACATGCGAAAACAGTCGGGCCGTGACGGGCCCGTGCAACGCAAGGTGCCGAAGAGCGCCGAGCCGCCCGAACTCGTCTGGCTACGGGACTACGCGCACCTCGCGGTGATCGCGTGGGTGGCGCTCGTTGGGGTGCTCGGCGGCTTCCTCGCGGCCGTCGTGATCGGCGTCGCGCGGGGAGTGCCGCCGCTGCGTTCAGCGGCCCAGAATCAGCCGCCCGGTCAACGCGACGACGAAAAACAGCACCAACGTGATGCCCAGCACACCGACGAATGAAGTCACGGCTGACTCCCGGATCCGGATGGGGGCGGGCGGAATGGGTTCCCGCTCGCTTCAAGGATCGTAGAGGGCGGCGGCTGGCCCGACAAGACGACCTGCCGCGTCCGCGTCACGACCCTGAGCCGCTCCGAAAAACGTCTTCGGCGACCATCGTTCGACCGGTGCGGCCGAGGTCGTCGAGCGTGCGACGCTGGCCCACCGTGTGCCACGGCGTGACATCCGACAACTCCGGCATGATCTCGAGGATCTGTTCGATCAGCATCGTCACCATCCGGCCCACCGGCTGTCCCTCCGTGCGCTCGCGGATCGCTGCGGCGGTCTTCATGAGCTTCACCATCCTTGACCGCTCGAGCACCGGGCCCGACAGCTGATCATCGCCCTCGACGAGCAGTTCGGCGACCGGCACCTCCAGCACCTGCTGCCAGCGAAGCAGGTCGGAGAGCCGCAGGTCGCATTCGGGCTGCTCCTGATGCCGCACCACGGGCAGCGACATGCCGAGCCGGCGGGCGACGTTGCGGAGCGTGACCCCTTGCCGCTGCCGCACCTCGGCGATGCGGTGCAGCGAGGGCTTCGGCTCCCGCAACCCGCGCCGTTCACGTGTCAAAGAGCCGGCGTCGAACTCGGCGCGTGCCACGTCGGAATGCTCCGTGTCTGCGACCGCACGGGGATCGTCGTAGCCGGGTTCGGAGTCGTCGAAGTCGTCGCGGCAAATCCGATCGCAATCAACGGTGGCCATGGGCGGTCCTCCGAACGTGGTACGCGTGTCCGCTACGCCGTGTGGAGGCTGAAGGCCTGATCCTTCTCGTCGTCGCGGTGCATGGACATACGCGGCTCGCGGTCAAAGCGTTCACTCGGCCGAAAAGTTTTTTTGGCCGAGCCAGTTTTTTCGTGGGGCGGACGCCATATTCCCGGCGCGTGCGCTTGGGGCTTCCCGACGGGATGCGGGACGCTCGGGAAGCCCGGAGCGCAAGCGACGGGTATCCGGGTGGCATGTCGTGCGGACACCGACGAACGAAACGGGGTGGAGGGCGTATTCCCCGCGCGTGCGCTTGGGGCTTCCCGACGGGTTCCCCGTGCAGCCGGTCGTGGTAGCCTGCTGTCTCGGTGGCCGATCCTGCCGGTGGTGGCGGATCGACTCCACCGACTCCCTGCGGCTCTCCTCATGGCCAGTGATCCAGCGACTCTCAGCCACGCTCACGCCGCACTCCGCACCGCCGTCGCGTGGAAGGACCTCCCGGGCCACGGGGTGCTCCTGGCCACCGGCCGCGACGCCGTCCGGTTCGTGGACAACTTCACCACGGCCGCCCTCTCACGACTGGACGTGGGCCAGGGCGCCGAGGGTTTCTTCACCGATTCGCGAGGCTGGGTGATCGCGTTGGCGAGCATCCTTCGCACCGCCGACGGGCTCTGGATCGACGCCGCCCCCGGGACCGCGCCGCGACTCCGAGATCATCTGGAGCATTACCACATTCGCGAGGACGTGGCGCTCGCCGATGCGTCGGCCGACCGCGCGAGCGTGCTCATCGCCGGTCCTCGGTCAGCTGACTGGATCGCCGCGCGCGCCGCTGCCCCGGTGCCGGCGCGACTCTTCGATCATGTCGGCATTCTGCTCGGGGGCATCGACGTGCATCTCGCCCGGATGGACTGGTGCGGGCCCGATTGTTTTCTCGTGCAACTCGCCGCGACGGACGAACACGCCTTCCGACAGTGGCTCGAGGCCGAAGGCCTTCCCCGGGCGGATGCGGCCGCCTTCGAGTGTGCGCGGATCGAAAACCGTTATCCGCTGCCCGGCGACATTCCCGACAAGACCCTTCCCCAGGAACTCGATCGGACGGCGCGGGCGATCTCGTTCACGAAAGGCTGCTATCTCGGTCAGGAGACGGTGGCCCGTCTCGATGCTCTCGGCCACGTGAACCGCACGCTCGCGCTCGTCGCCATCGAGGGCCCGCCGCCACCGGCAGGCACGCCCGTGACCTGGGGCGACGAGGTCGTCGGCACGATGACGTCGTCATGCCCGTCAGCCGCCGGCGCTGGAGCCATCGGACTTGCGATCCTGCACCGCAAGTCGCTTGCCGGTCCCCTGGCGGTGCAGGGCCGCGTCGCTCACGTCGTCACGCGACCGGCGGCGCATGATGCAGCCACGCTGAGGGGCTCGTGATGGCCGATGAGACCGATCCCGACGAACTCTTGCTCGAAACCCGCCGCTTCGCGGTGGTGCGACGGCGGGAACGATTCGCCGATGGCACCTCCCGCACCCGCGAGGTGGTGCTCCATCCCGGCAGCGTGGTCGTGGTGCCGATGGTGTCGCCCGCCCGTGTCTGCCTCGTCGAGGTCGTCCGCGCGGCGGTCGGTACGACGCTCCTCGAGCTGCCTGCAGGCACGCTCGACCGCGAGGAATCGCTCGCCGATGCTGCGCGCCGCGAGCTGATCGAGGAGACGGGCTACCGCGCCGGGCGAATCGAGCCGGCCGGATCGTTCTGGATGTCGCCCGGCATCCTCCGCGAACGGATGCACCTGTTCGTGGCGGAGGATCTTGTGGCCGGGCCACAGGCCCTCGAACCCGGGGAGCAGATCGAGACACGGGTCGTCGATTGGGACGAAGCGGTGGCCATGTGCGGCGACGGCCGGATCGACGACGCCAAGACGATCGCCGCCATCCTGCTCGTGGATGCCCGTCGCCACGGTCGATGCGTCTGAGGTTCAGACGTCCTTATCGCGGAATCTCGTCGCCGCTTCCGGCCGCTGCGCGTCGCGAACGGTCGATCAGGAGCAGCACGCCGCCAACCATACCGGTGAGGACGGTGCTCAGTCCCCAGAGCAGCGCGATGGCCACTCCCTGTGCTCCGGGCACGCCCTGCTCCGCGAGCAGATACGACATCGCGTTTTCACGAACGCCAAACCCGCCGATGCTGATCGGGAGCACCATCGCGAGGGCGACCAGCGGCACGACCGAGAACCACAGCGACAGCGGCTGGTCGACGCCGAGCGCCCGGCCGCTGAACGCCACCGCCACGGCCCCCCCCATCTGCACGACGAAACTCCAGGCGACGGCCTTCGCGATCAGGCTGGGCCGCTGCTGGTAGGGCAAGAGCTGTGCCAGGAAGCCGCGGGCCGGATGCGGCGCCGGAAATGCGGCGATCAGGCGGTCGAGAAACGAGACGACCACGAGGAACACCGCCAGCGCGAGTGCAAGCAGCGCTGTTGCGACGACCAGTGTGGCCGGCAGGCCAAGCGCGTATTTTCGGGCCGCGAGGGCGGCGCCGCCGAGCACCGCCAGCGCCGAGAGACCCGTGAGCCGGTCGGCGACGACCGAACAGCCCGCCAGCAGCCGCCGCGGTGTCGTCTCGCCGATGCGGTATGCCTTGACGACGTCGCCGCCAATCGACGATGGCAGGCAAAGGTTGAAAAACATTCCTTCAAAAAACTGCAGCACGAAGAAACGCCGCGGGAAGTCGAAGCCGAGCGGTCGGGCCAGTTCGGCCCAGCGGATACCCGCCACCACCTGCACGAGCAGACCGGTGACGAGCCCGAGAGTCCACCACGACCAATCGGCCTTGGCCATCACCGTCCACATCCCAGCCTTGACCCGGCCATCGACATCCTTGTCGTGCCAATCGATGCCGCTGAGTGCATACGCCATCAGGGTCGCGGTCGCCGCGAGCCGCAGGACCATGGTCAACCACGGGGGCAGCGCGAACCGTTTCGCGGCGACGGGATTGGATTCGATCGCTTCCATGAACCTCGAGTCGTACGCCGCATGGACGTCCGTCCGCCAGATGCCGGCGGTGGATGAATCCCGGCGGCGAGGCGGGTACCCTACACGAAATCACGGCCACAGGCCCATCGGACCCCTTCAACCATGCCGTTCACCGCCCCCTGGATCGTTCATTTTCCGGGGGCGGAGATCGCCACGGTCACGCTGGCCTTTGCGTGGGGGGCAACGGTCGGCAGCTTCATCAATGTGGTGGTCCATCGGCTGCCCCGCGGCGAATCGCCGGTCAGCGGACGGTCGCATTGCCCGAAGTGCGGGTCCGCGATTCGCGCCCGTGACAACGTGCCCGTCCTTGGCTGGCTGCTCCTCCGCGGCCGCTGCCGTGACTGCGACGCGGCAATCTCGCCGCGATATCCGCTGGTCGAGGCGGCCTGCGGCGCGCTCACCGCCGCGGTCGCGGCCGCCGAACTCGTCGGGGGCGGCCGCTGGCTGCCGCTGCTCGCAGACGCCTCCGGCCGCGGCATCGATCGCCTCTTGCTCCTGGGGGACTGGCCGCTGCTGATTTCGTGTGGTCTGCACGCCGCGATCCTGATGACGATGCTCGCCTGGAGCCTGCTCGCCGTGGAATGCGGGTCGCTCGCCTGCCGGGGATCGGCTGCGGCAATCGTCGGCGTGATCCTGGTCGTGGTCGTGACGCCGCTGGCCGGGCCGGTGGGGGTGTTGCCCGACGGCGGTTCGTGGCCGCCATCGTCTCCCCCTTGGCCGACACTCGTAGCCTCGGTCGCCGGCGTTGCCCTCGGTGCCGTCGCGGGTCGACTCACGGGGGGCGTCGTCGACGGATGCTGCCTCGCACTCCTGGGCGCGGCCCTCGGCTGGCAAGCCGTAGTGGTCGTAACGGTTGGAACATCCGCCATCCGGTGGGTGACGACGGCTGTCGGCGCGGCATCGAACCGCCGCCCGCATCCCGGCGCCCCCGGGATTCCGGCGATTGTCACCGCGGCGGCGGTTCAGATTCTCTGCTGGCACCCGATCCTGACGGCCTGGCGGCATGTCATCCGGTTCATGGGCGGCTCATGAGCCGCCGGTTTAACCACTGGCTTTTGGAACCAACGCATGAAATCGCTTTCCGCCCCGTGTATGATTGGGGATCGTCGATGGGCACTGGTTCTGCCGTATGAGTTTTCCTTCTCCCATCGTGCCGGTGAATCGCGGGCCGCTCGTCGGCCCCCGGGATGACGACTCGCGCATGCCGCCGGCCCCCGACAGGCCGACCGCCGCGATCAATCCCGACGAAGGTCTCGTCGAGGGTGCCCTTCGCCGCGTCAAGGAGTTTGCCGCCGACATGCGGTCGCCGGACCAGCGGATGCCGTGGATCGTGGTCGCGGTGCTCTCCGGATTGCTGATCTACAGCTACTGGCCGGGCCTGATGAACGCCCGGTCGAGTTGGGACAACCCGCAATACCAGCACGGCTGGATCGTGCCGGTCTTCGCAGTGCTCATGATCTTCTGGTGGCGAATGCCGGTCACCGAAGTGACTCCCTCGGCGCGTGCCGCAGGAATCGGTTTCCTTGTGGCGAGTTTCGTCGCCCGGCTGTGGTGCGCCAACTTCCGGATCGTCACCCTCGACATGTACACGTTCGTACCGGCACTGATGGGTGTCTTCCTCCTCGCCGGTGGCTGGAGCATGTTTCGCTGGTCGTGGGCGCCGATCGCCACCCTGATCTTCATGTATCCGCTGCCCGACGAGGCGACCCGCTACCTGCTCGGCCCGCTCCAGACCCTGGCAACGATCCTCAGCACCTACGCCTTGCAGACGATCGGACTCGACGCCTACCGCGATGGCAATCGGATCATCCTCGGCGACGGCCAGGTACTCGGCGTGGTCGACGCTTGCAGCGGCCTGAAGATGCTGACGATCTTCATTTGGCTTGCCGTGATGCTGATGCTGGTCGGCGGTCTTGAATGGTGGGAAAACCTCGTGATCGCGGCCAGCGCGATCCCGATCGCCTTGGTGTGCAACGCCTTCCGCATCACAACCGTGGGTGTGATGTACAACTTCAACTCCTCCCTGGCGGAAGGCTTCCACGACAGCCTGCCGGCGGCCCTGTTGATGATGGTGCTGGCCGTCGGCTTCCTCGTGCTCGAAATGAAAGTGCTTTCCTATCTGGTGGTGACCGAAGACACGGCCCCCATGGCGATGCGCGGGGTCAGTCCCGCGCGGCCTCCGACGGGCCCCGTGGCCCCACCGGCGAAACATGCTGCCTTTCCGCTGATTCCGGGGGCAAACCTCGGCCAGAAACGTACCGATCAGCCGCCTCCGGAACCTGGCGGAAAAATGGGCTAAACTGAAGAAATAGTCAGGACCCTTTTGGCAGAGTTCTCGCGTCAGGGATTTTTGGCCGTCTCGAGCCGCGGCACGATCCATCGCCACGGCGGCCCCGTAATGATGAAACGACGGACCACATGAGCGAGCCCCTCACTTCCATGGACGGACCAGCCGCCACCGTGCAGTCGCCCGTCCAGGGTGCGGGCATGCTCGCGCCGATCCGGGACTCCGTTCTCACGCCCTTTGGCACGCAAGCTGCGCCGTCGCCCTACGGACCGTCCGGTGATCCCCTCGCGGGGGGCGTCGATTACAAGCGGGTCTGGCACGCCTTTCGCCGCCGCTGGCTGCCGGCCACGGCGCTTGGTCTCTTGCTGGCCACGACGGCCGCGATCCTGACGTGGCTCTTCCTGCCGCGTGGGTTCGAGGCCGTCGCCTGGCTCCGGGTCCGCGACAAGTCGGGCATGTTCGCCGGAGGCGGACGTGACAACGCCGAGTACGAGGCCTATCGCAAGACGAATGTCGCGCTCATCAAGAGCCCGTTTGTGCTGCAGTCGGCACTCCGCCGGCCGGGGATCTCGGGCCTTCCGACCGTAGCCAACGAAGAGGATCCGGTCGGCTACCTGATGCGCAACATCCAGGTATCGGCTCCGATGGAGTCGGAAGTCGTGCAGGTGAGGCTCCGCGGAGAAGACCCCCGGGAGGTCACGCAGCTCGTCAACGCGGTGACGACGGCATTCCTGAACGACGTCGTCAACAAGGAGAAGACCGAACGTCTTCAGCGGCGCGATTCACTGGAGCGGAAGTACAAGGAAAACATGGCCGAGGTCCGCAGCAGCCTCGACACCTACAACAACCTGGCCAGGTCGTTGGGCACGTCCGACAGTTCCGAAGTGGCAACGCAACGCAGCCTGCTGCTCGATCACCTCGGCACGCTCCGCGCACAGATCAACCAGGCGCAGCGTGACATCGCGCTCATCGATGCCGAGTTGGCCATCAACGACGCCAAGGACCGGGGCGAGATCTCGCCCGAGGAGGCTGTTTCCGAGGAGACGATCGACGCGATGCTCCAGCGGGATCCACAGTTCGCGGAACTCCTCGAGCGGTTGTCGGCGATCGAGGAGTCGATGGCCTATCAGGCAGAACGCAGCGCCCGCGGCAGCAGCGACCCGGCCGTGAAGCGATTGGAATCGATGCGCGAGTCGATGACACGGAGGCTCGAGGATCGCAAGGAGGAGCTGCGGCCCCAGATCGTCGCGCAGCTTACGCTCGAGTCTTCGGGCCGGCGGACGGGCGGCACCATCGAGAGCCCCGTGATCCTGAAGATGCGGCGGGGACTGCTGGCCAACCAGCTCGACGTGGCGACGAAGGATTTCGACCGGATCGCCACCGAAGTGAAGAGCCTGGGTGCGGCCAACGCCGATCTCATGGCCCGCAAGCAGGAAATCGAACAGTTGATGAAGGTGACCGATCAGATGGGGATGCAACTCAACGCGACCGAAATCGACGTGAGCATGCCCAACCGCGTCGAACTCATCGAAGAGGCAAGCGTGCCGGAGGGGAGTGATGAGCTCTTCCGAACGATGCTGACCGTGCTGGCGGCGGGAGCAGGGCTCGTGCTCGGCGGTGGTGCCGTGGTGCTCTTCGAGTATCTCCGCGATCGGATGAGCACCGTCGAGGAGGTGCCTCAGCGGCTCGGCCTGCGGGTGATCGGCGCCGTGCCGCGGATCTCACGGTCGCGAAAGCGGCCCAACGACGGCCACGTGGCCGAGTGCGTTGACGGCATCCGGGCCGTCATCACCCAGACGGGCCGCGAGGCTCCCAAGGTGATGCTCGTGACCAGTGCCGTCGAGCACGAGGGCAAGACCACGTTCGCCTCGCAGCTCGCGGCCAGCCTGGCCCGGTCGGGCAAGCGAACGCTGCTGCTCGACGGTGATCTCAGGCATCCCAACGTGCATCTGGCCCTCGGGCTCGACCTCCGTTCGGGATTTCCCGAACTGCTGCGTGGCGAGATCGGCCACGATGAGGCCGTGCAGCCCACCAGCATCGACGGCCTGTTTGCGGTGACGGGTGGCACCTGTGATTATGCCGCGATCACGTCGCTGTCGCGGCCGGAGACGGCCGCCGCGATCAAGCATTTCCGGGAGTCGTTCGACCACGTCGTCATCGATGCCGGACCGGTCCTCGCGTTTGCTGACGTGCTGCTCCTCGGCCAGTTGAGCGATCTCGCGATCGTCGTGACGATGCGCGACGTCAGCCGCGTGCCGCTGGTGAGCAGCGCCGTCGAACGGCTGCGGTCGGTGGGTGTTCGCGTGCTGGGGACGGTCGTCAACGGCGTGATCGATTCGGCGCCGCGGCGTCTCTACTCGTCGCCCGCCCCAGTCTGAATGTGTCGGCGGTCGTCTACTTGATCGAGGGGAGGGGAAAGCGTCGTGAAGACATCCACGTCGGGATTGCTCACGCTCGCCGGTGCCACACTGCTCGTGGTGGGCGTCACCGTCGTTCAGGGCCTGTGGACGGAGCGGTGGAAAGACCGTCGCGTCAGCAAGGAACTGGAAAACGCTGCCACGCTGCTCGAGAAGACGTTTCCGGAGAGCTTCGGTAACTGGAGCATGGAGCGGGATCTCGAGGGTGACGCGAAGGAACTGGAACGTGCCGGCGCGGTGGGACACATCTCCCGGCTGTACCGTAACAAACGCACGAAGGCTCGGGTCTCGGCCTTCGTGGTCTGCGCGCGGCCCCACGACGCTTCGGGCCACACTCCCGACCGTTGCTATCCCGGCGCCGGCTTCGAGATCGGCGAGGCGGAGCATCGGCAGACGATTCCTCTGCCCGACGGCCGGTTGGCGGAAACCTTCACCGGCACCTTTCGCAAGACGGGACAGACGCTCCGCATCTTCTGGACCTACGGGATTCGTGACGCCGCCAGCATCGAGAAAGAGGACGTCGCCACGAGAAGAGCGTGGATCGCGCCGCAGATCGCCCGCATTGCACTGGCGGGCGAACCGGCCGTCTACAAGCTCTACGCGATCGTTGACGAGACGCGGCTGAGCAGCACGCAGTCGATGGTGGAATGTGAGGATTTCCTCGCCAACCTCCTGCCCGCCCTCGATGCCGCCATGGCTGGCAAGGAGAACGCTCCAGGGCCGGCCTCCGACGGCGCTCCCCCGGCCGCTGACGAGACGACTCCCCGCCCCCAGGAAACGGCCGGTCCTGTTGGCTGAAGCGGAGCCGGTGCCCTCTCCGATCCGAGGGGGGCGCGGCCCCGTTGGTGTGATCCGGGGGATCGGATAGCGTCTGGACGCGATCTGACCGCCGCCGACGGTGGCGGCTGAGAAGCAGCGAAAACGGAGGTTGGCCGTGTCGATCCATGCGAAGCGGGCACTGGTAACGGGAATCACGGGGCAGGACGGCTCCTACCTCGCGGAGTTCCTTCTCGACCGCGGCTACGAGGTGCACGGGCTCGTGCGGCGTTCGAGCACGTTCGGCACGCAGCGGATCGAGCATCTCTACCGCGACATCCACGAGATGGAGCGGCCGCTGATCCTTCATCACGGCGACATGGCCGATGGCAACGGACTGGCGCG
Organism: Planctomycetia bacterium; assembly: GCA_021414115.1. GTDB lineage: Bacteria > Planctomycetota > Planctomycetia > Pirellulales > UBA1268 > QWPN01. The sequence continues at coordinate 62,235 of JAIOPD010000097.1, forward strand.
TCTGATTCGGGAAATCCGCCCCACCGAGGTCTACAACCTCGCGGCTCAGAGCCACGTCCGCGTGAGTTTCGACCAGCCGGCCTATACGGCCGACGTCACGGCCGTCGGCACGCTGCGGTTGCTGGAAGCGATCCGCGACTTTCAAGACGCGGTCGGCTATCAGATCAGGTTCTACCAGGCGTCGAGTTCGGAGATGTACGGGAAGGTCGTGGAAACGCCGCAGTCGGAGAGCACTCCGTTCTACCCCCGCAGTCCCTACGGCGTCGCGAAACTCTACGCCCACTGGATCACGGTGAACTACCGGGAAAGTTACGGCATCCACGGCTCCTGCGGGATCCTCTTCAACCACGAGAGCCCACGCCGCGGCGAAACGTTCGTGACCCGAAAGATCACGCGGGCCGCCGCCCGCATCAAGCTCGGCCTGCAGAAGAAGCTCTACCTCGGCAACCTCGACGCCAAGCGTGACTGGGGTTTTGCCGGCGACTACGTCGAGGCGATGTGGCTGATGCTGCAGCAGGACGAAGCTGACGACTACGTGATTTCGACCGATGAGACCCACTCCGTCCGTGAGTTCTGCGAAAAGGTGTTCGGCAGACTCGACCTCGACTACCGCGACTTCGTCGAGATCGATCCGCGGTATTTCCGCCCGGCGGAAGTGGAACTCCTGCTCGGCAACTCGCAGAAGGCGCGGCGCAACCTCGGCTGGCAGCCACGGGTGTCGTTCGACGGTCTCGTCAACTTGATGGTCGATTCCGACCTCGCGCTGGCCCGAAAGGAGCAGGTGCTGCTCGCGGCCGGCCACGAGACGGGCCTCCCCTACCGTTGAAGACAGCCTCGACGGGCATGCCCATGATCGATCTTTCCACGCAGCGGATCGTCGTCACCGGCGGCGCCGGCTTCCTCGGCCGCGCGGTCACCCGCGTGCTCCTCGATCGCGGCGTCCCGCCGGATCGGATCATGGTGCCGCGGCGGCGCGACTTCGATCTCACGGTCGAGGCCGACGTGGCCCGGCTCTACGAGACGGCGCGGCCCGACGTGGTCATCCACCTCGCGGCCGAGGTCGGCGGGATCGGCGCCAACATGGCTCACCCGGGCCGCTTCTTCTACGCCAACATGGCGATGGGACTGCACCTCGTCGAGCACGCCCGCCGTCACGGATTGCGGAAGTTCGTGCACACCGGCACCGTCTGCGCCTACCCGAAGCATTGCCCGATCCCGTTCCGCGAGGAAAACATCTGGGACGGGTATCCCGAGGAGACCAACGCTCCCTACGGCGTGGCCAAGAAGGCGATCTTCGTGATGCTCGACGGCTACCGTCGTGAGTACGGCCTCGAGAGCGCGGTGACGGTGCCGGTCAATCTCTACGGCCCCGGCGACAACTTCGACCCTTCGTCGAGCCATGTCATTCCGGCTCTGATCCGCAAGTGCGAGGAGGCACGCCGCAGCAACGCGCCCGAAGTGGTCTGCTGGGGCACCGGCGCGGCGACGCGGGAGTTTCTCTACGTCGACGACGCGGCCGAAGGCGTCGTGCGGGCCGCGGAGGTCATGGACGAGCCGCTGCCGATCAATCTCGGAGGCGGTGTCGAGATCGCGATCCGGGATCTGGTGATGAAGATCGCCGCGGCCTGTGGTTACGAAGGCCGGATCGAGTGGGACACGACGAAGCCCGACGGGCAGCCGCGCCGCGGCCTCGACATCTCGCGGGCGCGGCGGCTGCTGGGCTGGTCGCCCCGACAGGATTTCACTGCGGGCCTCGCGGCCACCGTCGCCTGGTGGCGCTCACAGACGAACGGGTAGCCTACGGCTCGCGAGGGGGTGGCTGCCCATGCCCCGGGAGCCGGGCTCGGCGGCCAGCGCAGCCAGGATGGCGAAGCGCAGCCGGCGTGCAGAGAACGAAGGGCAGGATGCCCGCAGTGAACGTCCGGCGATGGGGCATGGGCAGCCACCCCCGGCTCCGCACCATCGGAACGACGCCCTCGGTCAGCTCTCGAGCGGCTCCAGGACACCGTGGCCGAGGACGAACTTTCGCGTGCCGGCCGGGCCGTCGAAGATCACCGTCCCCACCGCGCGCGGGCCGGTGCCGCTGATGCCGGTGAGCACTCCCTCGCCGTAGTCGGCGTGCCGCACCCGCTGGCCGGGATCGTACTGATGTTTGATCCGCGGTCCGCCAGCCATCCGCAGGGCGAGATCCGTCGCCCGTTCGATCGCGGCATCGAGGCCGCGGCGGCGCGGCGGGGCCGCCGGCCGGGCCGCAGACTCGTCCTGCGACTCGTCGAGGTCCATGGTGAGACCGTCACCGCGGGAGATGCTTCTCGTGGAGATGCTCCGGTCGGGCGGCGGCTCCTGCGAGAGATCGTCAAAATCGCCCGCCGCAGCACGGGCGGCATCTCCGAAGGGATCGAAGCCGTCATGGCCGCGCGGGGCTTCCGCTCCCACCACCTCCGTCTCCGACCCCTGCATCTCGGCGAGAAACAGGCTCGGCGCCGAGATCCGACGCGTGCCGCGATAGTCGCGCATTCTCGCGCAACTTGCATGCACCTCCTCGCGACCGCGGGTGATCCCGACGAACACGAGGCGGCGTTCCTCCTCGAGCTGCTCGGGATTGCCGAGGCTCCGTTCGTGAGGCAGGATCCCATCCTCCATGGCGACGAGGTAGACGACGGGAAACTCGAGGCCCTTGGCGGCGTGAAATGTCATCAGCGCCACGCGGTCGGCGCCGGAGTCCCAGACATCGGTGTCGGCCACGAGCGCCGTCGTCTCCAGAAACCCCCCCAGCGCGTCATTGGCCTCGATGCCGGACGTCGGATCGGGAGTGAAGGTGTCGTCGAACTGCCGCGCCGCGGTGACCAGTTCCTCCACGTTGGCCAGTCGATCCTGCCCTTCGTCGTCGTCCTCCTGATCATCGGCGAGCATCGCTCGATAGCCGGTGCGGTCGAGCACGGCCTCCAGCAGCGCCGCCACCGAGGGCTCCCGGCCGGCCGTGGCCGCAAGCTCCTCGTGCAGCCTGGCGAACACGGCCAGCGCCGTGGCTGATCGCTTGGGCATCCCGGGGATCACGACGGCCTTCGTGGCGGCCTCCAGCCGCGTGGCCGCATGGTCCTCGGCCCACGCGGCCAGACGGTCGAGGGACTGGCGGCCAATGCCCCGCGGCGGCACGTTGACCACGCGGAGCATCGCCTCGTCGTCACGCGGATTTCGCAGCAGCCGTAGCCACGCGACCACGTCACGAATCTCTCGCCGTTTGAAAAACTCCAGACCGCGGACGAGCTGGTAGGCGATGCCACGGGTTCGCAGCGCGAGTTCGAATGACCGCGACAGGGCGTTGGCACGAAACAGGATCGCGAAGTCGCGGGGGGAGCGCCGGCCGGCTGCCGAGGCCTGCTGGATCTCCGTGGCGATCCGCTCGGCCTCCTCGACCCCTGAGCCGTCGAGCACGATCCGCACCGGCGCACCCGGAGCTGCCGTCGTCACCAACCGCTTCGGCTTGCGCCGTGAATTGTGGGCGATGAGGCGGTCGGCCGTGCCGAGGATGTTGGCCGTGCTGCGGTAGTTGTCCTCGAGCTTCACGACCGTCGCGGCCGGATAGTCCCGCTCGAACTCCAGGATGTTGCGGATGCTGGCGCCCCGCCAGCCGTAAATCGCCTGATCGGGATCGCCGGTGACGGCGAGATTCGGATGGTCAATCGAGAGCCCGCGGAGGATGCAGTATTGGACGGCGTTGGTGTCTTGGTATTCGTCGACAAGGATGAAGCGGTGACGGGCGTCGAGTTGGCGGCGGAGTTCGGGGTCTTCGGCCAGGAGAGTGGCGACGTGCACGAGGAGGTCGTCGAAGTCGACCGAGTTGGCCCGCAGCAGCAACTGTTGGTAGGTCGGCCAGACTCGCAGTGCAACGTCGTCGACCGGCTTGCCCCAGCGCGGTTGGAATGTCGCAGGCGTGAGCAGGTCGTTCTTCGCCCGGGAAATCACTCCCGCGATCCGGTCAATCGGCGTGTGCGTCGCGGTGAGCCCGAGCGACTTCACGGCCCGCTTGAGGACGGCCGCCGCATCGTCGGGATCGAGGATCGAGTAATCGCTCGTCAGCCCCACCTGCCGCGCGTGGCGGCGGAGGAGCCGGGCCCCGAAGCGGTGAAAGGTGCCCATCTCCACGGGCTGTGGCCCCACCAACTCGGTGACCCGCCGCCGCATCTCGTCGGCTGCCTTGTTGGTGAACGTGAGGGCGACGATCCGTTCGGGGGGAACCCCTGCGGAGATCAGGTTGGCGATCCGATGCGTCACCACCCGAGTCTTGCCGCTTCCAGGCCCCGCCAGCACGAGGAGCGGTCCCTCGACGTGGGACGCGGCCTGGCCCTGGGACTCGTTCAGGGATGCGACATTCGAGGAAAGCACGTTTCAGAGGTCCATGGGCGTAAATCGGGCAGGCTGCGGAGGTGACGTGGACCGTCTGGCCACGCACACGTAGTCGATTTCGAACGACTTCGATTATATTGAGGTCCGGCTGCCTCCGGGTGCTCGTTGCCCCACGGCCGATCATGATCTCGATTTGCACGGGAGGGACCCCATGCCGAGAGTTCCATACAAGAACCTCATGCAGTCCGACGAAATGGCTGAAAAGCTCGAAATGAGCACGGCCGAAATCGGACTTTCAGTACGCACGACCAACTGCCTGGAAGAGCGGGGCATCTTCACGGTGCATGACCTGCTCAACTGCACCCGGTCCGACTTGCTTTCAATCTCCAACTTCGGCGAAAAAACGCTGGAAGAGGTCTACAAGGCATTGGAGAAAATCGGTTTTTTCCGGTCCGCGAGCGGTGCCGGCGAATCTGCCGAGCGACAGCCGGAGCCAATGAGCCAGGCCTTCTAGGAATCCGTAGAAAGTGGCCGACCGACATTCGGGCCCTTGGCCGCTGAACCCGGCCCACTGGCGGCGAGGAGGTCGATGGTGAGGCTGCCGCGATTCTTCGGCAAGAAACGAGGCCATCGGAGAACCGGGTCGCCGGCTTGGGCCTCGCTCGGAGACGGCGCCTTTCACGCGGTGCTCCTGGCCGCCGGACTCGTCTTCGGCGGTTTGCTGCTCTCTGGCGTGGCGGTGCCGGAGTGGCGGATGAACCACGATTTTCTGCCGGCGACCTGCACGATCCTCGGCAAGGGACTGGTGCGGCGTACGGCCATGGAACCGGCCGGAACATCGCCATCGACATGGCAGCCCTGCCTGCGTGTCAGTTACACCGCCGACGGCCGGCCTCTCGAGGCGTGGAGTCGACCGTCTCGATCGACCCTGACCAGCGACCGCGACGTAGCCCTCGACAAACTGTCGGCGTGGCGCATCGGAGACACCATTCCGGGATGGTACGACCCTGCGGATCCCGGCACCATCGTGATCGAGCGTGGCTACAACTGGTGGATGTGGCTGCTGGCCCTGCTGCTGCCCGGAGCGCTCGTGGCCTTTGGTGGCTCGGGGCTCGCACGCACGATGCGGCGTTGGGGCAGATCGGAAGAGCGGTGTGCGGTGCCCTCGCGGCTTACGGACATCCTCGATCCGCTCGCCGCCGTCCCGCGTCAGGCTCCGGACCATCCGGGCGTGCCGTCGTGCGACGACATGATGAACTCTCCCGGCACTTTTCTCGCCTACCGTCTCCCGATCGAAAGTCCCGAGAGCTGGGCGCTCTTGGGCTTCGGCCTGTTTGCACTGCTCTGGAACGGCGTACTGGCGGTGCTGGCCGTCGGCGCCGGCCTCGATCTGCTGGGCGGCAGGACGGATTGGCTGTTGCTGACGCTGCTCGTTCCGTTTGCAGTCGTCGGCATCGCCGGCATCGCGGTGTTTGCCCGCGGGCTCCTGCTGGCCACCGCAGTCGGTCCCACGCAACTCGAGATCTCAGCACAGCCGCTGAGGCCCGGTGGCACCTACGAAGTGCTGCTGGCCCAGGGCGGCTCAGGAACGCTCGCCTCGCTGGAGATGACGCTCGAACTCGAGGAGCAGGCGACGTTTCGGCAGGGCACCGACACCCGTACGGAGCGGCTCACGGTCTGGCGGCAGCCGATCCACGCCTGGCACGATCTGTCGCTGGCTCCCGGCACCCGCTTCGAAGGACGGGCGACGGTGACGATTCCGGAGGCGGCCATGCACTCCTTCGCCTCCGAACACAATGCCGCGAGGTGGAGCATCGCCGTCCGTGGCACATCCGTCCGCTGGCCGCCGTTCACCAGAACCTTTCCGCTCGTGGTGTTTCCCGCGGAGAGCCGCGGTAAGGCTGCGATGCCTGCTCGGTCACGGGGGGCCGCCTCATGACCGCCGTGGCCGACATGCCCCGCCCGTCGCCCCGGGTATTCGTGCAGTTCTGCCGACCGGATCGCCGCTATGATCCGCTCGATGCCATCGACATCCGCTACGAGGCCGAAGGGCTCGCAGATGACCCGCCCCGCGCGGTCGAACACTCGGTGCTCTGGTACACGGAAGGCAAGGGCGAAGAGGACTTGGGTGTGCTCTTCTTCGAGCGAATCGTCGACCAAGCGAGGCTCCCGCCGGAGACGACAGCGGAGGGCTTCGCCACGCGGCTTCCGCCGAGTCCGCTTTCCTACGAGGGTGTGATCGTCAAGATTCGCTGGTGCGTGCGCGTGCGGTTCTTCTTCACGGGTGGCCGCGACTATGTCTCCGAGCACGAGTTTACGGTAGGGCATGTTCCGCCGGCCCGCATGCCGCGAGTGGAGGTGTCATGACGGTCGATGCCCCATCAGCGAGCCTCCGGCTGCCGTCGAATCCATTTTCCACCAGGTTCACCAGGCCCGGCTCGATCCCGCCGCTCGATGCGTCCGGAGAACTGGTCGATGTCACCGCCTTGGCCGACCGGATTCCGGCACCGGGCGGATGCGGCGCGATCTCCGCGCCGCATGGGCATGGCAAAACGTCGCTGCTCCTCGCGATCCTGGAAAGGGTAGCGGCCCGGGGAAAGCCCACGGCACTCGTGCGGGTTGGGTCGCCCCGCGATGCGTGGCGAGTGCTGGCTGTAGTGGCACGGACCGCACCGCACACAGTCGTCGGGATCGACGGCTGGGACCGGATGTGGTTCGCCGTCATGCCAGCGGTGCGACTGGTGGCCATTTGCCGGGGAGCATCCCTTCTGGTGACGACGCACCGGCCCGGCCGGCTGCCCGTTCTTGCCCGCTGCGAAACGAGCCGTGATCTTCTGTCCGCGATCGTCGACCGGCTACCGGACCACGGCGGTCTCATCGACGCGACGGACATCGACGACGCTTTCTCCCGGCACGGAGGAAACGTCCGAGAGGCGCTCTACGACCTCTACGACCGTTTCGAGCGACGCATGCGCTGAACGCCGTGACGGCCCGCGAGGGGCTGCCCGTGCCCCGAGAGCCGGGCTATGGGAGCAAGCGAAGGCAGGATGCCGAAGCGCAGCGGACATGCAGAGAGCCGAGGCCTGGAGGGCCGAGGTGAACGTCCGGCCCTCGGGGCACGGGCAGCCCCGAACCACCACTCGGGAACTCGGGCCCCGGCAGGCGTTTTATCCAAGTCGGATGCGTTCGAGGGGGCCGGATATGCCGACGGCACCTGCCGTGCGGGTCGTGCGGGGTGACCACCGCAAATTCATGAATCGTTCACCGCTTTTTTTCCCCAGCCTCATCCACGCGCAACCTACGCTTGGGAGTCGCCGCAAAAAACCGTGGATTTTCCCGGCGCAGGCGGCAAGCGGAGGAATGTGTGATGACGATGCGTCGTGTTCCCGGGATCGTGCTGCTGGCCGTCGGCTTCCACCTCGGAAGCGGCCTTCAGGCTCGCGCTCAGTGCTGCTTCAACGACCTCTTCGCCGGCTGCGGCGCCTGCTTTCGCAAGGCCCCGGTCTATGCCGTTGCTCCCGTTGCGGCTCCGGTCATGGCCCCCATCGCCGCCCCTCCTCCGCCGGTGATGGTTCCCGTGCAGCAGACCAGCTACGTGCCGGAGACGACTTACCGCACGCAGTACCAAAACGTGCCGGTCACGACCTACAAGCCATCGTGTGAAATCGATCCCTGCACCGGCTGCCCGCGGGACTGCATGCAGCCGGTCACCCAATATGTCCAGCAGGCTGTCAACGTGCCGGTCACTCAGTATCGCGCGGTGACGACCACGAAATACGTGCAGATGCAGCCGGGAGCCGGAGCCTACCCCGCGGCCCAGCCAGCCTTCGCAGCGCCCGCAACCGCACCGATGATGTCTCCTCCTCCTGCGGCCAGCCCGTTCGCGGCACCTGTTCAGACAACGCCCCAGGCGTGGGGCGCCGCCGGCGCCGACATTCCCCAGCAACTCGTGCCGGGCGGGAGTCCGCCGGCGCTACCCCCGGCCGGAGTGCCACAGCAGACCTACCAGCAGCCGATCAGCCCCCAGAGTGGGACCTACGTCCCGGCAGCTCCCCAGACCATGGTCCAGCCCCAGCCGACCCAGCCTCCGACGTTCGCGCCGACGCCCTCGATGGCTCCGACGCCCTCGCTCAAGCCGATCCCCGAAATGCCGCGAAACGGCACCGGCCCGGCTCCGTCACCCGCGGCCGGTGCTCAGACTGCCGCCCCCGCCCTCGCGCCGCTGGGCGGCACCAACGGCTACCAACAGCCCAGCGGCACGAGCGGATTTCCGTCGCCGAGCGGCATGAACGGCCTGTCAACGCCCAGTGGTACGAACGGCCAACAGACGCCCGCGCCGGCCGAACGTGGCATGCCCGTCCTGCCTGGCGAAGGTCCCAAGGCCTCCACGAACGCGTTTCCGCGGCTTCTCGAACCGACCAGCCACACGACATCGTGGCAGGCGTCACCGGTCGGATTTCCGGAAGTTCGCCGTCCGGGCTATCCCACCGCCTCCCTGCCCTCGCGACTGCAGCAGTAGCAGCGGATTGGTCGCTCTGGCCGGCCGCTTGCCAGCGTGGATGATTCTCCCGACACTTCGGACTCCGAGGCGGCGAACCCGTCCCGAGCCGCAGTGCCGAGGATCACGTGACCAACGCCGAGATCGCCGCCACCTTCGACCATGTGGCGGACCTCCTCGAATACCAGGGGAGCAACGTGTTTCGCGTGCGTGCCTATCGCAACGCGTCCCGGACGATCGGCTCGATGGTGGAATCGCTCCAGACGGTGCGCCGCGACCCTGATCGCGCCCTCACCGACCTGGAGGGAATCGGTGCCGATCTCGCGGCCAAGATCGAAACGCTGCTCGATACCGGCCGGCTTCCGCTCCTCACCGACCTGGAGAAACAGGTGCCGAAGGTCGTCTTCGACCTGATGCGGGTGCCGGGGCTCGGCCCGAAGAAGGTCAAGGTGCTCGTCGACGCACTGGGAATCGACTCGCTCGACGCGCTCGAGCGAGCGTGCCGCGACGGTCGCGTGCAGGACGTCAAAGGCTTTGGCCCCAAGACGCAGGCGATGATCCTGGAAAATATCGCCTTCGCGAAGAATCCCGAGCACACGCGGCTGCTCTGGAGCGAGGCCGACGGCATCGCGACGGAACTGGTCGCATGGATGCGCCGGTGCCCTGACGCCAGGCAGGTCGAGGCCGCCGGGAGTTGGCGTCGCGGCCGCGAGACGATTGGGGATCTTGACCTCGTCGTCGACAGCGACGCCCCGGCGGCCGTCATGGATCACCTCGAACGCTGGCCCGAGTGCGCCGGAGTCCTCCTGCGAGGTGACACGAAGACCAGCATCCGCGGCCCCAAAGACGTGCAGATCGACCTGCGGGTGGTCGAGACGGCGTCGTTCGGCGCCGCCCTTCAATACTTCACCGGTTCCAAGGAGCACAACGTCCGCCTCCGTTCCCGGGCCCGGGAACGTGGACTGACGATCAACGAATACGGGGTTCACCGACTCGAAGCCGGTGCCTCCGTCGACGACCCCCGGACGAAAGGTCGCCGCGTGGCCGGCCGAACCGAGGAGGAGGTCTACGAGGCGGTCGGACTGCCCTGGATTCCCCCGGAGCTTCGCGAGGGAGGGAACGAGATCGACCGGGCGGAACGAGGCGAGCTCCCCGTGCTCGTGGAGATCACCGACATCCGTGGTGATCTCCACATGCACACCAACGCCACGGACGGCGAGGACACGCTCGCCGAGATGGTCCGCGCAGCCGTCGCCCGCGGCCTCTCCTACATCGCGATCACTGACCACGGACAGCGGGTGACGATGGCCCACGGTCTCGACCGCAAGCGACTCCTGAAGCAATGGGACGAGATCGACCGGCTCAACGAATCACTCGCCGCGGATGGTTCGCCCCCCATCGTCGTGCTCAAAGGGATCGAGGTCGACATGCTCGAGAAGGGGGGGCTCGATCTCCCTGACGACGTGCTCGCCCGTGCCGACTGGGTGGTGGCGAGCCTGCACTACGGCCAGAATCAGCCCCGTGAACGGATCACGGCCCGGATCGTCGAGGCGATTGAAAATCCGTTCGTCCGCGTGATCGGCCATCCGACGGGCCGTCTCATCAATCGCCGCCCGCCGTACGACGTCGACATCGAAGCGGTGATCGAGGCCGCCGCCCACACCGGCACGTTCCTCGAGATCAATGCCAATCCATGGCGACTCGACCTCGACGACAAGCATGCCGCCGCCGCAAAGAAGGCCGGTGTGAAACTCGTGATCTCGACCGACGCCCATTCGACCCGCGGCCTCGACGTGATGCGGTGCGGTGTGCTTCAGGCCCGCCGCGCCGGCCTCGAGAAGCACGACGTCGCCAACACCCGGACTCTCGCCGACCTCGAGACGTTGATGGCGAAGAAGGGTTGACGGCCCACGGAGCCCGACGGGGATCCGTTCACGGCGACTTCACGCAGCGGAAGCCGATATGGTTGGTGCCGCTCGACACCTCACCCTTGCCGCGGGTGCCCACGATGTAGCGGGCGCAGTATTGGTCGCTGCAGAGGTAGGAACCGCCCCGCTGAACCCGTTTGGGCTGGCCGGGCTCCGCTGGGTCGAAACTATCGCCGGGGCCCTGCGGATCGGTCGTCACGGCGCCTCGTTTCGCGTCGGTGGCGTAGGTGTCGGGGCGATACCAGTCGCTGCACCACTCCCAGACGTTGCCCGACATGTCGTGCAGGCCGGAGGCGTTGGCCGGGAAACGACCCACCGGGGCGATCCTCGCGAAGCCGTCCTCGGCGGTGTTCTCCTGTGGGAAACGGCCCTGCCAGGTGTTGGCCATCCATTGTCCGGCCGGCCTGAACTCGTCGCCCCACGGATAGGTCGCGCCGGCGAGGCCGCCGCGGGCGGCAAACTCCCATTCGGCCTCGGTGGGCAGTCGCTTGCCGGCCCATGCGGCGTAGGCCGTGGCATCTTCATAGGCGACGTGGACGACCGGCTCGTCGTCACGGTTCTCGAGATCGCTCTCCGGACCCGCGGGATGCCGCCAGCAGGCGCCGGGCACATAGGCCCACCACCGCAGATGGGCCGAGCCCGTTTGATCGCGGAGCGGCACGGGGTCCGATGGCGGCGTGAAAACGATCGAGCCCGCCACGAGATTTTCAGGGGGAGCACCGGGGAAATCCTCGGCCCTCGGTACCCGCTCCGCGACGGTGACGTAGTTCGTGGCAGCGACGAACTCGGCAAACTGCCTATTGGTCACCTCGTGCACATCCATCCAGAAGCCGCCCACGCGGACGCGGTGAATCGGCCGTGCGTCGGTCATCGGATCAGACCCGCCGAACTGAACACCACGGGGGTCTGCGCAGCCCATCGAGAACTCCCCGCCGGAAATCCATGCCATTCCGCTCGGAGCCTCGCCCGACGCCGGACCTGGGGCGGGAATCGTTGGGGCAAACGCCCCCCTGGTCGGTGCCACTTCGGCCCGCCCGCCCGCCGGCTGCCGGGCTGGGCGACCGACCGCCCACACGGCGACGGCGAGCGCACACGGCACGAGCCAGAGCACGGCTGACTGGAAGCCCGCCCGCGGCGCGTCGCCCGCCGAAGCGTGAGGTCCGCTCATGCTGTGCCTTTCCGCAGGGTGTGTTCGAACCGCCGCCGCAGGGAACGGCGGCGAGCCGGGCTCCACCACTTCACGAAGGTCCTGCGGGCCTGATCGGCCTGGTGCGCCTCGATCTTCCTCAGGGCACCGATCGCCTTTCGCTCTCCCACCGCTCCTTCCTGCCGCGCCCAGCGTTCGAGCCGATCGGCCGCGGCCGCGTGGTCGGTGAACTCGCCGAGATTCTCCTGGAGCAGTTCCAGGGATTTTTCACACTTCACTCGCACTCTCTCGGGAAACACCGCGGCGAAAATCTCGAGCGCGTACCGAAGTTTCTTCCCCTCGATCCGCAGGCGATGGATCTCTTCGGCATCACGAAGCCGGCGGTCAGCCCTCGCGAAGAAGCGACGCATCAGCGGCTTGAAACGACGCCGGGCATACTGCCGGAACGTGGTGTGCCCCCGGCCGGCGGCCACCGCATCGAGCAACCGCTCGACCTGAGCGTGCCAGTCGGCGGCGGAGAGTTTCTCGCGAACCTCGTGAATGGGCTGGCGGGAGTCGGCGCGTTTGAGCGACAACATCGCGATCAATCGCCGCCGCGCAGCGTTGCCCGCGAGGGAGCGGCCAGGCGACACGGCCCCGCTCTTTCCTCTCAGGCGATCGGTCAGCACGTCCAGATCACGGGCATTGCCGGCGGCCCTCCGGATCCGACGCAGTTGTTTTTCGAACCAACTGCTCACCTTCCCGGGGAGCAGGTCGTCAAAGGCGTCGATGGCCGCGATCGTGCGTCGGGTTGCGACCCGCAATTGGTGGATCCGCTCCGCCTCGTGTCGCGGTCCGCACACCTTGCTCAGTTCCGACCAGACCGCTTCAAGCCGCTTGCGAAGCGTGCGAATCGCCACATCATCGACCGGCGCGTCGGTGGCTTCGGTCACGGCCCACGAGGAAAGACGTCCGGATGGGGCACGTCGTGGCGCTGGCATGGGGGATCAAATCCGGCGAAGTCCGGGGCTGGGCCTCGATCCGCCGAGGCCTCGACTCCCCGTCACTCTAGGGCCCGGCACGGCTGTATTCCAGCACTCGCTGCCCATGGGCAGCTTTCCTCGATCAACGGGCGCCGACGGTCCTCGCCCCGGGAGCGGCGGCCGGGCGTTGCTCATCCAGCGAACGCTTGGTGACGAGCACGTCCGAGACGAAGACGGTTCCGGCGCCCATCGATCCCTCACCCGTCCAGAGCCGACCCTTCGCCTCGATCGCATCTCCAGGGCCGACCAGGTCGAGCCGGGCGGCGTCGACCGTGGCGACCGCATCCTCCGCCATCGTCAGCGTGAGCCGGCGAAGCTTCCCGGCATCGACCCGCACGGAAGCGACATTCTTGCGGATCGCAGTGACCGTTCCGACGATCGTCTCGACGCGTTCAGGGCGGACCTCGTCGGGCGTAAAGCCCGGCGGGGGCGTCACGATCTCGAAGGCCTTGATGGCCGCCGTGGACCGGCCTCGCGCATCCACCTCTGCCCGCAGTCGGATCACCATGCCCGACGCCAGCATCGACGCCGGAACGGGGCCGCTTACGGTGAAACGCGTCACGCCGGCCGGGTGAAACTGGGCGACGAGCGGTTCGGCATTGACCGCGGCGGCATCGGCCTCGCCGAAGGCCAGCATCCCGCCGGCAAGATGCCCGGAGGCGGCACGCACCACCCCTTTGAAATCCGCCTCGGGAAGCCGGTCGATCACGAGCTTGTTCTCAGCGACCGGCACGGTGATCGCCTTGTTGGACCCGCGGCAGGCGCCGAGGTTCCAGAGCCGCTGATACGCCTGCTGAAGTTCGGGCGACTTGTAGAATGTGCCCCAGTGGATCGTGCCATCGGCGGCAATCGGGGGCAGGGCCTCCTCGTCCGCGGCGTACGGATTGAACGGAGACGCCTCGACCCCGGAGCCCGCAGCAAAAAGCGCGGCTCCGAGAACGGCAGCGCACGAACACAAACGACTCATCGGCATGCTCCTGTCGGGTGGACCACTCGCGTCGTCCCCTCGACACTACTTCGACATGCCAACGCCTGCAAAAACGTTGCACTGCCACGGCTGCCGATGATGCCGGATATGCCGACGAGCGTGGCCATGATCGTCGATCATGGCTACGCCCGCACAGTCCGCGTTGCGGATACGCCGCGGCTACTCGCCGTCGGCGGCCGTTCCCAGCGTGGCCACATCACCCGCGGCAAGAAGGCCTTCGGCCGCCCCGTCACCCGGCACGGCAGCCTCCAGCAGCGGGAACTGCCGCGCCAGCACGTTCTCGCGGTCCATTCGCAGCGACTCGAGCGCCTCGGGTCGCACCCGCACCTCCGCCGACTGGAACGTTTTGAAACCCGTTCCAGCGGGGATGAGGTGGCCGAGAATGACGTTCTCCTTGAGGCCGACAAGGTTGTCGATCTTGCCGGCGAGTGCAGCTTCCGTGAGGACCTTGGTGGTCTCCTGGAAACTGGCCGCCGAGATGAAGCTCGAACTCTGCACGCTCGCCTTGGTGATGCCGAGCAGTTGCGTGCTCGCCGTCGCGGGCTTCGGCTTCGCCCCCTTCGCAGCAGCGCCGCCCAGCGTCTCGATCTGTGCGTTGGCCTGCGACAGCACGTCCTTGGGCACGATGCTGCCGGCGGCGTATTCGCTGTCACCCTTGTCGGTGATTCGCACGCAGTCGGCGAGCCGATCGTTCGCCTGACGGAACTCGAACTTGTCGAGCACGCTACCGGGGAGCAGGTTCGTGTCGCCAACCGTCTCGATCTTCACCTTGCGCAGCATCTGCGACACGATGATCTCGATGTGCTTGTCGTCGATGTCGACCCGCTGGCTGCGGTAGACGTTTTGAATCTCGCGGGTGAGATATTGCTGCACGGCCTCTTCGCCCGAGATCCGCAGGATGTCGTGCGGCACGAGCGGGCCGTCAACGAGGGCCTCGCCCGCCTTGACGATGTCGCCAGCGTGAACCCGCATGTGCTTGCCGTGGGTGACAAGGTGCTCCCGCTCCAAGCCGCTCTCGTTTTTGACGACGATCGTTCGCTTGCCACGCCGCTTTTCGCCGAGCAGTTCGACCTTGCCGTCGATTTCCGCCATGATCGCGGGATCCTTCGGCTTGCGGGCCTCGAAGATTTCCGTGACCCGGGGCAGACCGCCCGTGATGTCCTGCGTGCCCGACGCCTCGCGGGGCGTCTTGGCCAGGATATGGCCGGCCGCCACCGTCTCGCCCGGCGAGACTTCGATATAAGCCTTTTCCGGTAGGTAGTAGAAGTCGAGGATCTTGCCCGACTCGTCCTCGAGCACGACCTGCGGGTGGTAGACGCCCTTGTGCTCCATCACCATGCGACGAAGATGGCCGCTCGGGTCCTTCTCGACACGAAGCGTTTCACCCTCGACCACGTCCTCGTATCGCACCTTGCCCGCGACTTCCGAGAGGATCGGGATCGAGTGCGGATCCCACTGCACGAGCACCGTGCCGGCCTTCACCTCTTCGTCGTCCTTCACCTTGAGAATCGCACCGGCGGGAATCTCGAACTTTTCGAGTTCACGGCCCTTGGGATCGATGATCGCCATCTCGCCGTTACGGGCGAGCACGACCGCTTCACCCTGTTCGTTTTGAACGGTGCGAAGCCGCGTGAACTTCACGGTGCCTGCCCGCTTCGCCTTGTTTTCGCTCTCCTCGATGGCACGCTGACCGACGCCACCGATGTGGAACGTCCGCATGGTGAGTTGCGTGCCCGGCTCGCCGATGCTCTGCGCCGCGATGATGCCCACCGCCATGCCTTCCTCCACCATTGATCCCGTGGAGAGATCCATGCCGTAGCACAGACGGCAGACGCCCAGCGACGCCTCGCAGGTAAGCGGGCTGCGGACCTGGATCTTCTCGAGCCCCAGTTCCTCGACCCGGCGCGCCGTGTTCGGCGTGAGCATTTCGTCCTCGCGGACGATCACCTCGTCGGTGATGGGGTTGCGGATGTCGGCACGGCTGACACGGCCGCGGATGCCGTCGGCAAGACTCACCTCCACCTTTTCACCACGGTAGATCACCCCCTTGGTGATGCCCTGCGTCGTGCCACAGTCGTGCATCGTCACGACCACGTTTTGCGCCACGTCGGCGAGTTTCCGGGTGAGGTAGCCCGAGTCGGCCGTCTTGAGAGCCGTGTCGGCCAGACCCTTGCGGGCACCGTGCGTGGAGCTGAAATACTCGAGCACCGTCAGCCCCTCACGGAAGTTCGCCTTGATCGGCGTCTCGATGATCTTGCCCGACGGCTTCGCCATCAGGCCGCGCATCCCGGCCAACTGGCGGATCTGTTCCACGCCGCCTCGGGCGCCGGAGTGGGCCATGAGGAAGATCGGGTTCACGTAACCCTTCCGACGCGTCTCGCGGGCATCGGTGTCTTGCTCGAGTTCCGCCATCATCTCCTTGGTGATCTGCTCACGGGCGTGCGTCCAGGCGTCGAGCACCGAGTTGTAACGCTCGCCGTCGGTGATCACGCCCTTCTGGTACCGCTTGAGAATCTTCATCACTTCCTTCTCGGCGTCGCCGATGATCCGCGATTTGTTCGCGGGAGTGATGAGATCGTCCGTGGCGAACGAAAGACCGCTCTTCGTGCTCCAGCCGAAGCCGACGCGGTTCATGTCGTCGAGCAGGTCGATCGTCTTGCGACGGCCGAGCGCCTGGTAGCAGTCCGAGATCACGCGAGCCAGTTCGCTCGATCGCATCGGGATGTTGTAGAAGAGCATCCCCTCGGGCAGGGCGGAGTTGAAGAGCACGCGGCCGACCGTCGTCTCGATGACGGCACCGGGCTTGCCGAGCGCTTCGACATCGGTCTTGAGCCGCCGGTTTGCCGGTAGCTTGACCTTGATCTTCGCATGGGTGTGGACCTTGCCCAGCGAGTGAGCGATCTCGACCTCGGCAAAGTTCTTGAAGACCATCCCCTCACCCTTGCGGCCGGGAATCAGCATCGTGAGGTAGTAGCAGCCCATCACGACGTCCTGCGAAGGCGAGATGATCGGCGCGCCGTTGGCCGGGCTGAAGATGTTGTTGGTCGAGAGCATCAGCGTGTGGGCTTCGACCTGGGCCTCGATGGAAAGCGGCAGATGCACGGCCATCTGGTCGCCGTCGAAGTCGGCGTTGAAACCCTTGCAGACCAGCGGATGAAGTTTGATGGCGTTGCCTTCGACGAGCACCGGCTCGAAGGCCTGAATCCCCATGCGATGAAGCGTCGGGGCACGGTTGAGGAGCACCGGATGATTGCGAATCACCTCCTCGAGGATGTCCCAGACCTCGGCGTCCTTCCGCTCGAGCATCTTCTTCGCGCTCTTGATCGTGTCGGCGTGGCCGAGCTCTTTGAGCCGGCGGATGATGAACGGCTGGTAGAGTTCCAGCGCGATCTTCTTGGGAAGTCCGCACTGGTGCAGGCGGAGATTCGGACCGACCACGATCACCGACCGGGCGGAATAGTCGACACGCTTGCCGAGCAGGTTCTCGCGGAACCGGCCCTGCTTACCCTTGATCATGTCGGTGAGGCTCTTAAGCGGCCGGTTGCTCGAGGCCAGCACGGGCCGCTTGCAGCGGTTGTTGTCGAAGAGGGCGTCGACCGACTGCTGCAGCATCCGCTTCTCGTTGCGGATGATGACCTCGGGCGCGTTCAAGTCGACGAGCTTCTTGAGCCGGTTGTTGCGATTGATGATGCGTCGGTAGAGGTCGTTCAAGTCGCTCGTGGCGAAGTTTCCGCTGTCGAGCATGACGAGCGGGCGAAGGTCCGGCGGGATCACGGGGATCACGTCGAGGACCATCCATTCCGGCTTGTTCTCACTGTCGCGGATGCTCTCCACGATCTTGAGCCGGTTGACGAGATCCTTCTTCTTCTGCTTGGAGTTGGTCGTGGCCAGGTCGATCCGGAGATCCCGCGACAGCGTCACGAGATCGAGGCTCAGCAGCAGTTTGCGAACCGCCTCCGCTCCCATCTCGGCCTCGAAGCTGCCCTCGCCATACGTGGCCCGGGCCTCGCGAAACTCCTCCTCCGTCAGCAACTGCTGCCTCTTGAGGGGCGTGTCCTTGGGATCGAGGACAACGTAGTCCTGAAAATAGATCACCTTCTCCAGGCTCGACGTCTTCATGTCGAGCAGCGCGCCCAGACGGCTGGGCATCGCCTTGAAAAACCAGATATGGACCACGGGCGCGGCCAGCTCGATGTGGCCCATGCGCTTGCGACGCACGCGGCTGTGCGTGACCTTCACGCCACAGCGGTCGCAGATCATGCCCTTGTATTTCATCCCGCGATACTTGCCGCAGGAGCACTCCCAGTCCTTCTCCGGTCCGAAGATCTTCTCGCACATCAGACCGTCCTTTTCGGGACGGAAGGTGCGGTAGTTGATCGTCTCGGGCTTCTTGACCTCGCCGAACGACCAGCTGCGGATGTCGTGCGGCCTGGCCAGGCTGATCTTCACGGCTGAATAGTCGTTAACGCGATCGTAGGTGGATTCACCGATGCTCACGTGTCTTCTCCCTTTTTGTATTCAGAAACCGCTCGACCCGAAGATGTCTTGTTGTGCCGTCAACCGTTTTGCCTGAGGTATCACCGCGAACCGGAGAGGGTTGGTTGACGAGCGTTGGCGTATCCTCGCCCCGCAGAGGAGGCCCCATACCTTCCCGTCAGCCCTTCGTCACACACGTCGTTTCTCAAGCTGCATGTTGAGGGCGAGACCACGAATCTCGTTCGTCAGCACGTCGAAGCTGGCAGGCGTGCCGGCCTCGAGCGTATTTTCGCCCTTTACCATGCTCTCGTAGATCTTCGTGCGGCCCTCCACGTCGTCGCTCTTCACGGTGAGGAGTTCCTGGAGGATGTAGGCCGCGCCGTAGGCTTCCAGGGCCCAGACTTCCATTTCTCCAAACCGCTGCCCGCCGAACCGCGCCTTGCCGCCCAGC
>JAIOPD010000107.1 GCA_021414115.1 Planctomycetia bacterium
ATGGCCGTTGTGAGTTCGCCGCGCGGCAGTCGCACGAGCGGTGTGAGATCCGTCGCCACAGGTCCGTTGTCCACACGAATCTCCACGGGAGTCGCCCGCTCGCCTCATGGCGTGAGCCTGCCGGCACCGTAGCCTGCTGCCGCGACCGTGGGCAGTCCCGTGCCGGGAAACTGCGCTCGCCTCCTTCGGCTGCGGGGAAGGTGCGACGAGCGGGATCGCCCCGAATATCGATCATAGGGCCTAGAAACACCATGTGGGCCAGATCGTGTCCGTCGCGGGCCCATCACGGCATGGGGTTTGCACAGAAATCAGTGATCGCTCACGTGCCACGTGTGCCGGTGCGTCCGGCTCACCGAGGCGGCGCTCTGCGCCCGCCTTTGGCATACCGTCCGGAAGGATGCCGCAACACGGTCTGGGTGGGTAATCCGCCTTACTCGCCCAGGCCGCGGCATGCGCTCACGCCGCCTCTCCTGCCGCGGGAATCGTCGCGCGCTTGGTGCAGGCGACGGTGCGGGAGTAGCCTTGGGGCGTATCAGCCGCCGCACGCGCCGGGGGAAACTGTCCGTGAAGCTCATCATCGCGATCATCCAGCCGGGCAAGCTCGAGAGCGTGAAGCAGGCGCTCTCGGAGGTCGAGGTGTTTCGCCTCACGGTACTCGACGTGCAGGGTTTCGGCCGGCAGCGCGGCCACGCGGAGACCTACCGCGGTCACGAGATCTCCGTAAACCTGTTGCGGAAGGTGCAGCTCCAGATCGCCGTCAATGACGACTTCGTCGAGCCGACGATTGCGGCGATCGTGAAGGGGGGGCGATCAGGCGAGCAGGGCGAAATCGGCGATGGAAAGATCTTTGTCTTGCCCATGGACGAGTGCGTCCGCATCCGCACCGGCGAACGCGGCGGCGAGGCGATCTAGCTCCGTCAGGAAGCCCCAATCGCGAGCGCGGGGACTCCGGGTCGCCCCTGAGACGGTACCGATTTGGTTCGCCGGTGGTGGCATGCTCGAAGCCGGGGATTTTGCTACAGGCCACCCGCTCGGCCGACGGCTCGTCGCTCGTGAGTCGCAAAGATTACCGGCTTCTGCGCGTGCCACCCCCGGCTCCTCACGATCGGGAATCGCTTGGGGCGACCCAGTAGAACGACTATTCGCCATGAAGCCCGAATCGCGAGCGCGGGGAGTTTGGGTGGCCGCTCGTGCCGAGCCCGCGTTGCCGGCTGAGCTACGGCCGCTGCGGATGGAGACGGGGCATCGCGCCGAGGGCGAGGCGATTGGTGGCGGCGAGGAAGGCCTTCGCGGAAGCTTCGAGCGAGTCGGTCGAGACGCCACGCCCACGCTGCATCTGGCCCGCGTGTTCGAGCTCCACGGTCACCTCGGCTTGGGCATCCTTGCCGACCGTCACCGCCTGAACGCGGAAGTCACGACACACGGTCGTGATTCCCGTGAGCTTCTCGATCGCCAGGAAGATGCCGTCGATCGGGCCGTCGCCCGCGGTGATCGACACCGACTTGGGCATGCCCTCCTGAAGCACCCGCAGGGTCACCGTGGGGGCGGAGCCGGAATCGCTCGAGAGACTGTAGCCCTCGTAGACGAACTGCTCTGGGAGCGACGAGAACTGCTGCTCGCAGAGCGCGGCGATGTCACCGTCGTAGATCTCCTTCTTGCGATCGGCCAGCAGCTTGAATTGCTCGAACACCGTCTGCAGCTGCTCGGGCGTGAGCTGGTAGCCAAGGGCCTTCGCCCGGTCGGCGAGGGCCGCGCGGCCGCTGTGCTTGCCCAGCACGAGGTCGGTTCGCTCGAGGCCCACGTCCTCGGGCCGCATGATCTCGTAGGTCCGTCGCTCCTTGAGCATGCCGTCCTGGTGAATCCCAGCCTCGTGGGCGAAGGCGTTCTTGCCGACGATCGCCTTGTTGCGGGGCACCTGGATGCCGGTGACGTTGGCCACCAGCCGGCTCGTGGGCACGAGCTTCTGCGTGACGATCCGCGTGTCGCAGCCGGAGTGGTCGCTCCGCGTCCGCAACGCCATCACGACCTCCTCCAGCGAACAGTTGCCCGCCCGTTCGCCGATCCCGTTGATCGTGCACTCGATCTGTCCCGCGCCCGCCTCCACGGCGGCAAGGCTGTTGGCCACGGCCAGGCCGAGATCATCGTGGCAGTGGGTGCTGATCACCGCCTTGTCGATGTTGGGCACGCGATCCACGAGGCTTTCGATCACGCGGTGCATCTGCATCGGCGTCGCGTAGCCGACGGTGTCGGGAATGTTGACGGTCGTGGCGCCGGCCGCGATTACCGCCTCGACCACGCGGCAGAGGAAGTCGATCTCGGTACGGGCCGCATCCTCCGGCGAAAACTCGACGTCACCGCAGAGATTGCGGGCCCGGCTCACGCCAGCGACGGCCCGGGCGAGCACCTCGTCCTCGTTCATCCGCAGCTTGAACTCGCGATGGATCGAACTCGTGGCGAGGAACACGTGGATCCGGGGCTGGCGGGCGTGCTGAAGCGCCTCCCATGCGCGGTCGATGTCGGCGTCGTTGCAGCGGGCCAGGCCGCAGACAGTAGACCCCGTGACGGCTCCGGCAATATCGCGGACGCTGGCGAAGTCTCCGGGCGACGCGATCGGGAAGCCCGCCTCGATCACGTCAACGCCGAGCGCTACCAGCGCCTGGGCGATCTCCATCTTCTCGGTGAGGTTCATGCTCGCGCCGGGCGATTGCTCGCCGTCGCGGAGCGTGGTGTCGAAGATGCGGATGGTGCGGGGCGTGGTCATGGGAGGGTCCGTGATGGCGGCGGCGGAAGGGCCGAGTCGGAACGACATGGCCGGGAGACCGCTTGCCCCCCATCGTAGCCGGCGATTTCGCCGCCGGCATCCCGTCGCTACGCACACCCGGTCCTCACGATCTTCTCAGAGGAGCATCATGTGCCTCCGGCTACGGTATTCTGGGGCGATGTCCGCCGACGCGGAACTGTTTGCCGACCCCCAAGGAGCACCATCAGGATGAGGCTGCGTGAGTTCCAGGACCTGATCCGCACCATGTATCACGAGAAGGATGCGTCACGTGGCGTGGAGGGGACCTTCATGTGGCTCACCGAGGAAATCGGCGAACTGGCCACCGCGCTGCGAAGCGGCACCCACGACGAGCAGACGCTCGAGTTTGCCGACGTCCTGGCGTGGCTGGCGACGATCGCCAACGTCGTGGGCGTCGATCTCGACGAGGCGGTCCGCCGCAAATACGGCACCGGCTGTCCGGGGTGCGGGCAGTTTGCCTGCACCTGCCCCGACGCGGAGAAGCCATGAGTCGGCGGGCAGTCTCGGGTGGCTTGATTGCGATCGTTCTCCTGGCGGCGCAGGTCACCCGTGCCGGAGCAGGCGGAGATGATCCGCGGCTCCAGGTCACGGCGGGAATCGGCGGCGTGAGACGAACCGGCGCGTGGACGCCGCTGGTCGTGTCATCCTCCACCGGGGGCCTGCGGCCGGGCGAGACGATCCACGTGGCGGTCGAGGATCCGGAGGGCCAGTTCGTCCGCTCACCGCCATCGGTCGTCACGACCGGCTCAAACGGCGACCTCATGGCACGATGCTGCGTGCGGTTCGGCAGGCCCTCGGGCCGTGTCCGAGTCGAGCGCGACGCTGCGGTCGTCAACGCCGTCGGCCCGGCGGTCGAGGAGGTGCGACTCGGTGAGCCGATTCCGTCCACGGAGAGCGTGATCGTGGTGTATGGCGATCTGCCGGCAACGGTTCGGGCCGCTCGGCTCTTCGATCGCGAGCACGGGACGCAGACCAGGGTCGTCGCCGTCGATCCGCGGGGCCGCTTCGTGGAAGGGGCTTCGGCCCGCGACTATGACGCCGCCGACACCATCATCGTCTGTGGCCGTGCGATGGAATCGCTCCCCGCCGACGTGGTCGCCGGGATCGACGCCTGGGTCCGCGACGGCGGACGGCTGGTGTTCATCGCCGGCGGTTCGGCCCCGCTCGCCGCCGGCAGGCGAGGCCCCGTCGCCGAGTGGCTGCCGGGAACCTTCGAGCGGATGGTGCCACTGCGCCGGCCGGGGGCGATCGAGTCGTATGCCCGGTCTGCCGGCCTCGCGGATCGCGTCCCCTCGGCCGGGCTGATGGCGCCGCTCTTCGCCAAGGCGGAAGGGGATGACGCCGGTGTCGTCGATCTCGCCGCCGGCGAAGGGGCGTCGTCCGTTCCGCTCATCGTGCGGCGCTGTCGGGGCTTCGGCACGATCACATGGCTCGGGATCGACATCGACGAGGAGACGTTGCGAGACTGGAAAGGCTGGGACACGCTCCTCTTCGCGCTGCTTGGCGGCCGAACACGGCCTGCAGGAGCGGGCGACATGCCGGAAGGAGGCGGCGACCTCGCCGGGCAGTTGCGGGCGGCGCTCGACACCTTTCAGACCGGCGACAGCGGCAAGACGTCGCGACCGGTTCCCTTCGAGCTGATTGCCGCGCTCGGCATCGTCTACGTTCTCTGTCTCTATCCGTTCGACTGGTGGTTGGTGACACGCGCAGGCCGTCCCTGGCTGTCATGGATCACGCTGCCGGCCCTCGCCGCTGCATTCACGGGCGGAGCCTGGGCACTGTCGGCCTGGTGGGGCGGTGGAAGGCCGGCCGGTGCCCACGTCGCCGAGATCATCGACATCGACGCCGCGAGCGGACAGGCCCGTGGCGCGTCGTGGGCCGCCGTTTTCTCCCCCGACAACGACATGCTCGATGCCGCAGCCGCCGTGCCGACCGCCTGGGCCGGCGACGACGTGGCCGTGTCGTGGCTCGCCGATGCCGGACGGGGATTCGCCGGCGTCGAATCGACGGCCCCGCATCCCTCCCTCGCGGCGACCGACTATGGATACGGCAAGTCACTGGCCAGCCTCGACGGCGCCCCGCTGGCCGCCGCATCGAGTCGGCTCTTCGAGGCAGGATGGACCGCGGCGGTTCCACCGCCCGTCGTTGCCTCGACGCTCCAGCGAACGTCGCAGGGCACCCTGGCGGGTGGAGTGGCCCACCAGCTCCCCTTCGTTCTCGAGCAGTGCCGGCTTCTGCACGCGGGCTGGCTCTACGACGTCGGCACGCTGGGGCCTGGCGACCGCTACGACACCGAAACCGGCAGGGGCCCGCGGTCGCTGGCCAGCGCGATCACCCGCCGCGGCTCGATCCGGGAGCGGGAACTGGCCCCACGCTGGGATGCCACGTCGACCGACGTGGGTCGAATCCTCGAGGTGGCCGCCTTCCATGCCGCTGCCGGCGGCACCGGCTACACCGTCTTCGGTCCCGGCCGGCTGGGCCGCCTCGACCTGTCGCCGGTGTTGTCGGTCGATCGCGCGGTGCTCGTGGGCGTGGCGGCCGCAGGCCAGCGGGGCACGGCCTGGAAGTTCGCCATGCAGTCTGCCGGCGCCATCGACGTGGTGCCCGCCACCGCCACGCTCTGTCGGATCGTGATTCCCCTTGCTGCGGAGCCAGTCCCATGATCGAGACGATCGACCTCACCAAGAAGTACGGCGATTTCTTCGCCCTGGAGTCGCTCGACCTCAAACTGGAGCAGGGAGACCTGTTCGGGTTCATCGGCCCCAATGGCGCCGGGAAGACGACGACGATCAGGATTCTCTCGACGCTCCTGTCGCCGACGTGGGGAGAGGCCTACGTCTGCGGCTATTCCATCTACACGCACCCACGGGAGATCCGCCGGGCGATCGGCTACATGCCCGACATCTTCGGCGTGTATGACGACATGCGGGTGATCGAGTATCTCGAGTTCTTCGCGGCCGCGTATCGGATCGATGGGCCTGCGCGGCGCCGCGTGGCGGAGCGGTCGCTGGAGCTCGTCGATCTCGTTTCCAAGCGGGACGAACTGGTGACGAGTCTTTCCCGCGGCATGACGCAGCGGCTCGGCCTGGCCCGCGTGCTGCTCCATGATCCGCAGGTGCTCTTGCTCGACGAGCCGGCCAGCGGCCTCGACCCGCGGGCCCGCATCGAGATGCGCAACCTCCTCAAGCGGCTGCAGGGGATGGGCAAGACGGTCCTCGTCTCGAGCCACATCCTTCCGGAGCTCGCCGACATCTGCAACCGCGTCGGCATCATCGAGTATGGCCGGCTGCTTGCCTGCGGAGACGTTCAGGACCTCTTGGCCCGCGTCCGTGGCCGCCCCACGGTGCGGATCCGTGTCGCTGGTTCGCCGGAGGCGGCGGCGAAGACTCTGGAACGCTGCCCGGAGGCGGCTGCGGTGACCGTGAAGGACGGCGAGGTGCTGGTGGCGATCGCCGACGGAGTGACCGATCCATCGCCGATCGCGGCGCGGCTGGTGGCCGAAGGGCACGGACTCGTGGCGATGCGGGAGCAGGACGTGAACCTCGAAACCGCCTTCCTGGAACTCACCCGGGGATCCCTCGCCAGGCCGCCGGCAGGCTGAACACGCCGCCGGGCGGCGATGTTTTGCTATCTTTTCAGCGAGCGGCCCGTCCGCCCGTCACGAGCCATCTTGGAGGAGAGTCATGAAGATGCTGCCGATCGTTTGTCTGGTGATCGTGGCCGCCGTCTACGGCGTCCGGACGGAAGCGCAGGAGCCACTCGCCGCCCCGGTGCCGGCGGGGGCCGCCGCATCGAAGCAAGACATGGGCTATGCCATGGGGTTTCGGATCGGCCAGCAGATCCTCGCCGAGCAGCAGGAGATCGGCTCGCCCGTCGATCAGATGGGGCTCGCCGCGGGCCTTGCCGATGCGGTGTCGGGCAAGAAGCCGATGCTCGATGAGCAGCAGTTTCGCGCGGCCATGGCCAGCCTCGAGGTGGCGATGCGGCGGCAGCAGGCAAAAATGGCCGAGCGGATGCAGGCGGCGGCGAAGACGAATCTCACCGTGGGCGGCGAGTATCTGAAGAAGAAGGCGGCGGAGCCGAACGTGAAGGCGTTGCCCAGCGGGCTGCTCTACGAGGTGCTGAAGCAGGGCGCGGGGCCGCAGCCGACGCTCGACGACGTCGTCATCGCCCACTATTCGGGAAAGCACATCGACGGCAAGGAGTTCGACGGGACCGACCCGGCCGCTGAACCGGCGGAGTTTCCCCTGCGGGGCGTCGTGCCGGGCTGGCAGGAGGCGCTGCCGCTGATGAAGGCGGGCTCGAAGTGGCGGATTCACCTGCCGGCGGCCCTGGCGTATGGCGAGCAGGGATCGCCCCCGGCGATCGAACCCAACGAGGTGCTCGTGTTCGACATCGAACTCATCGGCAGCAAGCCCGCGCCGAAGCGATGAGTGGCGGGTGAGCGGTGCCAGGACCCGCGGACCCTGACGGACCCGAGGAGCGTTGACGATGCGGCCTGCAGGGCTCGGACTCGCGCTGGTCATGAACTGTGCGGCGTGGTGCGTGGGCCTTGGCCCCGCAGCCGCCGGGACGCAGGACGACGTCTATGCAGCGGCCCGTGAGCGGATGGTCAACGACGACATCGCGGCGGGCGGCGTGAGCGATCCGCGGGTTCTTCACAGCCTTTTGACCACGCCCCGGCACGAGTTTCTGCCGCCGGCGCAGTGGCCTCGGGCCTATTTCGACATGGCCCTGCCGATAGGGGAATCGCAGACGATCTCCGGCCCGTTCGTGGTCGCGTCGATGACCGAGAAACTCGAGCCGAAGCCGGGCGATCGCGTGCTCGAGATCGGCACGGGGAGCGGTTACCAGGCGGCCGTGCTGGCGCCGCTCGTGACGACCGTCTATTCGATCGAGATCATGAAGCCTCTGGCCGACCGGGCCGCGCGAACGCTCAAGCGGCTCGGCTACAGCAACATCGTTTCCAAGGCAGGCGATGGCTACCAGGGCTGGCCCGAGCACGCCCCCTTCGATGGGATCATCGTCACCTGTTCTCCGGAGGACGTGCCGCAGCCCTTGCTCGATCAGCTCGCCGAGGGGGGGCGGATGGTCATTCCGGTCGGGGAGCGATTCGATCAAAAACTCGTGCGGATCACGAAGCGGCAGGGAGCGCTCGTTCGCGAGACGCTCGAGCCGACGCTCTTCGTGCCGATGACCGGCGCCGCCGAGGAGTCGCGCCGAGTCCAGCCCGACGGGAGCCGTCCAGCGATCCGCAATGGTGGCTTTGAAGAGATGGTCGATCATGCCGCGTTGCCGGAGGCGTGGTATTACGGGCGGCAGTGCGAACTGGTCTCGGATGGGGCAGGGGAGGGCGCGCGGTGCCTGCGGCTGGCGAACGCCGAGCCCGGCAGGCCCGCGCAGATCTTTCAGGGTTTCGCCGTGGACGGCACGCAGGTGTCTCGGTTGCGGATACGGCTGCTGGTCCGCGGGCGAAATCTGGTCGCGGGCCGCAGCGACGATGAACAGCCGTTCGTCGTCGTCAAGTTTCTCGATGAAGGGCGGAAGCGGTCATCCATCGTGCGGATGGGGCCGTGGAGCGGGACGTTTTCCTGGAAGCATGTGGAGGACGTCGCCGCCGTGCCGGCCTGGGCCCGCGAGGCGAGCCTGATGGTCGGGATGGGGGGAGCCACCGGAGCGTTCGACGCCGACCAGGTGGCTGTCTCGGTGGAGCCTCGTTAAGGCTGGCGTGACTGGCTTCGAGCGCATTTGACTTTGGTTTATTGCCTGACGGGGACCCCAGTGGTGGGTCGGGGCTGCCCGTGCCCCGCGAGCCGGACATTCGCTCCGTCCATCCTGGACTTCGCTCACTCGATGCTGTCTGCGCTTCGGCATCCTGCCTGCGCTGGCCAGCAACGCCGGCTCTCGGGGCACGGGCAGCCCCTCCCGGGTTCTGGAATGCCGGGGAAGCCCGGAGCGCGAGCGACGGGTTTACGCTTTCCACCCCAACCCGCTCCGCGTCACGTCCACGGAGCGCCACCCGCTTTCCCCTCGCTGCTCAGCAGTAGAACGCATTCGAAATTGGGGTTTTGCCGGCTCGAGGGGGGGGCGAATGCGGTCATTTTCCCATGGTTTTTCGCTGACAGAGAGGCGGATTCCTGGGAATCCCGCTCGGCAGAAAACCGACTGAATATCTTTCCCATCCTCCTTGCTTTGCCTAATCGGCAAACTATTCTTGGCCCAGACTCCGCCTTTGCCCCTCGAAACCGGTTCGGGGCCGGCGACGTCTGACTTCGAAAATTTCACGGGAGACTGTTCGTCATGGTGGCTCAGCGTCGCTGGATCCGGATTGCGGGTGTGCTTTCGTTCGTCGCGGTTGTCGCGGCGGCTTGCGACGTGCAGGCCGGCTGGCACCACCGCTATCGTGGCTACGGCTCCTCGGGCGGTTCGTCCGGTGGCTCGTCGGGTGGCTCGTTGGGTGGCTCCTCCGGCGGCAGTTACAGCTCATACGGCGGTGGCTCGTCAGGCGGCAGCTACGGCTCGTCGGGCGGTTCGTCAGGCGGCAGTTGGGGCTCGCATCACGCCCACAAGCGGGCCATGCGGGCCTACCGTCATGGCAGCCACGGCTCGTCGGGCGGGAGCTCCGGTTCATACGGCTCGTATGGCTCGTCGGGTGGTTCCTCTGGTGGCTCCTCCGGTGGTTCGTCGGGCGGATCCTCGGGCGGCTCGTATGGAGGCTCGTACAGCGGCTACTCCACATCGTCGGCCGTCGAGGGCTATTCATCCGCGATGCCGATCGAGTCGTACCGCGTGATCAACGAGACTCCGTCGATGACCGGCGGCGAGATCATCGGCGCACCCTCGGCCACGCCCAGTTCGCTCGACTCGACGTCGCGTGAGACCGTGCCCGCCGACGGTGGCCTGCTCGTGGTCGAGGTTCCGACCGACGCCACGGTGTACGTCAACGGTGCGAAGACGACGTCGCAAGGGGGCGTTCGTCGCTTCCTGTCGCGTGGCCTTGTGACCGGCCAGAAGTACGAGTTCGTGGTCCGGATGGCGACCGAGAACGGGAAGGAAGCGACCAAGGTCGTCTCGCTGACCGCCGGTCAGCAGTCGAGCGTGTCGTTCAAGGCGGCCGTTTCCGAGGTAAAGACCACCGTCACGCTGCGAGTTCCCGCCGACGCCAAGGTCTGGCTCGCCGGCAACGCCACGGCCTCGACGGGCGAAGTTCGCACGTTCGAGACGTCGAGCCTGTCGGGCGGCAGCAGCTGGAAGGGCTATGAGATCCGCGTCGCGACCGTCGTCGACGGCCGCGAGCAGGCCGTGTCGAAGGTCATCGACCTCGCCGCCGGTGACTCGGTCGACCTGACGCTCGACCCGGCGGCCCGCGTCGCCTCGGCCGAGACCACCGCCTCGGTCAACTGATCGAGCGACTCTTCGGATCGATTGTGTTCACACGAGACTCCCGCGTGGCCCGGCGCCACGCGGGAGTTTTTCTTTGCGGTGAGCGCGCGGTGGTGCGGAGGGCGGCGGTATGGAAGGCGTATTCCCCGCGCTCGCGCTTGGGGCTTCCTGACGGTAGGCGATGCAGCGGGTGCTCGGGAAGCCCCAAGCGCGAGCGCGGGGTATGCGGGTCGCACTGAGATGGTGCCGGATCGGTTCGCCGGAGGTGCACCGGGCGACCGGCGCATCCGTCACGAGCGGACCGCGGCAGAGGCGGCCGGCTGCGCGTCGTTCGCAACCTAGGGTTTCCATGAGGGCAAGTGCAGCCGACCCGCGGGGCGGTCCGATTGCATTCCATGGTGCCCGGTGCCTCGATCGCCATTCCCATGAACGCCCCACTCCCGAACGAGCCTCGCTGGTCGATGGCGGCACGCGCCGCGGCGACCGTGGCCTTGCTCGTCTGGCTCGCCGCCGTGATGGTGCCGCCGCTGGCCGGGCCGGCCCCGGCGAGCGAACTCGCCGGCTGGATCCTGCAGCCCCTGCGGCCGCTCGTGGGCGCGGTCTATCTCGGCCATGGCTACCGGTTCTTCGCGCCGAATCCCGGGCCGGGCCATTCGTTGCTCTGGACGATGACGATGCCCGACGGCTCCACCCGCAGCGGACGGATTCCCGATCCCGTCGCCGATCGGCCGCGGCTGCTCTATCACCGCCGCTTCATGGTGAGCGAAAAGATCGCCGCGCTGGTGCCGCCTTCCGACGCTCCGGAGGAGGTTCGCGACCGGGCACGGCGGGAGTGGCAGCCGCTCGTGAAGGGCATCGCCGCGAATCTGCTCCGCAGGGAGGGTGGCCTGAGCGTGCGAATCGACACGGTCGAGCACTACCTGCCTGATCCGGAGGAGGTGATCTCGGCCGCGGTCACGAGCGACGCCGTGACGCCGCTGGGCACCTACGCCTGGTCGGAAGGGGGTGCGCCATGAAGACCACCCAACACGCTCACGGCTCCAACTCCCCCGCGGCTGACCGCGGCTGGCTTGCCGAGTGGGCCGCCGCGTGGGATGCCTTTTGGTTCACCCCAGCCGATCCGCTGCCCCTGGCCGCGATCAGGATCGCGACGGGCCTGATCCTCACCTGGTCGTGCGTCGTCTGGCTGCTCGACGTCGACGCCTTCTTCGGCGACCGCGGCTGGATGGCGCCGACGCAGGTCTGGCGGATGAACGACCAGCCGTGGCAGTGGAGTTGGTACTTCGCGGGCTCGTCGCCGACGATGATCCGCGTGCTGGCCGGCGTGTCGC
The DNA here is from genome assembly GCA_021414115.1 of Planctomycetia bacterium. Taxonomy (GTDB): domain Bacteria; phylum Planctomycetota; class Planctomycetia; order Pirellulales; family UBA1268; genus QWPN01. The sequence goes on from JAIOPD010000107.1 coordinate 11,515, forward strand.
TGGCGGCCGCCTTGGCCCTCACGATCGGGCTGGCGACACCGCTGGCGGCACTCGTGTCGTTCGCGGGCCTCGTCAGCGCCGCCAACCGTGCTCCGCTCAACGTCTTCGGCCTCGACGACACGCTCGGGCTGCTGCTCATCGGCCTGGTCATCGGGCCGAGCGGCTGCCGCTGGTCGGTCGATCGACTGCTCGCCGGGCCGGAGCAGGGCAGGGCAGGGGAGTCGGCAGCCTCGGTTCGGGCGAACATCGCCCTGCGGCTCATCCAGGTGCATCTCTGCGTCGTCTACTTCTTCTCCGGTGCCGGCAAGCTCCTCGGGGCGAGCTGGTGGGAGGGGACGGCCCTGTGGGGTGCGATCGCCAACGACCAATACCGCACCTTCGACCTCCGGGGCCTGGCGCGGCACCCATTCGCGATCAACGTCCTGACGCTCTCCACCCTCTTGTGGGAGCTGGCCTATCCGGCTCTCGTCTGGCCACGACTCACCCGCAGGCTGTTTCTGGCGATGGCGGTGGCGGTCCACTTGGGAATCGGCCTGGCCATGGGCATGATGGAGTTTGGGCTGGCGATGATCACGGCCAACATGGCCTTCGTGCCCGCCGGTGTCTTTCGCCAGTTGGTCCGTTCGTTCGTCCCGCGTGATTCCGTCCCTTCCAGCCACCCTTCAGGAACCCCACCGAGTTTCTCATGATCGACACCCTCGCAGTGGTCGGCGCTACCGGCGCCGTGGGCCGCATCATCGTTGACATGCTCGTCGCCCGGAAGTTTCCGGCGAAGCGGATCAAGCTGCTGGCCTCCGCGCGTTCGGCCGGTCAGCCGATGCAGGTGGGGGGCGCGACCTTCGACGTCGAGGTGCTCGGCCCCGACTCGTTCAGGGGCGTGGACATCGCGATCGGCAGCACGCCCGACGAAGTGGCGGCCGAATTCGTGCCGTGGGCGGTCGAGCAGGGAACCGTCGTCGTCGACGAGAGCGCCTTCTATCGGATGAATCCCGAGGTGCCGCTCGTGATCCCGGAGGTCAATCCGGAGGCGATCGCCACGCACAGGGGGATCATCGCCAGTCCCAACTGTTCCACGACGCAGATGGTGATGGTGATGAAGCCGCTCCACGACGCGGCGCGGGTCACACGCGTGATCGTCAGCACCTACCAGGCGGTGAGCGGTGCCGGTCTGGCCGCGACCCGCGAACTGGAGCAGGCGACGACGGCCTGGCTTGCCCGCGAGGCCGAGCCGCGGCAGATCTTCCCGCACCCGATCGCCGCCAATCTCATTCCGCAGATCGGCTCGCCGCGGCCGAACGGCTTCACGAGCGAGGAGATGAAGATGGTGCTCGAGACGCGAAAGATCCTCGGCGACGAGTCGATTGCCGTGAGCGCGACCTGCGTTCGCGTGCCGGTCGCCAACGGCCACAGCGAATCGATCCTCATCGAGACGGAGAAGAAGCTCACGGCCGACGAGGCCCGCCGGCTGCTCGCCGCATTTCCGGGGATCGTGGTCGAGGACGACCTGGCCGCGAAACGGTATCCGATGCCGCGGCCGGCGACCGGCCACGACGAGGTGTTTGTCGGCCGGATTCGCGAGGACATTTCCTGTCCCAACGGGATCGCGCTGTGGTGCGTGTCGGACAATCTCCGCAAGGGTGCCGCCACCAACGCGGTGCAGATCGCCGAATACCTCGCCAAGCACGGCCTGAGGCCCGCCGACACGAAGGCGGGGCGGCCGGTGCGGGCATGACGAGCCCGGCCGGTGGCGACGCCCAGCCGGCCGCGGGCCGGCGGATCGCCCTGCGTCTGGCCTACGAGGGCACCCGCTATTCGGGCTGGCAGACGCAGCCCGGACTGGCGACGGTGCAGGGGACGATCGCCGAGGCGATCCGGGCGGTATCGGGCGAGGAGATCCTGCCCCGGGGAGCGAGCCGCACCGACGCGGGCGTCCATGCGCTCGATCAGGTCGCGGCATTCACCTCGACGAGCGGTCATTCCGCCGCGGTGTGGGTCAAGGCACTCAACGCGCTCCTACCGCCCGACATCACCGTGCGCGAGGGGCGTGAGGTCGCGCTCGACTTCGACCCCGTGACGGCGGCCCTCCGCAAGCGGTATCGATTCCGAATCCACGATGCCCGCTGGCGGCCGGTGCTGCAGCGGCACCTGGTCTGGCACTGGCGGGGCCGGCTCGACATCGACCTGATGCGAGCGGCCGCCCCGGCGCTCGTGGGCGAGCACGATTTCACGAGTTTCGAGAGCACCCTCTCGCCGCGGCTCTCGAAAGTCCGCACGATCCACTCCCTCGCGGTCGAGCGGCCGCCGGTGTCGGACGACGCGGCCGGCTCCGAGGTCTGGATCGAGGTCGAGGGCAACGGTTTTCTGTACAACATGGTGCGGATCATGGCCGGCTCGCTGGTGATGGTGGGCGCCGGAAAGCGACCGCCCGAGTGGCTCGGGCAGGCGCTCGCGGCCCGCAGCCGGCCAGCTGCCGGTCCGACGGCGCCGCCGCAGGGTCTCGTGCTCCTGAAGATCGAGCTTGATTCCGGGTGGGATTCGCACACCTCCGCAGTGGAAGCAGGATGATGGCCAAACTCCCCGAACAACTCGGCTCGCTGAAACTCGTCCAGCAGATCGGTGTCGGCAAGCACTGCCAGGTGTGGGAGGCCCTCGACACGAAGGCCCGCAAGAAGGTGGCGATCAAGGTGGTCGTCCCGGACATGGCCCAGGATGCCGGGCAGCGAAAACTCCTCGAGCACGAGCTCAAGGTCGCCAAGTCGCTCGACCATCCCACGATCATCAAGATCGACCGCTTTGCGGAAGATGGCGGCCTGCCGCATCTCGTGATGGAGTATTTCCCGGCCCCGAACCTCAAGAAGCAGATCGCGGCGGGCGTCGACTTGCTCGCCCCGAAGCTCCAGCGGATCGTGACCGAGATGGCGCTCGCGCTCGATCACATGCACGCCCGCGGCTGGGTGCACCGCGACGTGAAGCCCGACAACGTACTGACCGCCGCCGACGGGCAGACGAAGGTCATCGATCTCGCGATCGCTGCCCGTGCCTCGGGGATGCTCGGCAAGCTCCTCGGTGGCAAGACGCCGCCGCAGGGCTCGCCGAGCTACATGTCGCCTGAGCAGATCCGCGGCGAGGCCCTCGATGCCCGGTCCGACATCTATTCCTTCGGCTGTGTGCTCTTCGAACTTCTCGCCGGCCGGCCGCCCTACACGGGGACCGACACCAACGACCTGCTCAACAAGCACGTCTCGGCGACGGTGCCGGCCGTGGATGTGTTCAACAAGAACGCCACGACGAGCATTTCGAAATATCTTCGGCAGATGCTCGCCAAGAAGCGGGCGGAGCGGCCCGGCTCGATGAAGGACGTGCTTCAGCAGCTTCGGTCGATCCGGCTGCTCGAACGCGCCACGGTGTGACGTTCAAGGAAGCCCCAATCGCGAGCGCGGCGAATACGTCGGCCGCGTCGATCCGCTCCCCGTAATCGTCGAGGTCACCGCCCGTATACCCGTCGCTCGCGCTCCGGGCGTCCCTGACCCCCGCGCCAGGAAGCCCGGAGCGGAAGCGACGGGACTGCGGGCGGCCCACAAAACCGCCATCGATTTCCCGGTTGACGCGGGGTTTCCACCGCGGGGAAACTCTAAGGCTCGAGATCCTGACCCTGCGAGAAACCCCGATGGCCGCCGGACTGCATCGACTGCCGCTCGAGAAGCCGATCTACGAGATCGAAGACCGGATCGCCGCCATTGAGACGGCGCCGCTCGGCGGCCAGCAGCCCGAGGAACTCCGGCGGCTGAAGCGGGAGCTCGTGGAGGTGCAAAAGAAGGTCTTCGGCAATCTCGACCCGTGGCAGACCGTCGAGGTCTCGCGGCATCCCAACCGGCCCAAGACGAGCGACTATCTCGACCTCGTGTTCGACGAGTTCGTGGAGCTGCACGGTGACAAGTCGTTTGGCGACGATCCGGCGATCCTGTCGGGCTTCGCCAAGCTCGACCAATACAAGGTGATGGTGATCGGCCACCAGAAAGGGAAGACGCTCGCGGAGCGGCAGGCCTGCCACTTCGGCTGCGCTCATCCGGAGGGCTACCGCAAGGCGATGGGCAAGATGCGGCTGGCCGCCAAATATGGTCTGCCGGTGATCTGCCTCATCGACACGCCCGGCGCCTATCCGGGGATCGGGGCCGAGGAGCGCGGCCAGGCGCAGGTGATCGCCGAGAGCATGTTCCTGATGGCCACGCTCCCGGTGCCGATCGTCTGCGTGGTGATCGGTGAAGGGGGCTCCGGCGGGGCGCTCGGGATCGGCGTGGGCGACCGGGTGGCCGTGATGGAGCATGCCTACTACAGCGTGATCAGCCCCGAGGGCTGTGCCGGCATCCTCTGGAAGAGCGTCGAGTACAAGGCCGAGGCGGCCCGGGCGCTGCGGTTCCGATCGGCCGACCTGAAGGAGTTTGGCGTGATCGACGCGGTGATCGAGGAGCCGGCCGGCGGCGCCCACCGGCATCCGCGGCGGATGGCGGCCCGGCTGAAGATGTATCTGGCGCGGTCGCTCCGCGAGCTTCTGGCCCGGCCGCGGGACCAGCTCGTGGCCGAGCGGTACGACAAGTTTCGCCGGATGGGAATGTTTCTCGAGGGCGAAGCGGCCGGCTGACGCCGTGGCGGTCAGCCGTCGGGCGTGTCGATAAGGTGCTGCAGTCGGGCGGCGAGTTCCACCGGATACCGCGCCGGCCAGGTCGCGTCGATGAGGCCCACGTCGAGCATGTCGAGCAGGTGCACCTGGTCCTTGCGACGATACGACGTGAGCTTCATCCGCACGACCGCCTCGAGGGCGAGCACCCGGTACGACTTGAACGACACCGACTCGGCCACGTCGGGGACGGCCGCGAGATACTCCGGCCGCACCTTCTCTCCCGAGAAGATCACGTGCACGGCATCGCGGGCCTTCGCATCGGGCCCGTCGAGAAACATCTCGATTCCAGCGACGCGGCGGCGGATGAATCCCGCCTTGGCCAGTGCCTCGCCGGCGCGATCGAGGTCTTCGCGTCGGAGCACGAGATCGACGTCCTGCGTGAACCGCACGGCCGACTCGTCGGCCTGTTCGACCCAGGCCATCACGGCGTTGCCGCCGATCACGGCGTAGGGCACCCCCGCGGCCTCGAGGGCGGCCGTGGATCGCAGCAGCCTGTCCCGCACCTTTTCCACGGCCCGCTCCAGGCGGTCGAGTGCCAGAAGCCCGTCATATTCGGTCATGGGGAGCCTTTCCGTCGTTCCCGAGCATACCACGGCGGTGAATCTTCTCTGTCTGAGTCGGCCCGGAGGGCACGGCTCGACGGCTCCCCCGTGGGGCGGGGGATCCGGTAGGCTGCGGCCCATGAACCAGCCGACAGATACCGGTTTTGCGGAGCAGGGCAGGGCAGCCGACGCGCCGGCCGTCGAGTCGTTCATTACCCGGTGGGGCGCGAGTGCGGGCGCGGAGCGGGCCAACTACCAGATCTTTCTCGCCGAGCTCTGCGATCTGATCGGCGTGCCCCGGCCCGACCCGAGCGTGGCCGACGAGGCGGCCAATCGCTACGTCTTCGACAAGGCCGTCACGTTCCAGAATCCCGACGGCAAGACCTCCACGGGCTACATCGATCTCTACCGCAAGGGGGCGTTTGTCTGCGAGACGAAGCAGTCGGTGGCCAAGCCCGAGAAGGATCCGCTTTCGGTGGCCGATCCCTCCGCCCTGAAGGCCCGTCGCAAGAGCGGCACGAGTGTTCGCGGCACCGCCGGCTGGGACGACTCGATGATCGCGGCCCGCGGGCAGGCCGAGGGCTACATCCGGGCGCTGGCCGATGACAACCCGCCGTTTCTGCTCGTCATCGACATCGGCCATTCGTTCGAGCTGTATGCCGATTTCTCGCGGCTCGGGAAGGTCTACACGGCGTTTCCCGACGCCCGCAGCCACCGCTTCTCGCTCGAAGACCTGCGCGACGAGGCCGTCCGCTCGCGACTCACCGCGCTCTGGCTCGATCCACTCGCGCTCGACCCGGCCCGCCACTCGGCGAAGGTCACCCGCGACATCGCCGCAAGAATCGCCGTGCTCGCCCGGCGGCTCGAAGCCAAGAAGTACGACCCGGAGCAGGTGGCCTGGTTTCTGATCCGCTGCCTGTTCACGTTTTTCTCGGAAGACGTCTGTCTCACGCCGCGGGGCGGATTCACCAGCCTCCTGGAGAGCCTGAAGGATTCGCCCGAACAGTTCGTGCCGCTCGTCTCCGAGGTTTGGAAGACGATGGGGCAGGGGGGCTTTTCGACGGCGCTCCGCACGCGGATCAAGCAGTTCAAGGGCACGATCTTCCGCGAGCACGATCCGCTGCCGCTCGATGCCGAGGAGATCGGCCTGCTCATCGATGCGGGCAAAGCCGACTGGAAAGACGTGGAGCCGGCGATCTTCGGCACGCTCCTGGAGCGGGCTCTTGATCCGCGGGAACGGCACAAGCTCGGGGCCCACTTCACGCCGCGGGCGTATGTCGAGCGGCTCGTGGTGCCCACGATCATCGAGCCGGTTCGCGACGACTGGGAGGCGGCGCGGGCGGCGAGCCTCGCCGAGGCGAATGCCGGCCGAATCGACAAGGCGAAGGTGGAGGCCCGGAAGTTTCTCGACGGGCTCACGGCCACGAAGGTGCTCGACCCCGCCTGCGGCACCGGCAACTTTCTTTATGTGTCGATGGTCAAGCTCAAGGAGATCGAGGCCGAGGCCCGCGACTGGCTCGCGCAGCTGGG
>JAIOPD010000010.1 GCA_021414115.1 Planctomycetia bacterium
CTTCTTCAAGAACGCGAGCAGTGACTTCCTGCGCGATATCATCCCGCGGCTCGATGCCCGGCAGTTTGCGCCGGGCGAGATGCTCGTGCACGAGGGAGACGTGGGGGACGAGATGTATTTCCTCACCAAAGGACAGGTCGAGGTGCTCCGCGGAGGTTCGTCGCAGCCGCTCTCGGTGCTCCGCGAGGGCTCGTTCTTCGGTGAACTGGCGATCCTGCAGGATGCGGCCCGGGCGGCCACGATCCGCGCCCTCACCGATGTGGAGGTCTACGCCCTCCGCCGCGACGCCGTTCTCCAACTCGCCCAGGCGCATGCCGACTTCGATCGGTATCTGCAGGCCGCCGCCCGGCAGTATTCCGCCGCCTCCTCCACGGGAGCATGAGCGACAGGCCCCTCGCCGCCGGCCACGGCAGCTCGCGGCCTCATGGCCGGTCGGCTTGGGTAAGATAGAGGCATGGAAACCGAGCCACGAAACGAGTTGCCGGCGTTTTTTGGTTCTTCGGGGATTTTCGTGGCACGGGGCGGTCGCGCCGGCCGCCACGCGCCTTGGCTTTTATCTCGCTGCGGCTGGCTTCCTGTGCGGATCTTGCCGCCATGAAATTTCTGGCTGTCGCCCAACGCGGAACAAAGAAGGACTTCATAGACATCCACGCCCTGAGTCGGCGGATGCCACTCACACGCATGCTTGACTGCTATCAACGACGGTTCAACGTGACCGACACCAGCCGCATACTCGCCGGTCTGTGCTTCTTCGATGATGCGGAGGCTGAGCCGATGCCGTTCATGCTCATGCCGCTCGACTGGGAAACCGTGAAGCGAGATCTGCTTGACATGGTTCGGCGGCTTGTCAGGCAATAGCTTGGGCCGCTACCCGCCAACAGCGGATTCTCAGAAGGGGCATGTTGACGGCGGTCGAAAACGGCGGCGCGGGGACCGACTGGTGATCAGAGCCCGACTTTTTCCAGGCGGCGTTCACTCCGGCAGGACACTCCGCGGCTTCTGCAAGAAAAGCTGCGTCAGCTCGAGGCATCAGCTTCGCGGATCAGGGGTTCGAGGCCGCGCAGCCGGTAACGCCGGCAGAGCGTTCGGATGCCATCGCGATCGGCCTCCGGATTTCGCTTCAAAGCTCCACGATATCGGCCTTTGATTTCATGCCACCCGCGTACAGCTTGAGCGCGATCAGGTGGGCAAGCGGGATGATCCGCAGCCCCGCCTCGGAGCGTACACGCAGTGTCGCGCGGACGTACCGATGGGCTGCGCGGGCCGACGCGCCGATCACCACCGCAGCGATGCTTCGGTCGGCGAGCCGCGATGCTACCCGCTCAGCGGCAGCGAGCAGGGCGTCCGGATTTGTCACCAACCTGCTGCGTACGGGAGCTCTGCAGCAGCCCCGCGAGACGGTCTCGTAGGCTCAGTGCCATAAGGATGCGTTCCTCGACCGACAGCCGCGCAATGCGCTCTCGCTCCAGTTCCTGTGAGCCTCCGATGCAGCGGCTCGACCGGGGGTGATGGTAGGGAGAACGCGCCATGAACGGACTATACAAAAGGATAAACGGTTGGGCCGGTCAATGGCACTTCCACGACCATGGTCCGGCTGATGAGCGGCTCGTGAGCCACCTTGGGGAGCGGCCCGCATCGATATGCAGCGGGGCCCATCCGCGCCACACATCATCCTTACCCAAAGCCGTCAGACCGGCGGGCGATCGGCATTCGCGGTGGGGCGGTGGCCCACATGAGGTCGATCTCGTCGGGCGTGAGGCCGTAGGCGGCGTTCACGAGATCGGTCACGGCGTGCTCCGCCTCCACGGCATCGCGGGCGAGGGCCTGCGCGGGCTCGACCGACCGGGCAAACTCGTCCCGCAGGTGTTTTACGGCGGCGGCCGAGAGCGGGTTTTTCCGGCCGCGGATCTTTCTTGTTTCGGCGACGAAGCCGTCGGAATCGAGATCGACGAAACCCTGCAGCCGCTGCGTCGGCTTTTCAATCGCGTGTTCGACCTTCAGCCAGTCGAGGAGCGTCCGCGCGGTCTCGTGCTGGGAGGCCGTGATCGTCAGCAAACGCCCGCTGCCGCCCGTCGGCGAACAGCTCCGCCACCTGGGCCATCAGCTGCTTCTTCCAGGCCGTCACCTGGCTCGTAGGAATGCCGAACTGGCTCGCCAGCTGAGCCGTCGTCCGGTCACCCTTGGCGGCCGCCATGGCTACCTTGGCCTTGAACGGGGCTCCATACACACGTCGCTTGCCCGGCATCGTCATCCTCCTGATAGGGGTCCTCCAACCCCGGAGGCTCCACCTTATCAGGGCGCCCGAAATCCGGGGTCCACCTCAACGCTGGAGTTGATTCAGGAGCCGGACGGCAGCCCCCCGGACGACTTCATGATCCCCAAAGGGTTTCAATCGCGGCAGAAGGCACGGCAACAGGGCAGATAGAACCCCGCCGAGCGCGGATGGCGAGCGGGCTGGGGGACAGAAAAGAGCTGCGTCCCCTTTTGATCCCTCTACCACGAGACTCGCTGAATTCCCGCGACCGCGTCGAAATGGACGTCTCGGGAGATGACAGGTAGTGCTCGTTGTCGGGCTATGGCGGCGATCCATGTATCGTTGATCGGAATCGGCGTGCCTGCTTTTTTGAGTTCGAGCCGCACCGCGCCGTAGGCATGGGCCACATCACGGTCGATCGCCACGACTTCAACGCTGCCCAGATTGGAATGAAGCCAGTCGGCGTAACGCCGGTAGTGCCTCGATTGGCGGATGCCAAACTCGAACTCGCCGAGGACGACCGCCGGAATCATCATCTCGGTCGCCGATCGCAGCACGGGCTCGATCGCCCGGTCTCCCTCCGCCCATGCAGAGAGGGCGTTGGTGTCCAGGATCACGATTCATGCTCCGGTTCGATCGACTCAAATTCTTCTTCGATCAGGTCGCGGATGCGGGCCGTTTCGGCCCCCAGGTCGGCGAGGCCACCGAATCCTTTCATCCACGGCGGATCGGTTGCTTGGGCGAGGTTGTTTTCGTGTTCAAGTTGCGCGCGGAGGGTGTTGCTCACGAACTGCCGCAAGCTGATGCCGCTGAGCGACGCCCGAGCCTTGGCGAGCCGAAAGAGGTCGTCCGGGATGTCGATCGTTGTTTTCATGCTGAAAATCGTAGCCGTAAATACGGCACAGTCAACGCATTTTTACGGGTGGCCGTGCCTGAGAATAGCCCGGCCAATGGCACTTCCGCAACCATTTTTGAGCTGATGAGCGGCTTGTGATCCGCGGAACCAGTGCCTCCCGCTACTAGCCCGCTCTCCCTCCCGAACCTCGCGAAAATCTCCCCCGAGACGCTCACGGCGCTGATCGAGAAGGAAGATGTCGAGATCCCGCTGATCGAGACGCTGGAGTTGATTCAGGAGCCGGACGGCAGCCCCACGGACGACTTCATGATCCCCAAAGGGTTTCAATCGCGGCAGAAGGCACGGCAGCAGGGCAGATAGTTCTTTCTTCTATCTCCCTCATTGCATTCGCCACCCGTCCGGACATAACCGACTGCCAACTTGAGGATCGCATGGTGGTGGGCGGGGATGTGCAACGCCTTAACGAGATCGAGCAGTCGCTGCTCACGGCCTCGGGTGTCACCGCTGCTGCCGACACGCCGAGTGCTTCCCGCCCACAGCTCGGCGGCGTCTCCTTCCTGCACCGCTTTGGCTCGGCGCTCAACCATCATGTGCACCTCCACGCCTGCGTGACCGACGGCGTCTTCGTACCGGCCATCGGCGGGGGGGCGTGCGACGCCCCGCCGGCGTTCGTACCGGACCGACCGATCACTCAAGTCCATCTGGCCGCGGTCACCGAGCGGGTGCGCCGCCGCGTGATCCGCTGGTTCAGACTCTCTCGGCTGCTCGACGCCGACATGCTCACCTGGGAGAACAGCGGATCTCGATCGACGCCAGTGTCCGGATCACGCTCTTCCCTCCCCACGTGCGTGTCTGTTGTCAGAGTCTCGAGCTTCCTCTCCGATACTGTGCCCGGCCGCCCTTCGCGCTGGAACGGCTCTCCGTGATCCGCGGTGCAGACGGCCGCTTCGCCCGCGTGAAGATAGCCCCTGACACACCTCGGCGAACCGCTCGAGCCGCCTCCGCTTTTACCTGCGCGAGGCCCGCCCACCGACTGGAGCGACCTCGTGCAGGTGCACGACATCGCGACGTCTTCCAAGCGTCATCCGACGAACTGCCCGCGATCGACATCCACAGCCTCTGATGCCCTGCCGGATGCGAGGCCACAGCGGACGGACGAGGAGAGCCTCCGCGCCAACTCCAGAAAAACGCCACTCCAAGCGGTGAAGACAAGCGTTTCAGGCGGCCCCGGCACCGCTTCTTGAACCCGGCAGACGGGAGCACGCGGCTCACGGGCCGCTCATCAGCATGAAAATCCTCGAGGAAGTGCCGTTGACCGGGCTATCCTCGGATAGTGTACGGGCGATCACTCACCCCATCCACGCCCCGGTCCACCCATGATCGCTGCCGTCACCGGGTTTCCCGCGCGGCCGAAGGACAGGCCGGTCGATGGCACTTCCCCAACCGTTGTCCGGCTGATGAGCGGCTCGTGAGCCATCTGGGGAGCCACACGGGCAGGGCATGACGGGATACCTGCCCGAAAAGGCCCGGGAGGAGATCGCTTGCCGAGCTTTTTGGGGCGACTACACTCTAAGAAACGATCGTTTCCTAAGTCACTGCCCTGCGAAAGGGTCGTTTCTTTTCATGGCCCGCATGACCGGTACAGACCGCATCACCACGACCCACGGGGAAACCGTGCGGGCGTTTGTGCCGTTTCCGTTGCCACCGGCTGAGCCCTCACTGGTCATCGAAGGGCAACTCGCTGAGCATCACGCGGCGGCCCTCGCCGCCGTCGGTCGGCTCCAGCTGGCCGGGGCGATGGTGCCCGATCCAGGCTGGTTTCTCTACGGCTTCGTGCGGAAGGAGGCGGTGCTGTCGTCGCAGATCGAAGGCACCCAGGCGACTCTCCGCGATGTGGCCACCTTCGAGGCCACGAGCACGACCGACAAGCCGGCCGACGTCGCGGAGGTCTGCAACTACGTCGATGCCCTGAATCAAGCCCGTGCCATGATCACTGCTCCGGGAGGCCTGCCGCTCTCGACGCGGCTGCTCTGCGATGCGCATCGCATGCTGATGCAGGGTGTGCGCGGCGCCGACAAACTCCCCGGAGAGATCCGCCGCAGTCAGAACTGGATCGGCGGCAGCCGACCCGGCAACGCGCGCTTTGTTCCGCCGCCGCCCGACGAGGTCGCCCCCGCCCTGGCGGCGCTCGAGCGCTGGATCCACTCGGACGACCCGCTGCCCGCTCTCGTCAAGGCCGGGCTTGCGCATGTGCAGTTCGAGACGATTCACCCGTTCCTGGACGGTAACGGCCGAATCGGCCGGATGCTGATCGCCCTGCTCGTCGAACACTGGGGACTGCTCGACCAGCCACTCTTGTATCTGAGTGTGGCCTTCAAGCGACGTCAGAGCGATTACTACGCCCACCTCGCAGCCGTCCGCACCGCAGGCGACTGGGAAGGCTGGACGTCATTCTTTCTCGAGTGCGTGGCCACGGCCGCAGACGATGGCGTTGCCGTCGCGCAGGCTGTGCATGCGCTCATTGCCCGCGATCGCGCGCGTCTCGTCGGGCATCCCCGGGCGACCATCGCAGCCATCCAGCTGCTCGACCACCTGCCCGCGACTCCGGTCCTCACCGTTCCCCGGGCAAGCAGTCTCCTCGGGAGCACCGCGCCGCCGGCCCGCAAGGCGATCGAGTTGCTCGAGTCCATCGGCGTGCTCTGCGAGACCACGGGCAGGCAGCGTGACCGTGCCTACGCCTACCACTCCTACCTCGATCTCCTGACGGAGTCGTAGATTCTCCGTCCTCAGGCTTCCCGCAGTTGGTCGATGTGCTCATGCCCTCGATCGCAGAGAGCTCATGAGAGCCCGACTTTTTTCCAGGCCGCTTTCACCGCCCGCTTCGTGGCGGCGTCGAACCGGTCGCCGGCGATCTGGGCCGTGATCGCGGCCAGATCCTTGAACTGGCTCGTCCGCGAGAGCTGCAGCATCGCCTCATACCAGATGATGCCCGCCGTGCCCCAGGCATGCCCCTCCAGCAATTTCGCACACACCGCGAACGCCCGGTTGGGAATCCCCGAGTTGATGTGCACGCCTCCCGAATCGGCCGGGCCCGTGTAGAGATCTTTCATGTGGGCCGGCTGCGGATCGGTGCCGAGATACGGATCATCGACATACGCCGTGCCCGGATGCTCCATGTCGCGGATTCCCCGCCGCGTCGGCGCCGGAATCAGGATCTCTGCGCCGATCAGCCAGCTTGCGGCGGCGGCCGTCTCCTTCCGCCGCCACTGCCGCACGAGGATCCCGAAGACGTCCGAGAAATGCTCGTTGAGCGCCCCCGACTGCCCGCGGTAGAGCAGGTTGCTCGTGAACGACTGCACGCCATGGGTGAGCTCGTGGGCCACCACGTCGAGCGACCGCGTGAAACACTGAAAGACCTCGCCGTCGCCATCCCCGTAGGCCATCTGCGAGCCGTCCCAAAAGGCGTTGTTCAGCGGCTGAAAGCGATCGTGGCCGTCGGCCTCCCCCACGTGCACGCTCGAGATCAACGCCATGCCGGCATCGTCGAGCGAGTTGCGGCCGAAGAGCTCGAGGAAGAAGTCGAAGGTGTCGCCCGAGTAGTCGTAGGCCTCGTTGACGCACGGATCGGCTGACTTCGCCTCCCCTTCGCTCCGTACGAGCTTGCCGGGGAGCACGTCTTTCTTCTTGGCGTCGTAGATGAAGCGATGCTTCTTGCCGGTGGGCGACGCCTGCACCATCATCGCCGGCATCTGCTGCACGAAGGCCCGTACGGCCCGCACCGCGCTCCCCCGGGCCAAGTCCGCCAGCGCCCGCTCGCGAATCCGCGGATCGGCCGACCGGGCCATGTGCTCCACCATATAGGGCGGCACGATGCACTGGATCGGATGACGACAGGCGACGCTCGGCATGGTGGGCCCTCTTGCGAAGGTGCGCAAACTGGCGGCGACCTCCCCGATCGCTCCGCGGATGCTCATTCGATCGGTCGTGCCCGCCGATCTGCTTGAGGGGTTTCCACCCCGCAGGTGGCCCCCCACAACATGGAGACGCACCATGTCTTGCAGTGCACGCCCGTTTGCCGCCCTCCTCGTCGCGCTCAGCAGCGCGATTCTTCCCGCCGCCACCCAGGCGGGCGAGCTCGGGAAGGTGCTCCGCGGACTCGCCGCGCCCCTGAAGGCCGCCAACCGCCAGCCCCCAGCCACGCCGTCGGATCCCTGCATCGAAGACCTCGGCGCCCGGATCGACTGGCTCGAACACCACCTCGACTGCTACGGCTCGATCGTCGCCAAGCAGCCCGATGTGTGGGGCCAGAGCCGGCTCACCCGCCATCGCGCCGAATACGACCAGCAGATGCAGCGGCAACTCGGTCTCTTCACCGAACGCACGAGCGCCGCCATCCGCACGAGCGATCAGGCCTTTCTCGGCCTGGCGATGGCCCTGCAATCGGCCAGCGGCCGGCGGCGGACCGCACAGGAAGTGGCGGCGCCCGAGGCCGTCGGCTCCGCGAGCGTGATCAACTCGATCCAGGGCCTGATCCCCACCACCAACGAGGCCGCCGGACGGGCCGATCCGATCGTGATCGCCCGCACGGCCCCCTTCGGCTTCCCGCAAAACCCCGTCGGCTACCGGTTTGACGAGGAGCCGCTCTCACTCGAGCCCACCGTCCACCTCGACCAGCTCTCGCGCTATCTCAACCACTTGAACGAGCTTCGCCGCGTGAACGAAGGCGACGACACCGCCGACTCGCCCGGCTACGCCCTCAATCTCGTGCGCATTCCCGTCTCCGTGCTCCCCGGCGGCCGCACACGCAAGGGACACGGCGCCGAGATCACGGTGATCGCCGAACCCTGCCTCGGCGACGACCTCCTGCCCACGACGTTCAAAAACCTCGTGATCAACGATCTCGTCGACATGATCGCGCCGGCGCTGACCTGGTGCGTCAACGACCGCGAATGCCTCGCCTGGGCCACCACGATCACCGCCGCCACAGGCCGGCTCACCGCCGCTCATCTGCCTCAGGAAGCCCCGGTGCGCGAGCACGGGGACATGCGGCCCGCCTCCCATGCGGCTCCCGAGCGTGCCGATCGCCAGGGCGTGATGGCGGCGATGCAATCCCTCAAGGCCAAACTCCCCACGATCGCCCCCTCGACCGCCCCGAGTGTGAAGACCCGCCGCGCCCGGCTGCCGATCCCCTTCTCGCAGCTCGCCGACGTGAGCGGCATCGAGCAGATCGCGATCCTGATCCGCGACACCCACACCGCCCTCACGAACCATCCGGCCAACAACCCCTGCATCGACTACCTCGACGTCCGCGGCTACCTGGCCGAAGAACTCGAGGCCGCCTACGACTTCCTCGCCCTCGACGGCCGGATGCCCGTCTGGCAGGAGCTCCCCGCCTGGAATCTCGCCGCGCTTGTCCGCGGCCGCCACGTCCGTGAGCTCGCCGCCGCCCGCTGCCGTTTTTTCTCCGCGGTCGGCACCGGCGAAGAACTGCCGATCGAGTTGATCGGCCTCACCACCACAGCCGACGCCACCGCCGATCCCGCCGGTATCTGCTGCGAAGCCGGCCAGCTCGCCACGCCCATCTGCCGCACCACCACGGCCGTGCTCGCCTGGGGCATCCTCGTGGAGTCGGCGCTGCTCAACGACCGGCTCACTGACGACATCCGCGAGGCCGCCACCGCCCGCGGCCATGGCGCGCCGCTCGGCGACTCCGCCGGTCCGTTCTACGGCCCCGATCCCGCGGCCGAGGCCCGGGCCGCCTTCAATGACTATGTCCGCTGCCGCTGGCCAATTCGGGTGTTTGCCCTCGATCCGGTGAGCGAGGAGCAGAACGTAGACGACTCCTCCTCCCGCCGCCGCGAGTTGCAGATCGCGATGGCCATGGCCTCCGCCTCGGGCCCGCTCAACATGCAGGCGATGCAACGCTACACCCGACGGCTCGAACTCGACATGGCGAGCGTGGCCCTCAACAAGACGGCGGTCGGCTTCTCACACGGCTCCGACACGTTTGGCTGGCGGTTTTATCCCCGCGTGCAGTCGCCCCCCACCCGCGGCACGCTGGCCACGCTCGGCGAGACCGTCTGCGGCGGTCCCACCACCGACGGCGACCTGATGCAGCGGCAGCTCGAACCGGGCCAGCGGGAATGCACCGCGATCATCGTGATGCCGTCGTTCGTGCCCTGGGTCACGCTCGACGTGCGGACCAACTGGTTTTCGCTGGCGCACCCGAAGGCGACCGACCCCGACATGCAGCAGACGCTCGTGCTCTCGCGATCGGTGAAGGCGATGCAATCGTCCGCCGCCGCGTGCGCCCGCTGCGCCCATCTCTACCGCGATGGCGAACTCCCGCGAATGCTCCGCCGCGTGGACCAACTCGAACGCGAACTCCCGCTCCAGACGCTCCAGGCCCAGATCCCGTATGAAAACACCGCCGGCGGCTTCGAACTCTTCAACTGCGGCGTGACCGACCTCGCCCCCGAACTCATGGGCTGGTACGGCGCCCCCGGCATCGACCCCGCCGGCACGACCTCGCTGTTTCTCGTCGGCAAGGGCTTCAGCGTGCACGACACGACCGTGATCGCCGGCGGCAAGCCCGCGCGGTTCACCCTCCTCTCCCGCGAGGTGCTCCGCGTCGATATCCCGGCGGGCGTGGCCACGCTCGTGCCGCCCCCCTGCTCTGCCGACACGACCGCCCTCGCTCGCCGCCGCGGCTTCGTGCTCGCCTCCGCCACCGAACCGCTCCCCGCCCCCGGCACCGCCCCGCTTCCGGGAACCGACGGCTGCGACGCCTGCGGCTCCGGAGCCGGCGACCTCTGCCTGACTGACTGCAACCGCCGCGAGGTGGTCGACGTGCACCTCGCCACGCCCTACGGCGTGACCAGCCACCTGCTCGTGCCGGTCGCCCGGCAGACCGACGCAGGCGGCTGCACGCTCGCCTTCGACTCGGCGTGCACGATCGGCCTCTCCTTCACCATCACGAAGACGGCGGGCACGAAGGTCGAGTCGGCGAAGGTGGACGAGTTTTTCACGGCGTCGTGCGACGCGATCGAGATCGCCGTGCCGGCGTCGTTCATCCCGCCGACGAAGGCGTCGCTGCGGCTCCTGCTCCGCGACGCCTCGACCGGGGCCACGGCCGCGACCTTCTCGTTCGACGATCCCTTCTTCGACGCCCGCCGCTCCCGCTACGTGATCGCCGGCGGCGATCTCCGCAACTTCATCGGCGACACCTCGCGGCCCGCCACCGACAAGACGCTCCGCGGCGCCGTGAAGCCCTACCTCGACAGCCTCCTCGCGCAGGGCGGCCTCGCCGAGGACGGTGACTCGGTGCCCTTCACACTCTCCGCCGCGATCGTCGCCAACCAGCAGGAGGTGCCGATCGGCGGCTCGCTCGCCGTGCAAGCCACCCGCCGCGGCAAGACGGTGGTGGAGCCGGCACCCGCACCGGCTCCATAACCGCACCTGCGCCGCCTCTTCGTGAAGAAGCCCCAAGCGTGAGCGCGGGGAGTACGTCCGCTATCCCAACCCGCTCCCCACAACGCTCACGGTCGCCACCCGTCTACCCGTCGCTCGCGCTCCGGGCTTCCCGGGCACCCGATGCGTCACCTCTCCGTCAGGAAGCCCCAAGCGCGAGCGCGGGGAATACGCCCTCCACCCCATCTCGCTCCCGAGGCTACGACACCACGTTCTGCGGCCGTCCGGCGGCAAAAGCCGCGAGGTTGGCGGCGGTCATGTCGATCAGCCGGCGGCGGGCATTCCGCGTGGCCCACGCGATATGCGGCGTGATGATGCAGTTGCGCGCCGTCAGCAGCGGATTCGACGCGGGTGGCGGCTCGACCGAGAGCACGTCGATTCCCGCCCCCGCGATCCGACCCGCATCGAGCGCCGCCGCAAGATCGGCCTCGACGACGAGCGGCCCCCGCGCGGTATTGATCAGAAACGCCGTCGGCTTCATCAGCGACAGCCGCCGCGCATCGACCATGCCCTTCGTCTCGGGGGTGAGCGGGCAATGCAGGCTCACCACGTCGCTCTCGCGAAACAGCGTGTCGAGATCGACGCACTCCGGATCGCCTCCCGACTGGCGCCGATGATGAATCACCCGCATCCCGAAAGCCCGGCCCACCGCGGCGACGGCCCGGCCGATCCGCCCATACCCCACGACCCCGAGCGTGAGGCCCGCGAGCTCCACGAGGTCGCCATCCCAGTAGCAGAAGTCGGGGCCGGCGGCCCAGCGGCCCGCATGCACCGTGGCGTCGTGATGGCCGACGTGATTGGTAAGCTCGAGCAGCAGCGCGAACGTGGCCTGCACGACATTGGGCGTGCTGTATTCGGGCACGTTGGCCACCACGATGCCCCGCTCGCGAGCCACCTCCACGTCGACGATATTAAAGCCCGTCGCCAGCACGCCGATGTATTTCAGTCGCGGCAGCGCCAGCATCTGCTCGCGGCCGACCAGGCACTTGTTGGTGAGGATCCCGTCGGCCTCCACCGCCCGGCCCACCACGTCGGCGGGGGCGGTGCGGTCGAACACGGTGAGCGTGCCCTGCCGCTCGAGCGGCTCCCAGGAAAGATCACCCGGATTGGTCGTGAGACCGTCGAGAATGACGATGTGCATGGCCGGTACGATAACAGGTAGTCTGGGGACATAAAGCAGGCCCGAGGAACCATTCATGATCCGGAGTTTCCGATCCTCCACCCGGGTGACGGCCATCGTCTCGGCAGTGAGCCTGGGGCTGGGACTCTTCGGGCCGCGCATGGTCGCTCGCGGCGACGAGAACGCCTCGAGCGATGCCGCCAAAACGGCCTACGCATCGGCCGCCGCGCTGCAAAATCGCGAAGCCTGGGACCTGGCCGCCGAGGAATGGCAGGCGCTGCTCGCAAAGCATCCGCAAGACCCGCTCGCCGCCAAGGGCCGCTACTACCTCGCCATCTGCCAGATCAAAAGCGACCTCTGGCCCGAGGCATCGAAGACGCTGCGGAATGTGATCGGCAGCAAGGCCGACGCCGCCACGATCGCGCTCGCCCGCTGGGAACTCGGCCGCGGAATGTTTCAGGCGGCTCAGGCCAAGCCCTCTCCCGAGGCATACGCCGCCGCGGCGCAGGCCGTGAAGGAGTTTCTCGATGCGAATACCCAAGCAACGCAGGCCGCCGAGGCCGCGCACCTGCTCGGCGAGGCGCTCTGGCAGGCAGGCCGCCGCGACGAGGCCGTTGCTACCTGGAAGGCGTTTGTGCGCGATCGGGCCGAATCGCCCCGGCTCCCCGACGTGCTCTATGCACTCGGCATCGGCCAGGCAGAGACCGGTGATCGCGACGGTGCCGCCGCCACGCTCGCCCGGTTCGCCACAGACTTTCCAAAGCACACACTCGCCGGCGACGTGGTGCTCTGGCGTGCCGACCTCGCCGTGCAGGGGGGCAAGCCCGACGAGGCTCGGCCGCTGCTCGCCCAGGCCCTCGCCAGCGGCGGGCCTGCCGCGCTCCGCGTGGCCCACAAACTCGCCCTCGTCGAACTCGACGCCAAGCGACCTGCGCAGGCGCTCGACGTGGCGACCAAGGCGCTCGACGCCGCGAAGAGCCAGCCCGATGCCGACGCAAAGGCCGTCGCAGCGCTTCGGCTCGACCGGGCCGACGCGCTCTGGGAACTCCCCGGCCGCCGCCGCGAAGCGACCGCGGCCTACGCGGCGATCGCCGACGATCCCGGCTCGTCCCACGCCGCGACGGCCATCTCGATGACGGCGTTGGGCCTGCTTCAAGATGGAAAACCCGCCGAGGCGCTCGGCCGTGCCGATGCGTTTCTGGCCAAGCACGGCGCGACGGCGGCAGCCGATACCGTCGCCGACGTGAAGGCGATCCGGGCCGAGGCGCTGCTCATGCTCGGCAAGCATGCCGACGCCGCGCAGGCCTACCACGATCTCGTCGCCGCCAACCCGAAGCCGCCGCAGCGGGCAGCCTGGCTGCTTCGCGAGGCAGCCGCACTCGCCGCCGATCGAAAATGGGCGGAGGTGCATACGCTGCTCGCCGCGGCCACGCCCGGTCTCACCGGCGATCAGCAGGCCGAGGCGCTGCTGCTCGACGCGACGGCGCTCGTGGAACTCAAGCAGCCGAAGCCCGCCACCGCGGCGCTCGCCGCCCTCGGCAAGAGCCATGCCGCGTGGTCCCGCCGCGACGAGGCGCTGCTGCTCGAGGTGCGAGCGCTGCGCGAGGCGGGCGACACGTCGGCGGCGCTTGCCGCCGCCGAAAGGCTCGTGAAAGAATTCCCGCAGGCGAAGGGAGCCGACGTGGCCTGGTATCGGCTCGGCCAACTGCGGCAGGAAGCAGGCCGACCCGACGAGGCGATCACCGCCTTCGCAAAGTCGTGGGAGATCAACCCCAAGGGCAACCGCAGCCCGTGGGCGCTGCTGGCCACCGGCTGGTGCCACGAGGCGAAGGGACGGATGCCCGAGGCCATCAAAGCATGGACCGAGTGCATCGCCGCCTATCCCGACTCCTCCGCCGCGACCGCCGCGCTGCTCGCCCGCGCCGACGTGCGGCAGCGGTCGGGCGATTTCTCAGCCGGACTCGCCGACGCCGAACAGCTCCTCAAGGCCGCGGCCGACAAATCGATGAAACTCGACGAGGCCGCGGCCGGCGAAGCCCGGCTCCTTCAGGGGCTCTGCCTTGCCGGCGAAAAGAAATACGCCCAGGCCGCGGCCGCCTATCAAAAGCTCCTCCAGGAGCGGCCGTCGTTCGCCGCCGCCGACCGGGTGCTCTTCGAACTCGGCGTGGCCCAGTCGCTCGCGGCCAAGCCTGCCGACGCCACCGCCACCTTCGCCGACCTCGTGAAGCGGTTTCCGACGAGCGGCTACGCGGCCGACGCCTGGATGGAGATCGGCGAGGCCCGCTGGGCCGCGGGCGAGTGGACTGCGGCGGCCCAGGCCTACGAGGCGACGCTCGCCGCAGCCGGGACCGCCCCCGAGCGGGCCCTGCTCGTGGAGCAGGCCCGCCACAAACTCGGTTGGACATTCGTGATGAAAAAAGACCACGCCCGTGCGGCCGAGGCCTTCGCCGCGCAACTCGCCGCCGCCCCCAAAGGCACGCTCGCCGCCGACGCGCAGGCGATGCTCGGTGAATCGCTGCTCGCTCTCGACAAGCCCGCCGACGCGGCGAAGGCGTTTGCCGCGGCCGTCGCCTCCGCCGACAAGCTCTCGTCGGCCGACATGCGGGCCGCCGCCTTCATCCGCGCCGCGGAGGCCGCCGCCCGCGAACGGAAGTGGGACGAGAGCCTCACGATCGCCAAACGGTTTCTCGAGGCGGAGCCCGCCTCGCCCCGCGTTGCCGAGGGCCGCTACGCCGCCGCCTGGGCCAAGCAGAATCTCGGCCGGCTCGACGAGGCCCTCGCGGACTACCGCGCGATCGCCGACAGCGGCCGCACGGAGCTTGCGGCCCGCGGCCGACTGATGGAGGGCGAGGTGCTCTTCGAACAGGGCAACCACAAGGAAGCCGTCAAATCCTTCTTCAAGGTCGCCTATGGCTTCGGCGAGCAGCAGGCACCGCCGGCCTTTCATCCCTGGCAGGCGCAGGCGACCTTCGAGGCGGCCCGCTGCTTCGAGGTGCTCGGCAAGCCCGAGCAGTCGCGTACGCTCTACACCGAACTCGTCGAACGCTACCCGCAGTCGGAGCACGTGGCCGCATCCCGCAAGCGGCTCGACGTCCTCGGCGCCGTCTCCCCCACCCCCTGAGGTTTTTCATGCCCGGCCTCGATCGCGTGCAGACGCTCTGGCAACTCTTCCTCGCCGGCGGCTTCCTGATGTGGCCGATCGTGGCGATGTCGCTCATCGTGGCGACCTTTGGCATCGAGCGGCTGGTGGCCCTTCGCAGCGGACGGTTCGTGCCGCAAGGGTTCCGCGCTGGCATCGCGGCCCTCACGAAGGGCAGCGGCTTCGACCCCCGCGCGGCCTGGAAGCTCTGCGAGCAGTTTCCCTCGGCCGCGGCCAGCGTGGTCAAGGCGATGCTCGAGAAGATCGGCCGGCCTGTGCCAGAGATCGAGCACGCCGCCGAGGTCACGAAAGACCGCGAGGCCTCGCGACTCTATGCCAACATCCGCCCCATCAGCCTCGCCGTCACCGTCACGCCGCTGCTCGGACTGCTCGGCACCGTGCAGGGCATGATCCTCGCCTTCTACACCACCGCCAACCTCGAGGCCGGCGCCAACCGCGCCGCAGAACTCGCGCAGGGCATCTACGTGGCACTGATCACCACCTTCGCGGGCCTCTGCGTGGCGATCCCCGCCGCGATGATCGCCCACTACCTCGAAGGGCGGATTCTCCGCGGCTTCCGCGGCGTGGACGACCTCGTTGACCGCGTGCTGCCCGCCCTCGAACGGTATGAAGGCAAGGGCCGCATGAATCTGGCGGCGAGCAGCGCGGCAGTCGAGCGAACGCCGCCTCCCGTGCCACCAGGCCAGCCCTCGCCTGCGGGAGCGACCCGGCCATGAGCGTGAAGATCGACAAGGGGCGGCTCGGCGGTGGTCTCGAGCTCACGCCGATGATCGACGTGGTCTTTCTGCTCATGATCTTCTTTCTCGTCGCCAGCAAACTCGACGAGGCCGATCGTTCGATCGACGTGGTGCTGCCGCAGGCGAGCGCCGCGAAGCCGCTCACGAGCCAGCCCCGCGAGTTCGTCATCAACATCGACCGCGGCGGCAACTACTTCGCCGGCGCGCGGCCCGTGGGGCTCGACGAACTGGGGCAACTCCTGCGGCAGACCGCCGCCGACAACCCCGAGCGACAGACCGTGATCGTGCGGGCCGACGAGGAGACGGCGCACAAGTTCGTCGTGGGGGCGATGGACGCCTGCGTGAAGGCCGGCATCGAGGATTACCAGGTGCAGTCGGCCGGAGAGGAATAGTCTTCAGACAGAAGACAGGCCGTCGGGCCCGGAGAATCGACGTGAGCGACGAGGGCGATCCACTGGCGACGCGGGATGCGGAGCGGCGAGGCGTGTATCGCCGCCGACTCGCGGCTGCGGCCGTCGCCAGCGTGGCGCTGCACATGATCCTCGCCCGTGGCCTGGCGGTGTCGCACCTGGGATCTCCTCTGCCGACGCCGAGTGATACCGCGGGCAAGGAACGGCTCACCCCCAAACGCAAGCCGGCCGACTTCACGCTCCGGATATCGCCGTCGCACCAACAGCGGCCCGCGCACGAGCGGCCGCTCGATCTGGCCGCGCGGCCCTCGGCAAAGCGGCCGGTGGAACGACTCCCCGAACAACCGCGACGCGACGATCGCGCACCACGCCCGCCAGCGGCAGTCGAGCCGGAGGAAACGCCCCGCGTCGCCCTTGCGGAACTGCCACGAACACCGCCTCTCAAAGCCACGAACGAGCCCGCCGCTCCCGCGCGGCAGGCGACCGCCCAGGCGAGCAGCCCCGGAGCGACGGCCGCCGACACCTCCGCGATCGATGCCGCGCGGTCTGCCGCGCCGGCGGCGGCCCTCGCAGCCGCGACGCTCACCGCCCGCTCCGAGCCCTCGGCGGCACCGGTGGCCTCGCGGTGGCGGCCGCGCGAGGTCGAACTGCTCGAACGACTCGCTGCCCGACCCGCGGCGACCGCGCGGGCCAACCGGGCCCCGGCCGATGACACACCCGAAGCGGCCGTCGCCGACCGTCGGTCCTCCATCGACACTCGGACCATGAGCGCGACCGCCGACACGATCGCAGTCCCCGCAGCAGCCACGCCTCGTACCGCTGCTGCCGCGCCGGCCGCGGTCGCCAGTTCGCGGCTCGCGACGGCTCCCCGCGGTGTCGCGTCGGCATCGGCGGGCGACGCCGCTCCCGAGGCGGTCGAGCAGCCTCTTCGCGCGACCGCGTCGCTCACGGCCCCGGCCCGCATGGCACGCCCGGGCGGCGCTGCCTCCGTCGCTCCATTGCGGCCGGGCGTGTCGGCCTCGGCATCCACCGCGTCGGTCTCGACTGCCGGTATCGGCGTGGCCTCGGCAGCGGCGGCAACAGGGTCAGCAGGCCCTGCCGCGTCGGCCCTTGCCACCGCCTCGCGCGGCGGCAGACCGACTGGAGGCGAGCCGGGACGGGCCGCTGCGGCGGCGGCGCGGAGCGGATCGGCCACGGCCGACGCGACGGCCTCTTCCGGCGAAGGCGGTGCCGCAGCGGCTGCCGCCGGCAGTGGCTGGGTGGCGTCGCGGTCGTCGTCACGAGCGGGTGAGGGTGGCCGCGCAGGAGGAGGCGATGGCGGCGTTGCCACGACGCTCGGCCGTACCTCGACGACCGCATCGGGCGGGGGCGACGGCAAGGCCGACATGATCGCGACGAGCGGTGGCCCGACGGGCAGCAGCGGAGCGAGCACCGGCACCACGACGGCTGGCGGCCTTGATGACGCGAGCGGTGACGACGTCGGGACGGCAGCGGCCCGGCCCGGCCCCGCGGCGCTTGGCCGGTTAGGAAGTGCCGGGGCCGGTGGAGCGACCGGCCGCAGCGCGCTTGGCTCGTCACGCTCAGGCAGCGCAAGCGACGACGGCGAGAGTGAAGGACTCTCGGTGAGCCTGGCCGCTGCCGGGAGCGGTCTCTCGGCCGCCGGCCGACGGCGCGGCGCTGGCGACGATCCCGGCCTGCCTCAGCGGATCGCCGCGGCCGCGCTTCCGGCGGAGGGCCGCGTTCGCGACGTGGCCGAGGCCTTCGCCCGGCGAACTGCCGGCGGCTCGGGAGCGGCCCGCGCCGAGAAGGTCGCCGATCACGACGTGGCGCAGCAGGCCAAGACACTGGTGGACCGCGGCCTCGAGTTTCTCGTGAGGTCGCAACAGGCCGACGGTCGCTGGCGGCTCGGCGCATTCTCCGGTTCGACCGCCGCCGACATGCCGAAACTCGAATCCGACACCGCCGCGACGGGACTGGCCCTGCTCTGTTTCCTTGGTGCCGGACACGATCACTTCGCCGGGCCCCACCGCGACACCGTCCGCCGCGGCCTCGAGTTTCTGCTCGCGATCCAGAAGCCCGACGGCGATCTCTTCCTTCCGGCCGACGATCTCTCCAACAGCTGCGCCTGGCTCTACAGCCATGGCATCGCGTCGATCGCGGTCTGCGAGGCGGTGGGCATGACGGGCGACCCGCTCGTGAAGCCGGCGGCCGAGAAAGCGTGCCGGTTCATCGCGGCGAGCCAGCATCCGCAACTCGG
Organism: Planctomycetia bacterium; assembly: GCA_021414115.1. Classification (GTDB taxonomy): domain Bacteria; phylum Planctomycetota; class Planctomycetia; order Pirellulales; family UBA1268; genus QWPN01. Next base: position 18,265 of record JAIOPD010000010.1, read on the forward strand.
CGGCTGGCGATATACACCGCGGAGCGATGCCGATCTCTCCGTGAGCGGCTGGATGCTCGTGGCCGTGCGGGCAGGCGAGCTGGCGGGCGTCAAGACCGACCCGGCCACGCTGCCGGGAGTTCGCCGGCTACTCGAAGCCGCAGCCGCTCGCGGCGACGCCACCCGCTACGCCTACAACCCGCGCAAGCAGGACCAGCGCCGCTCGCGGCTCTCGACAGCGTGCATGACGGCGGTGGGCGGACTCATGCGGCTGCACACGGGCGATCGCGCGAGTGATCCCAGCGTGGCCGCCGCGGCCCGCGTGCTCGCCGCGCTCGAGCCCTCCTATGGCAGCGGAACGGAGAAGGCCCGCGACTCCTATCTCTGGTATTACGCCTCACAGGTGCTCGTGCACACCGGCGGCGCGGATTGGAACCGCTGGTATGGCCAACTCGTCCATGTGCTCGCCGACCATCAGGAGTCGGCGGGCCCAAAGGCGGGGAGTTGGGACCCCATATTGCCCGTGCCGGACCGCTGGGGCGAATACGGAGGCAGGGTCTACGTGACCGCGCTGCACCTGCTCGCCCTCGAAATGCCCGACCGCCATCTGCCGACGTCTACCGCATCGCCGCCCTGACGCCGGCGACTCATTCCGCTCCGGCCTTGCGCGGCTCGGCCGCGTCACGGAGACTGCGCGGCTCGGGGGCCGGCTTCATCCGCCACTGTCGATATGGCAACTCGGCAGACTCCTTCTCGATGGCCCGACCGATCAGCAGCCGGTCCACCATCGTGAGGTCGATCTTCCCCGCCCCAAGCGCCGGGCTTGTGCCATGGATGGTCGACTCCTCGACCCTGTCCGCGATCAGGGTCACTCGCCGGCGAGCCAGCCGCTCGACGACTCCCTGCACAAGCAGCCCCGCAGGCTTCGCGGCGTCGGACTGCTCGTCGCCCTCGTCGTCGCCGTCCTGTTCCGGATGGAGCCAGATCACGCGGGCCACCGCCGACCGCGGGAGTTTCTTGACCTCGCCGCGAACGTCCACCGTGAGTGTCTCATCGTCGAGTCGTTCGAGCCGGCCGCGGAGATAGTCGCCGTCGTCGAGGCGGATCATGTGAGTGGGAGGCGCCTCGCGCTGCGATCGCGGCAGCGTGAGCAGCCGGTCGAGACGAACTTTTTCCAGGGTGCGGGAGGCCGCCGCAGGATCCAACTCCACCGCCTGAATCAGATTCGACGGCACGACCACCGGCTCGCCGGTGCCACCGTCGAAAAAGGGCGTCCGCAGCCGCATCGCTTTTCCATCGATGCCGACCACCTCGCACGGCACTACGTCTCCGCTCCGCAGGATCACGGTCGATGGATAGGCGGCCGCCTCCGCCGGCTTGTCCACGACGGCCTTCGCGAGCCGGGCATGCGTGGTGAGCGCCTGCTCCAGCACGTCGGTGCCGGCGACGTAGATCAGGCCGCGGGCCAGATCGATCTCCCGGGGCTCGTCGCCGGCGGCCGCGACCTTGAGCACGATGGGTGAACCCACGCGGCCGCGCAGCAGGTTCATCACCGTGACGACATCGAGGCCCTTGGTGGGCACGAAGCCCGCCTCCGCACGTGGTTTGATCGCCAGCAGGCGATCGCCTGGCATCAGCCGGCCATCCTGCGCTGCCGCACCGTCTTCGCTGAGCATCGTCACGACGAAAAAGCCCTGCCCGTCTTGATTGACCATGCCGCCGATGCCGCCGACCTCGACCTCCGCGGCACCGACCGGATCCCGAATCAGCCGCGGCACGTATTCGATCGCCACGTCGGCCGATTCCGCGGTGGCCGCCAGCGGGCTCGCCGTCGCGCTGCCCTGCGGCTGCCACGCCAGTCCCGCGGACCACGGACTGCCGTCCACCACGCACCCGCGGAGCGAGACGCCGTCGGCCACGAGCGATCCCACCCGCCCCGGCAGCGCCGCAGACGCTTCCGGCTCCGGGACGGCCGGCGACGCCGCGAGCGACGTCAGCGACACGAGATCTGTCAGCGGCACGACGACCGATCCATCGATGCCCTCCGCCTGCAGCCGCAGCGCGTGCTCCTCGACGGCGACGAGCTGCCCCGCGAGGGTGCCGCCGCTCGCCCGCACAACCCGGACCGTCGCGGAATCCGTCGGCTGGGCCGGCGCCGCCTCCACGCCGCGGACCGGACTCGCCAGCCGGATCTCCTCGACGTCTTCGATGCTTATCCGTGATGGCCCGACCGATGACCTCAGCACCAGTTCGCCCGCTGACTGGTCGAACGACTCGATTTCGACGGATTCGACGCGACCGTCACGCGTGACCACGGCGGTGGACGACCGCTCTTCGATCACGGGCTCTGGCGACGTCCACGGTCTCACCCGGAGGCTCTCGAGACACACATCACCGCCGCCGACGCTGATGCGAAACAAGCTCGAGACCTCGCCCGCGGCCTGCGGTGGCACGGTGACGTCGGCGACCGGGCCCGTTTTCCCCTCGATGCTCGTAAACGCCGCGAGCCTGCCCTTCGCCTGATCGACGAAGATCACGATCCGGACAGTCTTGGCCCCGTCGTCCGCGAACTCCAGCGGTTCGACCGCCGCCCGCGTGGGTTCCTGGCGAAACACCGCCGCCGCCCGCGTGCCGTCCGGGAGTTGCAGACACTCGATCCAGTATGGGTCATTCGCCGCCTTCGACGCCGCTGCGACGGACAGGCGAAACTCCGGGCTGCGGCGCCACGAAAGCACAACGTCGTAGCAAGCCCGGCCCGGCGCCCCGACATCGCGTGAGGCCGTCGCCGCCCTCGTGGCAAGGATCCCACCGGCTTCGGCGCGCCAGGCGTTGGCCGGCGCATGATCCCAGCCCGAGAGACTCCCCGGACCGACGTAGCTGCCCGCGATCTTGCCACCGAGACGGGAGATGCCGTCGATGATCGAGCGGCTCACCGGCACGGGCGGGGAATCGGCCGCCCCCGCCGGACGCACGACCACGCGATCCGCGTCGATCGCCTCGATCGCGCCGTCGAGCATGTCGCCACCGCGCAGCTGGAGGCGAAACGGAGCATCGACCTTCGCCCACGGACCCGGAAGCCGCACGCCGACGATCGCGCGGAGGTCAAACTCGAAGGGCTGCGCGAAGACCGGCGACTTCCAGACGAGCGTGTCGCGGATGCCCGCGTCGGTCGCCGCTGCGGGCACGAGCGATCCGGGCAGTGTGCCGCCGCCCGGCAGATCGAGTACGCCCGACACCGGTTCCGCGGTCGCCGCCTTGCCGACCGCCGAGTCAGCCGCAATGCCAAGCAAGATGCCGAGAAGGGCCGTTCGGAGCGCGACCGACACGCCACAACGCGAACGGAGTGCGAACGGAGGCATGCGGCATCCCGAAAAGGCTGGACAAAAGACCTCTTCATCATACCCGAAAAACATTCCGGAAACCTTTTTCACACCAACGGTTGCAGTGTTTTTCCGGCTTGCGGATACTCTTCCACTTCCCCGGAGAGGAGCCGTCCTTGAGCCAATCCCACCATGATCATCGCCACTACCCGTGGTGGCTGATCATGTGCTTGTGCGGCGTCGATTACTTCAGCACGCTCGGCTATCAGCCGTCGATCGCGTTCGAGGGAGCCGGCACGCTCGCCCCGCTCGCGACGCTCGTGCTCGTGCTCGTGACGCTCTTCGGCGCCCTGCCGATCTACCGGCACGTGGCCGGCGAGACGCCCGACGGCGTGGGCTCGATCGGCATGATCGAGCGAATGTTCCACGGCTGGGGGGCGAAGCTCGTGGTGCTCGTCTTGATCGGCTTCGCCGCCACCGACTTCGTGATCACGAAGACGCTCTCGGCTGCCGACGCGGCGGCCCACTTGATCAGCAATCCGCTCTACGCGGGAGAGACACCCGCCTGGATGCAGGGCCAGATGGCCGTGACCATCTTCCTCCTCGTGCTGCTCGGCGGCATGTTCCTCAGGGGCTACGGGGAAGTCGTCGGCATCGCCACGGTGCTGGTGATCGCGTTCCTCGGTCTGTCGTTCATCGTCGTGACGGCGAGCGTCTTCTACCTCCTCACCCATCCCGCGCTCTTCGAGCACTGGCTCGCGGAGATCTCCTCGGGCAGCTACCACCTCGAACACGCCCCGCTCTCCGGCACCGGCCCTTGGGTAGCCCTCGGCATCTCGCTGCTTGTCTTCCCGAAACTGGCGCTCGGGCTCTCCGGATTCGAGACGGGCGTGCTTCACATCCACATGGTCCGAGGCACCGAGGCGGATCCCCACGACGAGAAGGCCCGCGTTCACAACACCAAGCTCATGCTGCTGGTGGCGGCGCTGATCATGTCGTTCTTCCTCATCGGCTCGTCGCTCGCGACCGGCACCAACACACTGATCCCCGCCGATGAACTGCGTCTCGAGCCGGTGAAGGGCAAGGCGATGGACCGGGCGCTCGCCTACCTCGCCCACGGCGAGAGCCCGCATCCCATCTGTCCCCTCTTCGGCGACGTGTTCGGCACGATCTACGACATCAGCACGATCCTGATCCTGTGGTTCGCCGGGGCGTCGGCGATGGGCGGCCTGCTCAACATGGTGCCGCGGTATCTCCCGCGCTACGGCATGGCGCCCGAGTGGGCCGGCGCCTACCGGCCGCTGGTGATCGCGTTCACCGTGATCAATCTTCTCGTGACCCTGGCCTTTCGGGCCGATGTGTCGGCGCAGGGCGGAGCCTACGCCACCGGCGTGCTGGTGCTCATGACGAGCGCCTGCGTCGCGTCGTTTCTCCACGAGCTCCGCAAGAAGCCCGAGCCGCATCATGGGTTCGCCCTCCAGGCCCAGCGAATCGGCTTCGGCCTGATCACGCTCGTCTTCGTCTACACCACGCTCGCCAACATCTATGAGCGGCCCGATGGCATCATCATCGCGTCGATCTTCATCGCGACGGTGATGGCGATCTCGTTCACGTCGCGCTTCTTCCGCAGCGACGAGATGCGGCTCAAGGAGTTTCGGTTTGCCGACGATGCCGACCGCATGCTCTGGACCGACATCGTGCTGGAAGGGGCGTTTCGGGTATTGGTGCCCCATCGCCCGGGCAGCCGCTCGCTCCATGACAAGGAGGCCGAAATCCGTCGCAAGCATCGCATCCCGGAAAACGTGCCGCTCGTGTTCCTGGAGGTTCACTACGGCGACGTCAGCGAGTTTCAAAACTCCCCGATCCTCTCGGCCCGTCAGGAAGGCAACCGGTTCATCATCGTCGCCCGCGACGTCGTCTCGGTGTCGCACACGATCGCGCAGGTCGCCATGGAGATGACCAAAAACGGCGCGCCGCTCGACATCGTCTTCGGCTGGAGCAAGGGGGGCAGCCTCAAGCTCGCCCTCGACTACGTGCTCTTCGGCCAGGGCGACGTGCCCAACCGGGTCGTCGATCTCCTCGACCAGGCCATCGCCGATCCGGCAAAGCGGCCCACCGTCATCGTGGGCTGAACCGTGTCAGGGCGACCCGCCGGCGATCGTGTGCTCGGGATCGACTTCACGTCGGCACCTCGGCCTCGGAAGCCGATCACCGTCGCGGTCGGCGATCTCACGGGCCGCTCACGCGATCCTGTCTACAGGCTGGAAACGGTCCGCCCGCTCGAGTCATTCGCCGCTTTCGAGGCGTTTCTCCGCGAGCCGGGGCCGTGGCTCGGCGGCTTCGACCTGCCCTTCAGCCAGCCGCGAACGCTCATCGAGCACGAGGGCTGGCCCACCGACTGGGGGCGGTTCGTGGAGTTCTACTGCGCCGAGCCCCGCGACGCGCTCCGCGACTGCTTTCGCCGCTGGTGCAACGGCCGCCCCACCGGCGACAAGTTTGCCTGGCGGGCGACCGACAAGCCCGCCGGATCGAGCCCGGCGATGCGCTGGACCAATCCTCCGGTCGCCTGGATGATGCAGGCGGGCATCGGACGCATGCTCGCGGCCGGCCTCGCCTTTCCCGCGCATTGGGTGCCGCAGCGTGGCCGCGTCGCCCCGCGGGTCGCGCTCGAGGCCTATCCCGGATTCACGGCGCGGCAGGCCTGCCGCCGGTCCTACAAGAGCGACACGCCAGCCGCACAGACACCGGAGCGGCGGGCGAACCGCCAAACGATCCTGAAAGCGCTCGAGGCGGGCACCGCCGGGCTGGCCGTGCGGCTCGAAGCAACAGCAGGCTGGACGCGGCGGCTCATCGACGACGGCGGCGGTGATCTGCTCGACGCCGTTATCTGTAGCCTGCAGGCCGCCCACGCCTCGCGGCAGCCTGACTACGGCCTCCCCCACGACCTCGATCCACTCGAAGGCTGGATCGCGAGCGTACCTCCACCGGCGTGAAAGTGGTGCGGAGCGGGCCGGGGTGGAGGGCGTATACCCCGCGCTCGCGCTTGGGGCTTCCTGACAGCAATGCCGGCGGCGACCGTGAGCGTGGCGGGGAGCGGGTTGGAGTGGAGGACGTCTTCCGCGCGCTCGCGTTTTGGGCTTCATGATGCTGGGGAAGCCCGGAGCGCGAGCGACGGGTATACGGGTGGCGACCTCGGCAGCCTCAAGCCAACTCGAACACCGCTTCGATCTCGACCGGCACACCGAGGGGCAGTGAACCGGCTCCAAACGCGCTCCGCACGCCCACGCCGTGATCCGGCCCCCATACCTCGGCGAAGAGCTCGCTGCAGCCGTTGATCACGTGGGGATGCTGCACGAAATCCGGCGGACAGTTCACGAGCCCCATCAGCTTGATGACGCGTCCCACCCGATCGAGACTGCCGAGATTCGCCACGAGCGTGGCGAGGATCGCAAGCCCCACCTGACGGGCAGCCACCTTGCCGGCGTCGGCGTCGAGATCGACGCCCACCTTCCCCCTGATCAGCGTTCCGTCGGCCGCGAGCGGCAGGTGGCCCGAGACATAGACCATCCGTTCGACCACCAGGCAGGGCTTGTAGGCACCGGCCGGCTTGCCGACCGGCGGCAGCACGAGACCGAGGGAGGCCAGTCGTTCCTGGGGCGAGTTGGCGACGGTCATGCGAATCCTCGTGGTGGGAATAATCGGAAAAAGATCGCCGTGGAGTGTAGCGGCCTTCGCCGGGGGCGCCGCGATCGCTCAACGCGGTCGACGCCGCGGACGGCCGGCGGACCGCAGGCCGATGGTCGCCAGAAAGGCATCCTGGGCCAGTCGCAGACCCTCGGCCCGGACCCGTGGCCGGAGCACGTCGAGCCCCACGGCTTGCCGCAAGGTGTAGCGGTTGGAGCAGTAGATGAAGCACATTCCCATCATCAGCACGAGCAGATGCCGGACGTCGCCGGACCAGGCGATGTCGCCCCGCTCCCGGCCGCGCTCGAGGATCGCCTGAAGCCGCTCGATCACCGGGGCCTTCGACAGCAGCCCGGGGTGCTTGGCAAGCAGCCGCCCTTCGTTGAGGTTTTCCCAGAGGAGCAACTTCACGAAGTCGGGGTTGCGCACCAGATACTCGAAGTGCCGCGCGATCAGCTTCCTGATCATCTGCTCCGTCGTGCCCCGGGCCGGCAGGGGCGACATCTCGCTGGCCTCCATGCGGGCGTACACCGCACGGAGCACCTCGACGTAAAGCCCTTCCTTGTCGCCGAAGTAGTGGTAGAGCATCCGCTTGTTGCAGCCGGCCAGGCCGACGATCTCGTCGACCGACACTCCGTGGTAGCCCCGCTCGGCAAACAGCCGCACGCCCGCCGCGAGCAGGCTGCCGCGGGTGCGTACCGGGTCTCGGGCCCGCTCCGGACGGGGTGATCGGCGGCTGATGGTCATGGCATCTCCGAAGACTCGTCTCGGCCGGCTTGGCAGCGCCGCCCGCATCGACCATGATAACCAACCAGTTACCTCGTTCCGGGGCCCGTCGTCCATGACCGCTGCATCCGCGACGTCCGTCGATCCCGCCTCGCTCGTGCGTCCCCGCCGCAGGATCCGCGGGATGTCGGCGATCCTGCTCCCGTTCCGCGCCGACCTCACGGTGGACTGGGAGGCCTTCGCCGCCCACGTGGCCCGGACGCACGCCGCGGGCATCACGCCCGCCGTCAACATGGACACGGGCTACGTGCAGCTCATCGACGACGCCACCCGCCGCCAGGCGCTCGCCGTGGCCCGCGAGACGGTGGGAGCGGGCGAACTCGTCGCGGGCGCCTGCGTCGTCGACACGCCCGGCACCGCGTTCGACGAGGAAGCGTATGGTTCTCAACTCGAGATGATCGCAGTGGTGGGAGCGCTGCCCGTGATCTTTCCATCGTTCGGCCTCACCGCCGGCGGGAACGCCGATTTCCTCGTCCGCCTGCGGCGGCTCGCGGCCCGCGTCGAACGCTTCATCGGCTTCGAGCTCTCGACGGCGTTCGTTCCCAGCGGTCGCGTGCTGTCACTGGACGCCTACGCCGAACTGCTCGTCATCCCAAACTGCATCGGCGCGAAGCATTCGTCGCTCTCGCGGCGGCTCGAATGGCAGCGGCTCGCCCTCCGCGACCGGGTGAGGCCGGAGTTTCACGTGTTCACCGGCAACGATCTGGCCATCGACATGGTCCGCTACGGCAGCGACTGGCTGCTCGGTCTCTCGACCGCCGCCCCGGAGGCGTTCGCCCGACGCGATCAGTGGTGGGCCGCCGGCGATCCACGATTCGACGAACTCGACGATGCCCTCCAGGCCCTGGGCGACTTCGCCTTCCGCACCCCGGTGCCCGCCTACAAACACTCGATGGCGCAGGCACTCCATCTCCGCGGCCTGCTCGCGACCGACGAGCCCCACCCACGCAGCCCGCGCCGCCCCGATTCTGACCGCGAGATCATCGCCACCATCCTCGAACGCATCGACTCCGCGATGCATGCCACCCCATGACCACCGGACCTCACTCGTATCCCCGTGTCGCCCGGTTCCGGACGGTCGACGAACTGCGAGGCCATCTCGCGGCGATCGACGCGCCGATCCCGCTGGCTGACACGCCGCGCTGCGCCGCAGCCGGATCGCCGCTCGCCCAGCCGCTTTTGCTTGGCGGCCGCACGGCGGGCAATCGCTGGTGCATCCATCCGATGGAAGGCTGGGACGCGAGCCCCGACGGGCTCCCCACGGAGATCCTGCTGCGCCGCTGGCGGCGCTTCGGCGAAAGCGGTGCGAAGCTGATCTGGGGCGGCGAAGCGGTGGCCGTGGTGGCCGAGGGCCGGGCCAACCCCAATCAGCTCTGCGCCCCCGCCTGCCGGAGTGCGGGCTTCGCCACACTCCTCGCCGCTGTCCGCGACGCCCACCGCGCGGCAAATGGTCGCGACGACGACCTCGTGGTGGCCCTGCAACTCACCCACTCCGGCCGATTCAGCAAACCGACGCCCGCTGGCCGCGTGCCGCGGATCGCCTTCCACCACCCGCTGCTCGATGCCCGCCACGGCGTCGATCCCGCCGACACGGCCTGCGTCGTCTCCGACTCCGACGTCGAGCGACTGATCGACGCCTATGTCGCCGCCGCCCGCGACGCCGATGCGGCCGGCTTCGACATGGTCGATCTCAAAGCCTGCCACGGCTACCTCATCCACGAGTTTCTCTCGGCCCGCCGCCGGCCCGGCCCCTGGGGCGGCGACTTCGCCGGCCGCACGCGGCTTCTGCGGACGCTCGTCGAGCGGGTGACCGCGGAATGCCCGCGGCTCGCGATCGGCGTGCGGCTCTCGCTCTTCGACACCGTGCCCTGGCACATGGTCGACGGCCACGGCGCGCCCTTTCCTCATGCAGACGCCCTCCCCTACGACTGCGGCTTCGGCGTGGACGAGCGGGATCCGCTCCGGATCGACCTCGCGGAACCGGTCGCACTCCTGCGGCTGCTTCGCGATCTGGGCGTCGTGGCGGTGAACCTCTCGGCCGGCAGCCCCTACACCGTGCCCCACGTCACGCGGCCCGCGGCGTTTCCACCCTCCGACGGCTATCCGCCGCCCGAGGATCCGCTCGCCGGCGTGTGGCGGCAGATCGATGCGGCACGCGAGGCCAAGGCGGCGGTGCCCGACCTCGTGATGGTGGGCTCGGGCTACACCTACCTGCAGGACTTCGTCGTCCACGCGGCAGAGGCTACCGTGGGCCGCGGTTGGATCGACGCCGTCGGCCTCGGCCGGATGGTGCTCTCGTATCCCACGCTCCCGGCCGATTCCCTCGCCGGCCGACCGCTCACCCGCGGCGCGGTCTGCCGAACCTTCTCCGACTGCACGACCGCCCCACGGCACGGCCTGAGAAGCGGCTGCTACCCGCTCGACGCCTTCTACAAGGCGCTCCCGGAGGCCGCCGAGGTGAAGGCGATCAAGGCCCGCTTCGACAAGGGCGGCTGACGCTTCGCGGTCCTGCGGATTCTCGCGGCGGCGGAATCGCCGACGCTCGTCGAGCGTTCGCCGATCCCCGTCGCCTCCCCGGCAGGAAGCCCCAAGCGATAGCGCGGGGAATACGTCCGCCACGTCGGACAGTTCCCCGTCATCAACACGGTCGCGGCGCGTCTACCCGTCGCTGGCGCTCCGGGCTTCCCAATCGAAAACCCGCGAGGGGCTGCCCGTGCCCCGAGAACCGGCGTATGCCGACCAGCGAAGCCAGGATGGCGAAGCGCAGGCGGCATCCGAG
>JAIOPD010000099.1 GCA_021414115.1 Planctomycetia bacterium
CAGGAGAGCAATCCGCACTGGCGGAACATCGGATCCTGCTCCACAGGGCATACAAGCGATGGCTACGACACTGGTTTTCAAGCGTCTGGCGGCGACCATCCTCACGGTCGCTGCGACATGGTGCGCGGCCGTGGTGGCCTCTGCGGGCGGCAACTGGATGCCGCTCCTGCCCGATCAGGACTTCTACGACTTCCAGATGTTCGCTCCGCCGGACACGCAGGATTACGAGATGTATCCCGAGCTCAGCGAAGGCATCTTCTTCAACTATGACCGGCTCTATTGGGCCATCACGCCGGCGAGCGTGACGGGCGTGGGGGCGACGGCTGCGGGCGGCTACATCATCCCGACATCGCCCATCTCGCCCCAGGCGATCGCCCAGCTCAACAATGGCGGCATTCAGGCCTCAGGCACGAGCGGCGGCAACGTGATCGGCGGCATTTTCATCTTCGGAGCCGACCCGCTGCAGCTGGACCTCAACACCAGCTGGATGCGGACGGTGATGACCTGGGGCAATCGATACGAAGGCGGCTGGATCTACGATGACCAGGGCATGCAGTTCAGCTACTTCGACACCGGTGCGAAGGCCCAGACCTTCCAGACGGTGAGCGAGTTTGCGGCATCGTCGCCGACGCAGATCTTTACGCAGAGCTCAACCGGGGGCGGCGGCGGCAACGGCGGTGGTGTCGGTAACATCAATCAGGCAATCGTCACCACCACGATCACGTCCAACAGCCCGCCGCCGGATCACTTGATCGCGCAGAAACTCGTCCAGACCAACACGATGGAAATCTCGGGTGGGTCCGCCTCGCTCATCGTGCGTCGCGAGCTGGGGCGTCGCGGGAGTGGCAACTCAGCCCGCTTCGCAATCGGTCCCCGATACATGCAGTTCGCCGAGAGCTTCAATATCGGCTACGAGAGCAACCAATACGCCTTCAATCGTGGGCCAACGGGCGTCACCGGCGGCACGGGTACGGGCGGCACGGGTACGGGCGGCACCGGGATTGGCACCGGCACCGGGATTGGCACCGGCACCGGCACCGGCACCGGCACCGGCACCGGGATCGGTGCGGGTAGCGGATCGGTATTCGTCAATCAGACGTCGGCCGGCGACGTCATCGGCATCGGAGGGTATGACACGCTTACGGGCCGCGGGTTGGGCTCGCCGCTCCAGACGGGCGAATGGAATACGAATTCCTATAACAACATGGTAGGGCCCGAGTTTGCCGTGCTTCTCGAGGGCAACACCGGCCGCTGGACCTTCTCCAGCGAGTTCAAGTTCACGGCGGCCATCAACTGGCAAAACAACCTGTATCGTGGGTCGAACTTCCCTGATTCGATCGGGGCCGACTACCTCAGGGCCACCTTCAACCCATCGGTCACCAACTCGAGCAGCGGAGGCGGCTCCGACGCCGGCAACACGGTGCAACTGCAGCCGCCACCGCTCTTCCTGCAGATCTACGGCGTGGGCCAGCAGAACGCGACCAACGCGGCCGAGCACTCGGTGGTGTTCTCACCGATTGGCGAGTGGCGGTTCGGTGCCCAATATCGCGTCACGCAGTCGATCCTCCTGCGGGCCGGCTACACGGGAATGTGGCTCGGCAGTATCGCCCGCGCGTCGTCCAACACGGCCTATCGAAGCCAGGCGAGATCTGTGAGGTATGCGGAGCCCAAGGATCCGACCCTGCCGGCCAGCATCGACAATCCGTGGGTGGTCAAGACGACCGGCCCGACGGGTGAGACGGATCCTTCGAGCCCGTACTACCGTCCGGATCCCATCTACAACCGGATCGGCCCCGCACAAAATGTTGCCCAGGACTATGTGTTCACCAACGGCGTCGACTTCGGCATCGAAGTGAAGTATTGAGAGCCTGAAAAGGCTTCCACGGAAGCCTCGCGTGTCGGGCTTCCTGAGCATTGGATGCCACGACTCCCCAAGCAGCCGGGATCGGCCGTCGGGAAGCCCCAAGCGCGAGCGCGGGGACTACGCCCTCCACCCCGTCTCGTTTCGCGGGATTCTCACGCTCAGCAGCGCGGGGATACCCGTCGCTCGCGCTCCGGGCTTCCTTTCAGGCAGATCGCGCCCGCTGCTCGTCGGGAAGCCCCAAGCGCGAGCGCGGGGACTACGCCCTCCACCCCGTCTCGTTTCGCGGGACTCTCACGCTCAGCAGCGCGGATACCCGTCGCTCGCGCTCCGGGCTTCCTGAGGAGGGCTCCCCGAGATCGGTCGTCACCAGCCGGCGGCGATCCAGTTGCCGGTGGCACCGCGGATGTCGGCGAGTTTTCCCAGCCGATCGATCAGCGGCTGCCAGAGCGGGCCGCCTCGAACGGGCTTGATCGGCTGCGGCAAGGAAGCCGGGAGACCGGCCTCGTCAACCTGCACGAACCCGAGCAGCCCGTCCATCCAGGGCAGCGTGCCGCCTGGCGTGGGCATACCCACCACGCCCACGACGAGATACGCCTGCCGCACCTGGAGCACGCCGCAGCGGATCTCCACGAGCGTGCCCACCGGCACGCTTCGTCGGCACTCCAGCGACAGCACACGTCGCAGCATGAGATTGGCCGCCGGTCCGGCGGCCCGGCTCCCTGTAGCGTAGGCGGCCTCGAGTGCGTACCGCAGGAGGCTGCCGGCATAGAGTGTGCCGTGGTGATTGGCGTCTGCGGGAAGAACGAGCCGGTGGCTCGTGGTCTCAATGTCGGCCATCATGGCGTCTCGGCCGCGGTCAAGCCGATCGGCGGGCGTACGTCGGATCAATCTTGGCAAGCTCTTCCTGCACCGCCGTGATCGTGCGGCGGATCTGGTCGGGCGTGTGCCGCGAGGTGATGAAGAACCGCAGTCGGGCGGCGCTCTCCTCCACCGCAGGATAGAGGATCGGCTGCACGTTGATGCCCCGCGCGAAGAGGTTGCGGGAGAGCCGCAGGCTGTTCATCGAGTTACCGAGGATGATCGGCACGATCGCCGAGCCGCCTGAGGGGCCCGTGTCGAGGCCGGCCTCCTTGGCCAGTTGCAGGAACAGCCGGGCGTTGGCGTGGAGTCGTTCCACCCGCTGCGGCTCCCGCTGCAGAAGCCGCAGGGCGCCGAGCGACGCCCCCGCCGCTGCCGGTGGCAGGCCGACGGAATAGACGAAGCCCGGCACCGTGTACTTCAGCCAGCGGACCAGCGTCTTGGAGCCGGCAATGTAGCCGCCGCAACTGCCGAGCGCCTTCGAGAGCGTGCCCATCCAGATGTCGACGTCCTCGGGATTCACCCCGAAGTGCTCGCCGATGCCGCGGCCGCGAACACCCATCACACCGATGGAGTGGGCCTCGTCCACCATCAGCAGGGCCTTGTGACGCTTGGCCAGTCCGATGAACTTGGGCAGTTCGGCGAAGTCGCCGTCCATGCTGTAGATGCCCTCGATCACCACGAGCACGCGGCGGTACTGGTTGCGCATCTGCGAGAGAAGTTTCTCGGCCGCGTCATAGTCGTTGTGCGGGAAAGGCCGGCGGCGGGCTCCTGACAGCAGGGCTCCCTGGAGCAGGCTGTTATGGGCCAGTGCATCGTGCAGCACGAGGTCGCCCGGGCCGACCACGTGCCCGATCACCGTTTCGTTGGTGGCGTGGCCGCCGACAAACGTCACGGCGTCCTGTGTGCCGATGAACCGGGCGATCTCCCGCTCCAGTTCCTGGTGGATCGTCTTTTCTCCCGACACGAGCCGGCTCGCCGATACGCTCGTGCCAAAACGGTCGATGGCCGCCTTTGCCGCCGCGGTCACCTCGGGCTCGCCCGACATGCCGAGGTAGTTGTAGGTGGCCCAGCTCACCATCTCCCGGCCGCCGATCGTGGTGCGGTCGTTCGTGAGCCCCTCGTGCAGCGTGAAATAGGGGTTTTCCAGGCCCGCGTCGCGGACCATCGCGAAGTTTTGCTCCAGCGCACGCACCTCGGGGAACTGCTGGATGTCCCAGACGTCGGCGCCGATCTCGGCGTCCATCCGGACGGACTGCTCCGAAGGCTGCTTCGCCGCCATCGGGATGTGGTCGATGATCGCCTCGGTGACCTCGCGGCAGGTTTCGATCTGGGGCAGGACCTGCTCCGGAAAGCGGCCGCCGAAGGCCTCCTCGAGGCTGGCGACGATTTCCATCCGCTCCAGCGAATCGAGGCCGAGTTCGACGATGTTGGTGTCGAGCGTGAGTTCGCCGGCCCGCTCCTTGGCAATGCGGCGGACATGGTCGAACACCGTCTGCACGATCTCCTGCGGGAGGTCGCGGTCGGGGCGGTGCGCCCCCGTCGCTTCCCCCACGGGCCGCTGCCGCGCGAGTCGTGGCAGTGCGGAGCCCGCCGGAGCCGTCGACGAGGGCTGGGCAGCGGGCGTTGCCGGGGCCAACCAGCCGACATGCTGCTCGACGACCTCGAGCGTGTTGTCGAGGAACTGCCGCTTGCACGCGTGCCGCTGGATCTTGCCGCTCGACGTCTTGGGGATGCTGTTGGGCCGCACGAGCACGATGGCCTCGGCCGCCACCTCGTGGTCGCGGGCCAGTTTGCTGCGGATCGTGTCGAAGGCTGCGGCAATCTCGGCCGGCTCGCGCTTGCCTCGTTCGACCTCGGCGACGATCACCACGCGTTCGCGGTCGTCGATATCGACTGCGAACGCCGCCACCGAGCCCGCGCGCACCAGGCTGCTCGCCTCTTCGACCGTGTGCTCCAAATCCTGCGGATAGTGGTTGCGGCCGCGGATGATGATCAGATCCTTGAGCCGGCCGGTCACGAAGAGCTCGCCCGAGTCGAAGAAGCCGAGGTCGCCCGTGCGGAGGTAGGGGCCGGGATTCGGCCGCCACTTGGCGAAGGCCTGCGAGTCGTCCTGATCCGGCTGGGCGAGCATCGCGCCAAAGGTCGCCTTCGATTCGTCAGGACGGTTCCAGTAGCCCTGCGCCACGCTCGGGCCGCTCACCCAGATCTCGCCCACCCGGCCCGGGGGCAACGCCTCGGAGGAGTGTGGATCGACGATGAGCACGTCCTGGCCGTCCAGTTCGCGGCCGCTGCCGACGAGCCGTCGGGCGCCGGCTGCCTTCGCGGGCCTGGACTGCGCGGTGCCGGTCTCGATCGAGGCGGCGTCGAACGAACGGGTCACGGGCTGCTCGAACTTCATGCCGCCGGTGACCATCAGCGTGCTCTCGGCGAGGCCGTAGCACGGAAAGAAGGCCTCGCGACGGAATCCGCTCGGGGCGAAGGCCTCGCAGAAGGCGTCGATCGTCTCGGCGCGGACGGGCTCGGCGCCGTTAAAGGCCAGCGACCAGCTGGAAAGGTCGAGCGTGGCCCGCTGCTCGGGCGTCGTCTTCCGCACGCAGAGCTCGTAGGCGAAGTTGGGGCCGCCGCTGATCGTGGCCCGGTAGCGGGAGATCGCCTGCAGCCAGCGGAGCGGCTTCTGCAGGAAGGCGACGGGCGACATGAGTACGTTGAACTTGCCGCCATAGAGCGGCACGAGGATGCCCCCGATCAGCCCCATGTCGTGGAAGCTCGGCAGCCAGAACACGCCCGACTGGCTGCGGGTGATCTCGAAGGCCTGCATGATGCGCAGGGAGTTATGGAGCAGATTCTCGTGCGACAGCATCACCCCCTTGGGCGTGCCGGTGGAGCCGCTGGTGTATTGGAGGAAGGCGAGCGTGTCGCCGTCGATGTCGGGGCGGTCCCAGCGGTCGGCCCAACTGGGCTCGAGTTCGCTGTCGACCTTCCACACGAGATGCTCGAGACTCGGAGCCGCAGCTCGCAGGGAATCGAACCGGTCGAGCACGTCGCGGGTGGTGAGGGCGACGGAAGCGTCGGCATCGGAGGCGATCGCTTCGATGCGTTCGACCGATCGGTTCTTGCGCGGCGGGTAGGCCGGCACGGCGATCGCGCCGCCGTAGAGGCAGCCCATGAAGGCCGCGATGAAATCGAGGCCGGAGGGATAGAGCAGCAACACCCGCTTGCCGACCATCCCCCGATCCATCAGCCAGGCGCCCACGGCCCGGGCCTTTCGGTCGAGTTGGGCATACGTGATGTTGAGTTCTCCGCTGCCGCAAGAGGTCGACGATGGTGGGGGCGAACGACGCCTCGGTCGTGGGAGTTGGAATCACGCGCAGACGGCCTCCACCCTCGGTTTCCCTTGTCGCGAGCCGGCACACCGAAGCAGGCCGGCTCAGACCCGACCTTGGGATTTCGGCAGGACAACCCTCGGAAGCCCCAGTTTAGCCGTCCGGTCCAGACAACCGGAAATTGCGGTCAAGCCGCTCTTAGTCGCGTTTTTTCGGGAGATCGCGGGATTTTCAGGTCTTGTCTGCGCCGGTCGTGACGATTCTCCGGCTCTGACTGCGGGACGGCGTGAGGTTCCGGCCCGGCTGCGGGACGGCGTGAGGTTCTGGCCCGGCTGCGGGACGGCATGAGGTTCCTCGCGGGAGTATTTCGCACTGCGCGTAGCGAGGGTTTGATCTTTGGTGAGCGAAATCCTCAACGCTCGTCACGCTCACGCCGATCCCTCCGCCTCCCTGAGCGAGGGTTCCAGGAGGGCGGGTTCCGGGAGGGCGGGTTCCGGGAGAGGGGTTCCGGGAGAGGGGTTCTCCGTCAGCCCGGGGCGTCGAAGGCGCTGACGAGCCTGACGAAGTCGTCGGGGGGGATGTCTTCGGCCCGCGCATTCGGCGGCAGGCCGAGCGTGGCGTAGACCCGGTCGACGGTGGCGTGGGCGGCATCCGTTTTCTTGCCGCCGGCCATCCGCAGCAGGATGCCGCGGAGCACCTTACGGCGGTGGCAGAACACCTCGCGGACAACCTCATGAAAGCGGGCGAGGTCACCGATCGCGGCCCGGCGCTCTGGTTCGACATCGAGCCGCACGATCGCCGATTCCACCTTCGGACGCGGCCAAAACACACTCGGCGGCAGGATGCGGACGATCTCACCGCGGCACTGCGCGCCGATCCAAACCGAGAGTGCGTTGTACGACCCGGTGCCGGCCGTGGCCGTCATCCGCTCCGCCATTTCCCGTTGCACCGTGACGACGGCCGTGTCGAAGGGGCGGGGCAGGGCGAGGAGGTTCGAGATCACCGGCGTGGCCACGCAATAGGGCAGGTTGGCTACGAGCAGGAAGCGACCGCGCGGGGAGGCGGCGCGGGCCGCGTCCACGGCCTCGAGCACCGCCGGCGCGAAGCGGTGCTTGCCCGCCAGCACGTCCCCCTCGACGAGCGTCACGTTGTCGCGTTCGATGAGCCGGTCGCGGGCAAGTTGGGCGAGGCGGGGATCGATCTCCGCCGTGACGACACGAGCCGCAGCCGCAGACACCCGCTCGGTGACCACGCCCGTGCCGCAGCCCACCTCCAGCGCGACGTCGGCCGGATCGATCTCCGCCGAACGCACGAGCAGGTCGATGAGATTCAGATCGACGAGAAAGTTTTGCCCCTTGCGGGCGTCGATCGTGAACCCGACCTGGGAGAAGAGCTGCTTCAGATACGCCGTCGTCTGGCGGGGCTGAGGGACCGCGGCGAGAGATTCGGATTCGTGCATCATGAGGAATGGCGGGCGCTTAGCCAGCGGTCGACGTACTTGAAGACGATGTCGGTTTCGAGGTTCACGCGATCGCCGACGGCGAGCGAGCCCAGCGTCGTGCAGGCGAGCGTGTGGGGAATCAGGGCCACGCTGAACTCCGTCGGCGAAACGTCCACCACCGTGAGGCTCACGCCGTCGATGGCCACCGATCCCTTGCCCGCCATCTGCGCGAGGAGCGGGGCGGGCGCTTCGAACCGGCACGTGATCCAGTCGCCCTCCTCGACGCGGGAAGCGAGCCGGCCCATACCGTCGACGTGTCCGGTCACGAGGTGGCCGCCAAGCCGGTCGGAAAGCCGCAGCGAACGTTCGAGGTTGACCGGATCACCCGCCACGAGGCCGCCCAAGGTCGTACGGGAGAGCGTCTCGGGGCCGAGTTCGAACGTGAGGCAGGAGCCGTCGATCCGCACCACCGACAGGCAGCAGCCGCTTGTGCAGATGCTGTCGCCGATCCTGGCGTCGGATGCCACTTCCGTGGCATCGACGACGAGTCGCAGGCCCGGAGGCTCCGGAGCGGCGGCAACGACATGACCGAGCGATTCGACGAGGCCGGTGAACATAGGGTGGCGATCGGGGAAGGAGCGGCGAAACAGTCGAGGATACCTGCGGTTCAACGCAGGGGACAGCCGTCCGCTGCCAGCCCGGCTCGGCCCTTGCGTCGCGGCGCGCCGCTGGCACAATGCGTCGGGCTCGGGCCGCTGCCTGGCTGAGCCAGTTGCTCCCGATTCCCGCCCCCTCACTCCCCACCGGAGGCCCTCATGTCCACGATTGTCGACGTCCACGCCCGCCAGATTCTCGACAGCCGCGGCAATCCGACGATCGAAGTCGACGTGGCGCTCGCCGACGGGGCGAGTGGCCGTGCGGCGGTGCCGTCGGGCGCGAGCACTGGTGCCCACGAGGCCTGGGAGAAACGCGACGGCGACAAGGGCGTCTATCTCGGCAAGGGTGTGTTGGAGGCGGTCGAGAACGTCAACACCCGGATCGCGGAGGAACTCGAGGGCTGCGACGCCCTCGACCAGACGACCGTCGACGAGCTGATGATGGAGCTTGACGGCACGCCCAATAAGAAGGTGCTCGGCGCCAACGCGATCCTCGGCGTGTCGCTGGCGGTGGCCCACGCGGCTGCGGAGCACTGCGGCCTGCCCCTCTATCGCTACCTCGGCGGTGCGACGGCCCGCCTCCTGCCCGCGCCCATGATGAACATCATCAACGGCGGTGCCCACGCCGACAATCCGCTCGACGTGCAGGAGTTCATGGTGATGCCCCTGGGCTTCGACACCTTCGACGAGGCGCTGCGGGCCGGCGTCGAGACGTTCCACGCCCTCAAGAAGGTGCTCAAGGACAAGAAGCTCTCGACGGCGGTCGGCGACGAGGGCGGCTTCGCGCCGCACATCGGCACGTGTGCCGAGGCCCTGGAGGTGATCCTCGCCGCGATCTCCAACGCCGGCTACAAGCCGGGTGAGCAGATGGCGATCGCGCTCGACTGCGCCGCGACGGAGCTCTACGACGCCAAGACCGGCACCTACACCATCGAGGGCAAGCAGCTCGACTCGGCCGGCATGGTCGACTTCCTGGCGAGCCTTGCCAGCCGCTACCCGATCGTGTCGATCGAGGACGGCTGCTCGGAGGACGACTGGAAGGGCTGGAAGCTGATCAGCGAGAAACTCGGCGCGAAGGTGCAGCTCGTGGGCGACGACCTGTTCGTCACCAACTCCGAGCGGCTCGGCCGCGGCATCGCCGAGGGCGTGGCCAACAGCATCCTCGTGAAGGTCAATCAGATCGGCACGCTCACCGAGACGATCGCCGCCGTGCAGCTCGCTCACCGTGCAGGCTACACGTCGATCTCCAGCCATCGCAGCGGCGAGACCGAAGACGCCACGATCGCCGACCTCGCCGTCGGCCTCTCGACGGGCCAGATCAAGACGGGCTCGGCCTCGCGGAGCGACCGGATCGCGAAGTACAACCAGTTGCTCCGCATTCAGGAGTCACTGGGCGATGGTGCCCTGTATGCCGGCCGCGATGTCCGCGCCCGCTGGCCGGGGGTCTGCTGAGGCGGCCTGGGTCCGTGGTGTGGGTCGGGGCTGCCCGTGCCCGGTCGCGCCACCGCGGATGATGGGCCGACGCCTCTCCGTCAGGAAGCCCCAAGCGCGATCGCGGGGAAGACGGTCTCCACCTCAACCCGCTCTGCGGAACCGTCCCACAAGCCACCCGGATACCCGTCGCTCGCGCTCCGGGCTTCCCCGGCGCCCGATGTGACGGCTTTCATCAGGCAGCCCCTCACTGCGTTCGTGTTGGGGAAATGCGATCTCAGCCTTAACTCGCTCCGCGTTCCTGCTGCGGGCCGCCGCCCGTCTACCCGTCGCTCGCGATCCGGGCTTCCTGGGCACCCGCTGCGGCGGCGTTTCTGGGGAATGTCGTTCGCATCACTTCGAGAAACTCCTCGCGGGTGAGGACGCGGGAGACCCTGCCGCGGAAGTCGCGGGCGCCGGGGAGGCCCTGGGCGTAGGAGCAGGCGAACTTTCGCATCAGCAGCGTGCCCCGGTCCACGCCGAAGCGCTGGCAGACGAGGTCATAGTGATGGAGCACGAGTTCGTACTGTTCGTCGAGCGTGGGATCGCTGGGCGGGACCTCGTCGCGGAGGAGGGCGGCGGCCTGGGCGAAGATCCAGGGCTTGGCGACCGCCTCGCGGGCGATCATCACGCCGTCCACGCCGCTCTCACGGAGGCGACGGACGGCGGTCTCGGCCGAGTCGATGTCGCCGTTTCCCACGATCGGCATGCGTGACACGCTCCGCTTCACTGCCGCGATCGCATCCCAGTCGGCCGTACCCTTGAAAAACTGCGAGGCGACGCGGCCGTGAACGGTGAGGCACGAAGCGCCCGCCTCTTCGATGCGCTGCGCCACCTCGACGCCGGTGAGGCACGAGTCGGAGCAGCCGAGCCGGATCTTGGCCGTCACGGGCACGCCGTCACAGGCCTCGACCACGCGGCGGACGATCGTGCCGACGCGGTCGGGATCGCGGAGCAGCCACGAGCCGCTGTGGGCCTTCTCGGTGACCTGCCGCACGGGACAGCCGAAGTTGAGATCGACGACGCTGACCCGGAAATCCTTCGCCAGCCGGCGGCCCACTTCGGCGAGGTTGTCGGGGTCGTTGTCCCACATCTGCACGGCCAGCGGCCGCGGTTCGTCGCGCACGCCCCACAGTCGGTCGGGATGCTCCCCACGGTTGGTCTCGAGCCACATGGCGCTCCGCGCCGCGATCATCTCGGTGGCGAGCAGGCCGGCACCGCCGAACTCCCGCACGATCTGGCGGTACGCAAAGTTGGTGTAGCCCGCCATCGGCGCCTGGAGGATCGGCGGATCGACGACGACCGGGCCGATGGCGAGGGGAGCGGGCTTCTCTGCGGCGGCCGTGGCCGCATCATGGGCGATCATGGCCCTAGCGTACCACTCGTGACGGGAGCGGGCGGGGGAGGCGCCGGGGGCGGCTGCCGCCACTGGATCGGCGTGCCGATGAGCATCGACACGAACCGGTCGTCGGGCACCGAGCGATCGGCGACGGCCATCGCGTATTCGGCGATGTCGAGGTTGTAGGCCTTGGTGGCCTGGAGAAACTCTCGCTGCTGGCTGACGAGGGCCGCGTGGGCGGCGATCACGGCTTCGATCGGGCGATTGCCTTTGGCGTGGTCGGCCTCGGCCATCGCCATCGCCGTGGCGGCCGCGCGGACGGCGGCCGCCCGTGACTCGAGCGCCTCGTGCCGGGCGGGCAACGTGCGGGCGATCGTCCGCACCCGTCCGGTGGCCGTCCGGTTGGCGAAGATGGCATCGAAGTGGGTCTGGTAGGGGCCGGCGAGCGGTCGGTCGACGGGCCAGGGGAGCGGCTCGCCGAGGGGCAGACGCGCGAGATCGACGAGTTCCTGCTGCATGGCACCGAGATGGGCCCGCGCGTCGGCGAGGTCGGCCTTGGCCGCGGCCGTGGCCACATCGAGCGTGGCGCGGTCGTGGCGATCGCCCCCCGGCGCGATCATCTCGAGCCGTTCGATTGCCGCGGTGCAGCAGCGAACCGCTGCATAGTCGGCCGAGACCTTCCAGTAGGCGTGCGCGATCCAGAGCCGGCGCGACGTATCGCCGGACCGCTCGAGGGCCTCGAGCAGTGGCAGCGGCCGCGAGTAGAGATCCGTCTCTCCCGCGGGCTGCGTTGTCGTGCCCGAGCGGCCGGCAAGCGGCTCGAGCAACTCGCCCAGAAGCACGGCCGAGTCGCTCGGCGCCGGGTCCGCAGCGGGAGGGGGCGCGGCCGCAGAAATCGCAACGGGAGGAATCGCGGGAGCCGGCGCGGTGTCATCGCCTCGCGCGTCGGTCGGCGACTCGCAGACCAGCGATCCACCGATCAGGAGCGTGAGCAGGCATGCCATCTTCATGCCGGCAGACTCACACACCCCACCCACCCGAGTCAATCGCAGCCGGGACCCTCACGACGGCGAGTCGAGATAGGGATCCTGGCTCATCTGGATGTGGGCCTCGTTCCGTTGCCGCTCGACGTATTCGAGGATGCGGCGTTGCCGGCGGTGACGGGCCTCGATCCGCTGCTGCGCCCGCTTGAACGTGCGGAGGAGCGGCTCCGGGTTGCCGCCGAGCCGGCCACGGATGCCGGCGGCGATCCGCTTGGCCCGCTTGGGCCCGAAGCCCTGGATCAGGATGTCGTCATCCAAGGCGACGTATTGCCGCCAGGTGCCGGGGTCGCCCTGCCGTCCACAGCGGCCCACCAACTGGCGATCGATCCGGGCCGAATCGTGCAGTTCGGTGCAGATGACGTGCAGGCCGCCGATTTCGCTCACACCCTCGCCGAGTTTGATGTCGGTGCCGCGGCCGGCCATGTTGGTGGAGACGGTGATCTGGCCCAACTGGCCCGCCTGGCTCACGATCTCGGCCTCCTTCACGATGTGCCTCGCATTGAGCACCACGTGGCTCAGGCCGGCGGCTTCGAGCCGTCGCGAGAGTTCCTCCGACTTGTCGATCGACCGCGTGCCGATGAGCACCGGTCTGCCGAGGCCATGCATCTCGGCGGTCTCCGCGACGATGCGGTCGAACTTCTCCGCCTGGTCGGCGCAGACCATCGCGGGCAGCCGCTGCCGGATCGCGGGCTTGTTGGTCGGCACCACGGCCACAGCCACGTCGTACGTACGGGAGATTTCACCCGCGCTCGTGGCGATGGTGCCGGTCATGCCCGCCAGATGGGGCCAGCGGGCGAAGAGGTCTTGGATCGTGATCCGGGCCGCATGTCCCGAGGCAACGGTCACCTCGATCTCCTCCTTCGCCTCGACGGCCTGGTGGAGACCGTCCTTCCACGTCCGGCCCTCGGCGGCGCGGCCGGTGAACTCGTCGATGATCACGATCTTGCCGTCGCGGACGACGTATTGCCGGTCACGGCCGAAGAACCGGCGGGCGCGGAGGGCCCGCTCCACGGCGTCGTAAATCTCGAGCAGGCTGATCGATTCGAGTTCGGGCGGACGATCGAACGCCCGCACGCGGCTGCGGCCACGCCCCAACAGTTCGCAGGTCTGCTTCTGCACGTCCTGTTCGAAGTCGTCGTCAGGCTCGAGCGAGGTGGCCGCGAGCGCCGCGTAGCGAAAGAGCGCCTGCTCGACGGCCTGAGCTTCGCCGGGGGGCGACGCGATGATCAGCGGCGTGCGAGCCTCGTCGATCAGCACATTGTCGGCCTCGTCGACGAGCGAGAACCAGAACGGCCGCTGGAGGAGTTTCGCGGAGCCGGTGGCCGAGCCGCCGGTGAGTGTCGCGCCCAGGTCGCGATTGCCCTCGTCGAGTTGCCGCTTGATCAATCGGTCCTTGAGAAAGTCGAAACCAAACTCCTTGGCCGTGCCGTAGGTCACGTCGCAGGCATAGGCCTGGCGGCGGGCGTCGAAGTCCATCTGGGATTCGACGATGCCCACCTTCAGGCCGAGCGCTTCGAAGATCGGCGTCATCCACTCGGCGTCGCGGCGGGCGAGATAGTCGTTCACCGTCGCGAGGTGGGCCCCTTTGCCGGCCAGCGCGTAGAGCACCAGCGGCAGCGTGGCCACGAGCGTCTTGCCCTCGCCCGTCTGCATTTCGGCGATCGCACCCTTGACGAGTGCGGAGCCCGCCAGGAGTTGCACGTCGTAGTGCCGCATGCCGAGCCGTCGCCGCCCGGCCTCACGCGTGGCGGCAAAGGTCTCGACCAGCAGAGAGTCGAGGGGTTCGCCGGCCTTCGCGCGATAGGAGAGCGACCGGCCGAGCCGCTTGAGGGCGACGTCGTCGAGCGTCTCCATCTGGGGAGCGAGCGCGTCGATCTCACGTACCTGCCGCCACGTCGCGGCCGTGATCGCCGGACGCCTTCCGGGAGCGAGCGCACCGAGCCAACGAAACATGTGGGAAGCACCTCGTGGTCCGGAATGGACCAAGGCCCTTTAGCCTACATCGCCGGGGCGGCAAGCGGGCATGCGACCCGGGGGTTGGTGCCGGCGTGGGGGCGGCAAAAGTCTCCTCGCGTGGGGCCGCGGCGGCCCCACGCTCGTCGAGCGTTCGCCGACCCCCGCGCCTACCCGCCCTGAAAGCGTTTGCCTTCGGCCGGGAAGCCCCAAGCGCGAGCGCGGGGAAGACGTTCTCCACCCCAACCCGCTCCGCGGAGCGACTGCAGAATGCCACGCGTCTACCCGTCGCTCGCGCTCCGGGCTTCCTTGGCACCCGCGGCCCGCGGTTAGGAAGCCCCAATCGCGAGCGCGGCGAATACGTTCTCCACACCCGACTCGCGATCTAGTATCGCGGGATCGTCGTCGCGGGCGTGGCGCGGGCCGGGGGGAGCGACTGGGAGCTCGTCGCGAAGGGATTCCACGAGGTGTTCGTGGGCGGCTGCTGGTAGGTCGGCATCTGCGCCGTGACCTGCTGCTGGGCCGACTGCATGCCCTGCTGGATCTGGTTGTTGACGCCCTGCGTGTATTGGTTGGCCGTGTTCTGCATCTGGTTGTTCAGCTGCTGCGTCTGCTGGTTCGCGTATTGCTGCGCCTGGTTGGCCCACTGCTGTGGCTGGGCCTGCATCTGGTTGGCGTACTGCTGGGCCTGATTCGTCGCGCTTTGGGTGTATTGGTTGGCCGTGTTCTGGAGTTGCGTGCCGTATTGCTGCATCGACGGCGGCGCCGTCGTCGGAGGCTGCGACCACGACCAGGAGTTGGGGGCGGCGGGAGCACCAGGCGGGGGCGGTACCGCAGGGGCGGCGGCCTGCCACTGCGTCGCCGGGCCGGGCATCGGCGCGGCGGCGTTCGCGGGCATCGGCGGCGCGCTGACCGTGGGCGGATAGGCGGCGCCTTGAGGGGGTGTCGCCCAGCTGCCGTAGGCCGCCGGCTGACCGATCATCCCGGTGGCTGGCGGCGCCACGGTCCCTGCCTGAGGTGTCTGGCAACCGACCATGCCGAGCAGGGCGATGCAAATCATCGCCGCGGCTGGTCCGCGCGAGGTCTGCCGGGGCTGCGAGGAAGTAGGCACGTCAGGCACTCCACAGGAGAACGGTTTGGAATCCCGCCGCCGCAGGGGACAATGGGAGGGCAGGAAAATAGCGAGTCTGGCCCACGGGTCCAGACCAACTTCCCAGAGCCCAGCCGTTCGGGCGGCGCGGGCGTTTCGCCAGTCGAGCCAGCCTTTTCGGTCCATGCAGCCCTCCCAGACAGCCGCCGCCTTCAATCCAGCCGCGATCGCCACCGGACTCCGGGAGGAGGCGGTACGGTTGGGGTTTTCCCGGGTCGGGATCACCACCGTCACCGCACCGCCGCACCACGAGCACTTTCGCACCTGGCTCGCCCGCGATTTGGCTGGTGCGACATCGGAATGGCTGGTGCGTCACGAGCCGTTGCGGCGATCGGCCGAGGCGGTGCTCGAGGGTGTGCAAAGCGTCGTGATGCTGGCGACCGACCATGCCGCGGCACCTCCGGCCGTCGAGCCGGGGCAGGGGAGGGGCCGCGTGGCGCGTTACGCCTGGGGCGACGACTACCACGATCTGTTGCGGGACCGCAGCAACCGGCTGGGTGCGTGGCTCGAGGCCCGTGTACCCGGCTGTCGGACCCGCGGCGTCGTCGATTCAGCGCCGCTCGCCGAACGCGATTTCGCCTGGCTGGCCGGCCTCGGCTGGTTCGGTAAAAACACGATGCTCATCGACCCCTCGGCGGGCAGTTACTTCCTGCTTACCGCCCTGCTGACCGACGTCGCGTTTCCCGCAAACATGCCGATCCAGGCCGACCACTGCGGAACATGCACGGCCTGCCTCGACGCCTGCCCGACGGGGGCGCTGGTGGAGCCCCGTGTGCTCGACGCCAATCGCTGCATCAGCAGCCTCACCATCGAGCAGCGGCGGCCCATCGCCACCGATCTCCGTGAGGGCATGGGCGCTTGGATCTTTGGCTGCGATGTCTGCCAGGAGGTCTGT
The DNA here is from genome assembly GCA_021414115.1 of Planctomycetia bacterium. GTDB lineage: Bacteria > Planctomycetota > Planctomycetia > Pirellulales > UBA1268 > QWPN01. The sequence goes on from JAIOPD010000099.1 coordinate 15,996, forward strand.
CCCTGGAATCGGCATGCGCCGGGATCGGTTCAACCGACGTTTCAGCCTCGCGGCGGCGAAACCTCGCTCTCGTTGGCCGGCATCCTCCGCATGGACCCGCGGGAGTTCCGCAGGCACTTCAAGGGATCGGCCCTCCTGCGGCCGAAGCGGGCGGGCCTGCTGAGATCGGCGGCGATCGCGCTGGGCAATCATCCGCATCCCCCCAGTTTCGAGCCGCTCGCCGCCGCGCTCGACGACGCAGAGCCTGTGATCCGGGGGGCCGCTGCATGGGCGCTTGGTCGCTGGATCGCGGCGGGCGTGCTGGAAGCCGGGTGCCGCGCGGCGCTGGCCCGGCGACGGGAGATCGAGACCGATGAAGACGTTCGCGCCGAGATCGTCGCCGCCGGTGGCTGAAGAAACCTACCCGCTGGAATCGCAGTCGGCCGTCTCGTCGATGTCGGCGGCGGAGTCTCGGCCCGGCCCGTCGATGCCGTAGAAGCGGGCCAGCACGGCCTGCCAGTCGTCATTCACCTTCACCCCGATGAAGGCGTCGCGGACGGCGAGGTGTTCGGGATGCACGCGGGCATACTTGATCGCGAACTTTCGCATGCTCCGCCCGGCAACCTGCTCGCCGTGGAGGTCCATCGACAGTTGCCAGTGTTCGCGGAGCATGTCCCGCTGCTCGTGAATCGTGGGGAGCGGCAGCGGCGGATCGCCGGCGAGCAGGGCAAGCGTCTGCCGGAAGATCCACGGGTTGCCGATCGCACCACGGGCGATGCTCACTCCGTCGACGCCGGTTTGTTCGAGCATGGCGACGCAGGCCTGCGCCGAGAACAGGTCGCCGGAACCGATCACGACCCGGTCGCCGGCATGCCGCTTCACCGCCGTGAGAAACTCCCAGTCGCTCGGCCCCACGTACTTCTGCTTCACCGTCCGGCCGTGCACCGTGATCGCCGCCGCGCCGCGGGCGAAGGCTCCGTCGAAGATCGTCCAGAAGTTGTCGAGGCTCTCCGGCGAATCGTCGAGGCCGCGGCGCATCTTGAGCGTCACGGGCACGTGCGGCGGCAGGGCGTCGCGAACCTTCGCCACGATCTCGAGGGCCGTGGCCGGCTGTGAGAGCAGGTAGCCGCCGCGGCAACGGCCGAGCACCTTCTTCACCGGGCAGCCGAAGTTGATGTCGATGACGTCGTAGCCCTCGGCCACGAGCCGCCGTGCGGCCGGCGGAAAGTCGTCGGGATTGGAGCCCATGAGCTGGCCGCCGACGGGATGCTCTTCATCGGCGACGGCGAGCCGGGCGAGGTTGCGCCGGTTGGTGCCGACCTCGGCGACGAACTTGTCGAGCAGCACCTCGCCGAGCGAGTAGGCCGCGCCGTGCCGACGCGCGAGCACCCGCATGGCCCGATCGCTGTAGCCGGACAGCGCCGCCTGCACGACTGGCGAACCGATCGACACGCCGCCGATCGAAAACGGTGCCAGGCACCGTTTTCCGCCGATGCTCACGTGAGCACCGGGCAGAGATCGAACCACGTCCGTCCCTGGGCGGCCATCCACTCGAAACTCGACATCGGCCCCCAGTCGCCTGACTCGTAGAGGTCGGGGGGCGGCATCGTGTCGGAAGCCCAGACGCGGGCGAAGGGATCGATGATCTCCCACGACTTCTCGACCTCGTCAGACCGGGCAAAGAGGCTCGCGTCGCCGGCCATCACATCGAGGAGCAGCGGTTCGTAGGCCTCAGGCAGCCGTCCCTTGAACTGCCGTGAATAACTGAACTCCAAATCGGTCAGCCGGAGGTTCATGCCGGCCCCGGGCACCTTTGTTTGGAAATGCAACTGGATGCCTTCCGCAGGCTGGATCTGGATCACCAGCCGGTTG
>JAIOPD010000011.1 GCA_021414115.1 Planctomycetia bacterium
CGTGATGGTCATGGCGGTCACCGGCGTGGAGGGGAAGCGGCGCCGGTAGCTGTTGCCGTGGGGAGGGTGCATGGAAACGATGATGGCCGGGGCAGCCGGTGGCGCGGCGAGAAACCGGTTGTTGCGGATACGCAAGTCGCGGGCGAATGGCCCCTCCATCCACGGGATCCATGACGATCAGCGGCGCGTGGCCCGCACGCGTCGATAGACGTTGCCCCCCGGCCCGCCGACCTCGTGCACGGCCATGCCCGGGCTCGACCAGATTGCGATGTCCTCAAACCGCATGCCGGCGCAGTTCAGGGAGCGGAGGGCTGCCCCGGTGCGCAGCGTCCCGACGACGAAGTCTCCCGGCTCGAGCGTCGATGGAATGCCAGCCCTCTGAATGTCGCTGCATGTCACCTCGCGGCCATCGGGCGAGAGCCGCCAGGTGCCCGGGCTGTGGCGATGATTCAGAAACCGGCCATTGGCCTTGTAGAAGACGAGGGCCCGGCTGCCCTCCGTCTGCGGCGCGCCATTGGCTGCCCGAGGCTCGTAGCCTTCGGTTGAAGGAGATGACGCCTGACGACAGGCCGACTGACATTGGATGGCGTGGCCCAGATAGTCGGCAGCCCTTGATGCCGATCTTCAGTCGCGGTACCGCGACGCGTCGATCCCGAGTTTCCGCATGCGTGCCCGCAGCGTGTGCGGATTGATCTGCAGGATCGCGGCCGCACCGCGGTGGCCCTCGATCCGTCCGCGGGTTGCACCCAGTGCCCGCTCGATATGCTGCCGCATGGCCATCGCCAGCGGGACGATGTCGCCGGCGAAGGGCAGGCGTGCCTCCCCGAGCGGGATGGTTTCCGGAATCACTTCGTACATCGTCGCGTCTGAAGGAATCGCCGGCACGATGGTCTGCTGGCGGCTCAGCCCGAGGGCGGTCGCGACGTCGATCGTCCGGCCGCCGCCCAGGATCACCGCGCGGTCAATGACCGCGCCGAGTTCACGGATGTTGCCCGGCCACGAGTATTCGGCGAGTTGCCGTAGGTCGGCCGCAGTCGGCTCGACCGCGGGAAGTCCGAACCGAACCGCGGCCCGCTGGGCAAAGTGCCGGACCAGCGAGGGAATGTCCTCGAGCCGCTCACGGAGCGTCGGCAGCAGGATCGGAAACACATTGATCCGATACCACAGATCCTCCCGAAACGTGCGGTCCTTCACCATCGCGGACAGGTCTCGATGCGTCGCGGCGACGATGCGGACGTCGACTCGTACCGGTGACTTTCCGCCGACGCGTTCGATTTGGTGATCCTGAAGCACCCGGAGCAGACGCACCTGGGCCGGCAGCGGCAGTTCGCCGATCTCGTCGAGAAACAGGGTGCCGCGATCGGCCCGCTCAAACCATCCCTGATGCTGGTCGGAAGCGCCGGTAAAGCTGCCTTTTTCATGGCCGAAGAGCTGCGAGTCGACGAGCTCGGGCGGGATCGCGCCGCAGTTCACCCGAATGAAGGGACCATCGCTCCGCTTCGAGCGTGTGTGGATACCACGGGACACGACCTCCTTGCCGGTGCCGGTCTCGCCGAGGATCAGCACGGGCACGTCGGAGTGAGCGACGAGTTCAACACGCTCCATGACATGGCGGAGCCCGGTGCGGGCGCCGATGACATCCTCGTTGACGTCCTGCCGGCCCAGGCGAGTGAGGAGTGTCGCTCGATCGGCTTCCGCTGCTTCGCGGAGCGCGCGAAGCTCGTGGAGTCGGGTGTCGTTATCGACGGCGATCGCGAATGGCTCGAGCAGCTGCTGCGTCGCGCGCTGATCGGCCGCAGTGAACTCGTGCTTCGGGGCAGCGACGAGCACGAGGATGCCGAGGGGGCCCTCGGACGACCGCAGCGGTCCGGCGAGCACATCGGCAGTCAGCGTGGCGGGGAGAATCGAACGGAGCCAGCCTTCGCCCTCGGACGCCGTTCCCGAGATGACGCCGCCGCCGCGAAGCCATGCCGCGAGTTTTCGCCATGGGCCGGCGTTGAGCGTGGCGGCCCGGGCGGCGGGCGCAGTCAGTGAGTCGGGGGCTCCGCTTGCCAGCGGTTCGATGGAGCGGGCCTGCTGATCGACCCGCAGCACGAGCAGCCCGCTAAGCGGCAGGTGGGCGGCGATGGTCTTGGCGATCGCCGCGGCGGACTCCGAGATTTCGATGTGGCGACAGGCTTCCCGCCACACATCGGACACGAGGTCTCGAGTCACCGTCACGGGAGCACTCCATCCGAAAAACGACCGTAAATCACGGATGGTCATCATATATCACGGCTGAGAGCCGTCAAATAGCAAGGTCAATGTGAATATTCAATGGAAAATGCGAGAAGAGGCAGGTTGGGAGGTTCATTCGTCCCTTGTTTTTCCGCGCTTTGGTGCGGCACGCCCATTGCAACGGTTCGCTCCCGGTGTGCATTTCGATTCACCGAGGAACCGTTTCATGGCCCCGCGTCTCAATCGATGGTTGATTGCCGCGATCGTCGTGTTTGGGGCGGCCGTCGGCCGCGTGACCCAGGCGGCCGACGCGGGGCCCGTCGAACTGCTCAACGTGTCCTACGATCCGACTCGCGAGCTCTATCGCGACATCAACGACGCGTTCGCGAAGCACTATGAGCAGGAGCACGGCCGGAAGGTCGCGATCAAGCAGTCGCACGCCGCGTCCGGCAGTCAGGCCCGGGCCGTCATCGACGGCCTCGACGCCGACGTGGTCACGTTGGCCGTGTGGCCCGACGTCGAGGCGGTCGCGAAGTCGGGACTTCTTCGGGGCGACTGGCAGCGGCGGTATGACAACGATTCGGTGCCCTATCACTCCGTCGTCGTGTTTGTCGTCCGCAAGGGCAACCCGAAGGGCATCAAGGACTGGGCCGACCTGGTCAAGGGCGACGTCTCGATCATCACGCCGAATCCCAAGACCTCGGGCAACGGCAAATACAGTTTTCTCGCCGCCTGGGGGTCGGCGCTGGCCGCCGGCGGCAGCGAGGACGATGCCAAGACGTTCGTGACCGAGGTCTACAGGCGGACGCCGGTCCTGGACACCGGCGCCCGGGCCGCCACCGCAACCTTCTCGCAGAAGGGGATCGGAGATGTGCATCTGACGTTCGAGAACGAGGCCCACCTCGAGGTTGATGAGGCCGGTGGTGAACTCGAAATCATCTACCCGACACGGTCCATCCGCGTGGATCCTCCGGTGGCCGTGGTCGATGAGAATGTCGATCGCAAGGCGACGCGGCACGTCGCCGAGGCCTACCTTGGCTTTCTCTACACGTCCGAGGGGCGGGCGATCATCGCCAAACACCACTATCGCCCATGGGGCGAGAATCCACCGCCGCCGGCCGCCGGTGAGACCTGGCCCGCAATCGAAACCTTCGACATCGGGAAGGTGGGCGGCTGGGAGGTCGCGATGAAGAAGTTTTTCGGCGAGGGGGGCGTGTTCGACGCCATCTACCAGCCAGCCGGCCGTTGATCACCGCGACTCGAAGGACGACCTCACGCAATCACGATGACTGAATCGACGCCCCGCATGATCGCCTTCGCTGTCAATCCGACGCAGGAAGCATTTCGCGGCCCCGGCCGCGAAGGTGGGGCCGGTTCCGCAGGCATCCGCCGGCGGCGCCGTGGCTCCGTGCTCCCCGGGTTTGGCACCAGTGCCGCGATCACATCGATGGTCGTGCTCGCGCTGATCGTGTTTCCGCTCGCGGTGCTCGTGCTCCGAGCGGCTTCGCTCGGCCCCGGCGGCTTCCTAGCCGCGGCGTGGACGCCGCGGGCGCGGGCTGCCTACGGCGTGTCGCTGGGGGCATCGCTGATTGCGGCCATGGTCAGTTCGCTTCTCGGGTTGATCGTGGCCTGGGTGCTCGCACGGGTGGAGTTTCCGGGGCGGCGGATTCTCGACGCCCTCGTCGACGTGCCGCTCGCCCTGCCGACGGCTGTCGCAGGCCTCGTCTATTCCGCGCTTTACGTGCCGAAGGGCTGGCTGGGCCAGGTGCTCGTGCCGCTCGGCATCAAGGGGGCGTATTCGTTTCTCGGCATCGTGCTCGTGCTCGTGTTCGTCAGCCTGCCGTTCGCGATCCGCGTGGTGCAGCCGGTGATCGAGAGCCTCGACCGCGACACCGAGGAGGCTGCGCGAATTCTCGGCGCCTCGCGGCTCCAGACGTTTCTGCGGGTGGTGCTGCCGGGGATTCTGCCGGCGGTGGTGACGGGCTTCGCGCTCTCCCTGGCCCGCGCTCTCGGCGAATACGGCTCGGTGGTCTTCATCTCGGGCAACATGCCCTTCAAGACGGAGATCGCCCCGGTGCTGATCGTGGCGCGGCTCGAGGAGTTTGCCTACGCCGAGGCGACGACGGTCGCCGTGATGCTGCTGGCGATGTCGCTCGCCCTGCTCGTCGTCGTCAATGCCCTTCAGCAGCGACTCGCCCACAACGCCCAGTAAAACGCGCACCGAACCACGGCCATGCCGACATCCCGCACCGCCACCATCGACCCGTCCAAAGCCGTCTCGGCCCTGCTCGTCGCCGCGGCGGTGGCGATCGTCGGGCTGTTGATCGTGGTGCCGCTCATGAGCGTGTTTTACGAGGCCTTCTCCGGCGGCGTCGCCGGCTGGTGGCGGGCAGTCGCCCACGACCCCGACACGCGGCACGCCATCTGGCTGTCGCTCACGGTGGCTCCCGTCGCCGTCGCCATCAACACGGTGTTCGGCGTCGCGGCGGCGTGGCTGGTCGCCCGGTTTCGCTTTCCCGGGAGGTCGCTCCTGATCTCGTTCTTCGACGTGCCGTTCGCGGTGTCGCCTGTGGTGGCCGGGCTCGCGTTGGTGTTGATCTTCGGCCGACAGGGGCTCCTCGGTCCCACGCTCGCCTGGTTGCACTGGAAGGTGATCTTCGCCTGGCCGGGCCTCGTGCTCGCCACCACGTTCGTGACGCTGCCGCTCGTCGTTCGCGAACTGATCCCCGTGATGGAGTCGATCGGCCCCGACGAGGAGATGGCGGCCGTGAGCCTCGGTGCCAGTGGCTGGCAGGTCTTCTGGCAGATCACGCTGCCAAACATCCGCTGGGCACTCCTCCACGGCATCGTGCTCGCGAATGCCCGGGCGATGGGCGAGTTTGGCGCGGTCTACGTGGTCAGCGGCCACATCGCCGGCGCCACCGACACCATGCCGCTGCGGGTCGAGAAGCTCTTTCAGGAGTATCGCCAGCCCGCTTCGATGGCGGTGGCGAGCGTGCTGGCCGGCCTCGCGCTGGTCACGCTCGTCGTCAAGTTCGTGATCGAGCATCGGCTGGAGGCGGAAGCCCGCGAGTTGGAACTCGCGCGGTCGACGGACGGGACAACCCACGACGCGACGCTGGAGGCGGCAGGCCCATGAGCATTCATATCCGTGACATATCGAAGACGTTCGGCTCGTTCAAAGCGCTCGACGGGGTGTCGCTCGACGTGCCCGACGGAACGCTTCTGGCCCTGCTCGGACCCTCCGGCTCGGGCAAGACGACGCTCCTGCGGATCATCGCCGGCCTGGAGTTTCCCGATGCCGGCACGATCGAGGAAAACGGTGCGGACATCACGGAGCGTCACGCCCGCTCCCGCGAGGTGGGCTTTGTCTTCCAGCATTACGCGCTGTTTCGGCACATGAGCGTGTTCGAGAACATCGCCTTCGGCCTCCGCGTGCGGAAGGTGCCGCGGGCCGAGGTGCAGGCTCGGGTGGAGGAACTGCTCGGGCTCGTGCGGCTCGAGGGGCTCGGCGGCCGCAAGCCATCGCAACTCTCCGGGGGTCAGCGGCAGCGGGTGGCCCTCGCCAGAGCGCTCGCCATTCGGCCGAAGATTCTCCTGCTCGACGAGCCGTTCGGCGCGCTCGACGCGAAAGTGCGCGTGGAACTGCGGCAGTGGCTCCGCCGCCTCCACGACGAGATCGGCATGACGAGCGTGTTCGTGACGCACGACCAGGAAGAGGCCTTCGAACTGGCCGACGAGGTGGTGGTGATGAACCACGGCCAGATCGAGCAACAGGGCACTCCCGATGCGGTGTTTGACAAGCCTGCCACGCCGTTCGTGATGGACTTTCTTGGCAACGTGAACGTCTATCACGGCCGCGTCGAGAACGGCCGGGCCTTCTGGCATGGCATCCCGATCGACTACCCCGACTATCCTCACGCCCAGGCCCGCGACGCCCGCGTCTACCTCAGGCCGCACGAGCTCGAGATCGCTCCGGCAGGCACTGCAGCGAGCCGGCCCGGCACGAGCTTGCCGGCGCGGGTGCTGCGCGTGACCCGCAGCGGTGCGATCTCTCGGGTTGCCTGCCGGCCGCATGGATCGGACGCCGAACTGCACGTCGATGTGCCGGTGGATACGGCACGCGATTTGCTTCTTCAGCCCGGTGTCCAGGTGTCGATCACGCCGCGCACGCCGCGCGTGTTCATCCCTGGTCCGGAATACGTGATCTGAGAAAAGGACGAACGATGAGCAACCAGGAATCCAGACGGCATGAAGGGGCTGGCAACGGTTTGTCCGATTCGCCGGCGGCGGTCGGCTCAGACGCCACCCTGCGGCGGATCGGCGACGCCCTGCACGGTCTCCGCTTCGGCTCCGTCCTCGCGATCGTCCAGGACGGCGTGGTCGTGCAGATCGAACGCACCGAAAAAACCCGCTTCGGAAAGTAGTTTCTCTCATTCGTATCGAGGCTGCTCGTACCCAGGCACCCCGCACACCCGACCGACAACCACCCACGACGCGACTGACCGGAAGAACCGGAGGAACGCGACGGCTCACAGGAGCCATCGACATGACCTCCGCAGCTTTTTCCATGCCCGATGATCGTCGTCAACGAGTCTCGATCCGGCGGCGCCTGACGACGACGTCCACGGAGACGTCGTCGGCCGCGGCCGAGGCGCTAGAGCAGGTGCTCGATCGCAAGGCCCGCAAACGCGAGGGTCGGCCGCCGGCGCCGCAGCGGTCCGTGGTGTTGGGCAGTGCCATCGGCGGCGTGACAGGCTCCGTCGACCGGTTCGGGTTGCCGCAGTGGCTGTTTCGAGTGTTCGTGCTGGGCGGGGTCGCGGTCGTGCTGGCCAGTGCCGCGATTACGGTGGCCCGGCACGGCGGAACGCGCTACGAGGTCGCCGGCACGGCAATGCTGGAAGGTCGGCCGCTCGCGAATGCGGCGATCGTGTTCCATAAGAAAGCGGCTGACGACACCGTCTCGCACACCATCCGAACCGGGCAGGATGGACGCTTTCAGACGGACCCCGATGCCGGCCTCCCCGCCGGGCTCTACGCCGTCGTCATCCAGGCGACCAACGGCGGTGGATCGAAGGCGGCTTCCGCGAAAATCCCCAAGGCGTACGGCAATCCGGCGACCACTCCGTTGCGGGTCGATGTCTGCGAGAGCCTGACCAGCCTGCGGCTGAATGTCCGCAAGCAATGACCAACCCCCCGGGCATCCGGGGCAACCGACAGCCGATTTGTTCGAGAGTTTTATTCATTCGTTTCATTCAGGGAGACTCATGATGAAGTCCACGTTGTTCCATGTTCGCGCGACGAAGCCGCGGGGTGCCTACGGCAGCCGCGGTTTTACCTTGGTCGAATTGCTCGTGGTGATCGCGATCATCGGCATTCTCGTGAGCTTGCTCTTGCCGGCGGTGCAATCGGCTCGCGAATCGGCTCGCCGGCTTCAGTGCGCCAATAATCTCAAGCAGATAGGAACGGCATCCCTTCTCCATCTGCAACAGCAGACGTATTACCCGTCGTGTGGCTGGGGCTGGGCGTGGGTCGGCGATCCCGACAAGGGATTTGGCCGCCGGCAACCTGGGGGTTGGATCTACAACATTCTTCCCTTCATTGAGCAAGGAGCACTCCACGACTCGGGCCTGGGCCTCGACGTAAATTCGAAGAGGGCCCTCGCCGCGGAAGTCTGCGGAACGCCCCTCGAGATGTTCAATTGCCCGAGCCGCCGCTCACCCAAGCGATACCCTTCCGCATACAGCGGCCAAGCCGGCTTTCACGCTTACAATGCGAACGGAGTTCCAGGGGGCCATGCCAGGAACGACTACGCGATCAACTCGGGCGATATCATCAACAACCCCTACGCCGGACCTGATTCTGAAGCGGCGGCCATTTATCCCAATTGGTGGGATGCGAATGTCGGCGGCTGGAAGCAGCAAACCGGAGTGTCGTTCATTGTCAGCGAAATCTATCAGGCCAATGTCACC
>JAIOPD010000113.1 GCA_021414115.1 Planctomycetia bacterium
TGTCCACGTCCGTCGACGTGTTGTTCGCCGGATTCGGGTCGGTGCGGTTCGGGGGCGGCGCGACCGTCGCCGTGTTGGTCAGCACCGCCGTCGCGGTGGACGGGATCGCCATGACCAGCGTGTAGACCGCGGTGCCTCCCACGCCGAGGGTGATCAGCTGGTCGATGCCGCCGGTCCCGCTGGCCGTGCCGCTGCCATTGGTGAAGACGGCGGTCCACGAGGCGCCCGCTGCGAGCGCCGGGATCGTGTCCTGCACCCGGGCACCGGTGACGGCGCTCGGGCCGACGTTGGTCACCGTGATCGTGTAGGTCTGCGGCACGCCCGGCGTGTAGGTCGTGGTGCCGTCGGTCTTGACGATCGACAGGTCGGCCACGCCGCTGACCTCCACCGTGGCCGTCGCCGGGGAGCTGATCGTGGTGTCGAGCGTGGTGTCGATCTGCGTGTTGTTGATCAGCCCGATGGCGCTGTCGGTGTAGCTGCCGACCACCGCTGGCAGCAGCCCCTGAAACGTCAGGTCGATCGACGAGTTCGCCGGCACGGTGAACAGGCCGGACCAGGTGAGCACGTTGGCCACGATGATCGGATCGGCGATCGCGACCCCGTTGAACTTCGACGTGCCCGGCTTGTAGGTCTCGGCCGCGGGCACGATCGGCAGCGTGTCGATCAGCTTGTCGACCGTCACGGGCTGGCCGCTGACGTTCGTGAGCCGCAACGTGAAGTCGACGGTGCCGCCCGTCGCCGGCAGGATGGTCGGGGTGGCGACCTTCGCGAGCGTGGTCGCGTTGACCGTCGGGGGCAGCGGCACGATCGGGGTTTCGGAGAAGTTGTGGTGCTTGAAGTTCGTGTTCTTGCCCACGAACTGCGTGGGGCTCGTCGGCACCGACGACGCCGTCATCCCCACGACGCGGAATGTGTACACGGCGGTGTACGGGTTGCCGCCGGAATCCTGCACCATGCCGTCGAAGAGCAGCGTGTCCGTCCGCGTCTGCGCATTGGCGCCCGAGGTGATCGAGATGGTCGTCGATTCCAGCTCGTAGACGTCGCACAGCCATGACGCATAGCAGGCCGGCGTAAACGCCGCCTCGTAGGCCGCGCTCACCTGCCCGAGCTGGCCGGTGACCGTGACCGTGACCTGTCCGCCCAGCACCGGCGTGGCCGGGGCGTAGGTCGTCGTGAGCACCTTGCTGTCGCTGGCCGTCAGCGTTTCGAGCACGTCGACGAAGCTGAAATTCCGCTGCAGCACCACCGGCGGGCTGCCGATGGACGGATCGCTCGCGTAGACGCCGATCCGGTAGCCCTGGGCCGTGGTCGTCGACGTGAGGGCCTGAAGATAGAAGAAGGCGGCGCCGGAAGCACCCGCGCCGAGAGGCCCGAGATGGTAGATGCCGTCGGCGCCCGGTGCGTTGCCGACGACTCCGCCCGTAAAGGTGTCGACTTTCACCCAGAGGTCGGCGTCAGGGGTCGCGTCATTCGTGATCCGGAAGGAGGCGTAGTTGCAGGTGGCCACGTCTCCTTGCGTCGTGTCGATGAAGAAATGGTCGCTGCTCGTGTGCGCGATCGACGCGATCGCGAGCATGGCCCGATGTTCGAGCCGCTCCGTCCGCAGTTTCCAGCGACGGGCGCCCCCTGCGCCGAAGTTCGGACGACGGGGCTCGTGTGCGCCACGCTGTGGGATCGACGACTTCCACAGCGAGCGCATCATGGGCGTTGATTTCTTGGGCCGTCGGGACATTCGCCGACGGGACATTAGTAGAGGTCCCGATCGCGGCGGGCAATCATGCGGCATGGACATGGAGGCGCGCGGCCGCACTGGATGCTGTTATGCTGCATGAAGCGGCGCGTGCGCGTGCTTCATGCATGCTCGCTCTCCGGTGGACAGATTGGTTGAGTGAGCGAAACATCCGGAGGTCGAACCCATGAACGAGCCGTTGACGTCGGCGCAGTTGTCCAAGGAACTCGCGCAGATCGCCCTGGCGATGCAGTCGGAACGCACCGGGCACACACCGAAGGCCGTCACCGTGGTCGCGAGCGAGGAGACGGTCGTGCTCACCTTGCACGAGGCGTTGACGCCCGCCGAGAAGATCCTCGCCAGCACGGAGTCCGGGGCGACAAAGGTCGAGCAGTATCACCGGGCCCTGTTCGCCGTGTCGTGCGACGAGCTACGGAAGGAGATCCAGCGGCTGACGGGCCGCAAGGTCCGGGAGGCGGCGGTCGTGGTGGAGCCGGCGACCGGGGCGATCATCCATGCGTTCACGAGCGGCACCGTGGTGCAGATCTTCCAGCTTGAACCTCACGGTGTGACGACCCACGTCTCGGCAGGGATCGCCCCGGACCGCGCGGACGCGTCCGGCTGACCATCGGGCAGGGAGGTTCGCGAATACCGTAGAGGTGGCGAATCAGCGCGAGGGCGCGGCTCTTTCGGGTGGCCGAACTGGATCCATCGGGGATTTTCATGGGTTCGGGGTTTCCCATGCCCCTGTGGCAGATGCAGGCAAGAGTGACAGAAAACCAGCGCGGTTCACTGACAACTGGCGGTGACATGCTTTCGGCCGGGAAGCCCCAATCGCGAGCGCGGGGAATACGCCCTCCACCCCGCCTCGTTCCGTGGCGTCCTCACGCGATGCCTGGCCACGTCCTCCCCAGAAAAAACCCGCATGAACCAGACGGGGCAAGACTCCCAATCCGCTCTCGACGATTACGACTCCGGGCCAGGCCTCCCGCGACACGAATCCTACGAAAAAGGAGCAGCCGTACGGCTCAGACCGGTATGCCGCAGCGCTCGATCGCGGCCCGAATCCTCTCGGCAAGCCGTTGCCGATCGGCCCGCTGGGCATCGGTCGCCGGCTGACGCGATTCGCCCATCGCGAAGCCACGCACTCCCGCCGCAATCCGGAAGCCCTCCGGAAAGTCGTCTCCGAGAAACGCGATATCGAGCAGGTCCGTGATCTGCCGCTGACGGGCGAAGGCTGCATCCAGCCGGCCGGCCTGCACATCGTCGTAGATCGCCCGCGTCACCTCCGGCACCACGCCGGCCGTCGCGTGCACGCCGCCATCACAGCCCGCGAGCAGCATGGCCACGAGCGCTGCATCCCAGCCCGTGAAAAAGGCAAACTCGGGCCGCACCGGCCGCACGGCGGCGATCAGACGCTGCATGTTTGAGATGTCGCCGCTCGAATCCTTGATGCCGATCACCCGCGGGCATTCCTCGGCCAGCCGTCGCACCGTGGCCACGTCGATCGGCGAGGCGAGCATGGGGATGTTGTAGAGCGTGACGTCGATCGGGCTCTCGCGGGCGATCTCGCGGAAATACGCATACACGCTCTCCGCAGAGAGTTTGAAATAAAACGGCGCCACGATCGCCACCGCCCGGGCCCCGGCTTCGAGCGCATGCTCGCAGGCATGAATCGTCTCGGCCACGTTCGCCTCGGCAGCCCCGGCCACCACGGGCACACGCCCCGCCGCGGCCTCGCACACGATGCTCACGATCCGCCGCCGCTCCTCGACAGTGAACCGCGTGAACTCACCGGTGGAGCCATTCGGGTAGAGCCCATGCACGCCGCGATCGACGAGCCAGCACGCATAGCGGGCGAGTTCCTCCTCGTTGATCCGCCCTCGGTCGTCGAGCGGCACCATATGCGGCACGAGAATGCCGGAAAGCGGAGAACCGTGGGATGCCATGACGCTGCTCCGTGACCTGTTGATAACGAAAAAGTCCGATCATGCGCCAGGCCCACGAAGCCCAGAGCGGAAGCGACGGGACCTGCGGAACGGCACTCTGCAAAGCTCAAGAGGGCCGATGAATACTGTCGAGCACGCGATCTTTCATGCCACCGACATGCGCCCGCATGAGCTTGGCTGCCTTGGCGGAATCGCGTTTGCGGATCGCCTCATAGATCTCGCGATGCTGCTTCGCCGTGGGGATCGCCCGGGCGGCGAGCGTGGCCGAGTCGGTCTTCATGAAGTTCCACGACACCACGAGCGAGAGGATCTGGGCGATCTCGAAAAACCTCCGGGCCACGCGGTTCTTCGAGGCCGCGAGAATCGTGGTGTGAAACTCACGATCGAGCGTGGACAGCCGGCGGCGGTTCTCAGGGGCGTCGAGCCAACGCTCGAAATCCCGCCGCTTCACCAGTTCGGCGAACTCGTCGCACACATGCCGCAGGTGAGCGAGCTGGGCCGTGTCGGCCATCCGCGCCGCCCGCTCGGCCGCATACGGCTCGATCAGTTCGCGCATGTCATAGAGCTCTTCCAGCTCCTGCGGACTCACGTCGCGGAGATAGACGCCCGACTGAGGCCGGTGTTCGATCAACCCTTCGGCCTCGAGGGCCAGGAGCGCCTCCCGCACCGGGCTCCGCGAGAGGCCGAGATCCTTCGCGAGGGAGCGGTGCGAGAGTCTTTGCCCCGGCCGCACCTCGCCCCCGAGCAGGAGCGTGCGCAACTGCTTGTAGGCATCCGCCTTCGAATCGACGGCACGGGGGCGGCTGCGAGACGGGACCACAAAACCTCTCTGCAAGTTCTCAGGCTTCGAAAGCCTTATTCGAGCCAAAGTGTATCGGCCGACACATGGTCACGCCACGCGGTGTTTCGTGAGCACCGCGTCGGTGAGCTTGCCGCCCACGCCGGGAGTGTCGGGCAGCGTGTAGAACCCGTCGACCACGCGGATCGGGTTTTCCCAGATGTCGAACAGCGATTCGTAGCAGCATTCGATCATCGGGGCGTTGGGCGTGGCCGCGGCGAGCTGGGCGTGCACGTTGTGCTGCACGTTCGTGTGAGGGATCACGGTGAGCCCGTGGGCCCGGGCGAGGGCCGCCACGTCGAGCCATTCCTCGATTCCCGAGAGCTTCGTCACGTCGGCCTGCACGATGTCGAGGGCTCGGGCGTCGATGTAATCACGGAAGGCCTGGAGCGTGTAGACCGTCTCCCCGACCGCGATCGGCAGGTCGAGGGCCTCGGCGAGCCGGGCATGGGCCTGCACGTCGAAGGGGTGCATCGGCTCCTCGAGCCAGGCGATGTCGAACTCCTCGAGCCGGCGGCCCCACACCATCGCCGTCTTCAGATCCCAGACCGTATTCACATCCACCATGAGCCTGGGCTTGTCGCCGATCGCCTTCCGCACCGCCTTCACCCGCTCGTAATCCTCGCGCGGGTCGGGCCGGCCGAGCTTCATCTTCACGGCGTCGAAACCGCGGTCGAGAATCCGTTGCATGTCGGCCACGAGTTCCTCGGTGCTCCACGTGAGCCAGCCGCCGTCGGTGTTGTAGGCCTTCACGCGCTGCTTGCACGGGCCGAGGTGCCGCCAGAGCGGCTGGCCTTCGAGCTTGAGCTGGATATCCCACAGGGCGAGATTCATCGCACACAGGCCCACGCGGGCCACGCCCACGCGGCCGATGAAGTGCGTGGTCGAGTGCATCGCCTCCATGAGGGCATGGCGGTCGAGCGCGGGCCGGCCGACGATCGCCGGCGCGTAGCACTCGTCGATCATCACCTTCGCGGCCTTGAGCCCCTTGGAATAGTTCCAGTTGAAGCCGTGGCCCGTGACGCCCGCGTCGGTCTCGATCGACACCTGCACGAACTCGACGGAATCGACGCTCGACTGGCTGTCGGTGATCGTCCGCTGCCCGAGCGGCACGTCGACGAGCACGGTGTTCACGGCTTTGATGAGCGGCTGCGTTGCCCCCGAGCGCGCCTCCGGACCGCGGGGGAACACGACCGGGGCGAGCGGCAGCGGCGGGGCTACGGTGTGCGGCACGAAGGTTTCCTTCCTGAAGGAGAGCGACTGAGCGGCGCGAAGCCCGAGGCCGCTTCGTCCCAACTCCGTTTCTACTGTATCGACAGCCTGCCAGAAAAGCCTTTTTTCAGCTTTCTGTGGCTCACGAGGCTTCAGAAACACGAGAAATCCTGACCTTCCCGATTCTTGACAGCCCACCCATGATATCACATACTGTACTGACAGTTTCAGTGGCACGGGTTGGGAAAGGCCATTCGTCGGGGGTGTGTCATGCAACAAACAAGTCATTGTTCTTGGTTCATTGCTCGCCAAACCAGCATTGCGGCATTTGCCTATCGCCTCGCGTTTCTCCTCGCAGGCTCACTCGTGCCGTGCGCTGCCCAGGCGCAGACCTACAGCTGGAACACGACGAGCGGCACGTGGGACACCACGACCGCAAATTGGGCTGGCGACGGCTCGACGTGGACCAACAGCTCCAGCAACAACGCGGTCTTTGCCTACAGCACGACCTCCGGCACGGTGACCGTCGACGGGAGCATCACATCGGGCACGATCTTCGTCGGGAATTCGTCGAACAACGGTAACTACACGTTCACCAATGGCACGAGCGGCTCGATCTCGGCGGCGGCTTTCATTGCCAATAGCGCTGTAGGCTCGAAGTTCTCCACGACGCTTCAGAACCTCGCGCTCACCACCAGCGGCAATCTCTTGGTCGGTCGAGACGCCAGTATGGTCATTGGCGGATCGAGCACGCTCCTCGTGGATGGAACGATCGGCGGACAGCTCGGGCCGATCGCCGATGCGAGCTGGGGCGTGCTGACGATTCAGGATAGTGCGGTCGTTACCGCCACAGGGGGCGTCAACGGCAACGCCGAAGCCTGGTCGCTGAACCTCAATGGCGGAACTCTCTATACGCCGAGCATTCAGGCGTCGGACCGTGAAGGCGGCGGTGATGCAAGACTGACGTTTAATGGCACCCGTGTCGTGGCCACCACGAGCACGAGTGCCTTCGTCACCGTCGGCGCGAATTACCTCGCTACCAATTCGGCGCTCGTGAACAGTGGCGGCGCGATCTTCGACACCAACGGCTTTGACGTCGGTGTTGCTATCAATCTGAAAAATGGCGTTAGTTCAGGTTCCCTGACGAAGCTTGGTGCCGGCACGCTGACGCTCTCCGGCACCACCAGTGACTATTCCGGCGGCACCACGATCAATGCCGGCACACTCGTCATGGGCAGTGGCAGCGCCCTGGGCGCAGCGGGGAGCAACCTCACCGTCAATGGCGGCACGCTCGACCTCCGCGGCCAAAGCCTCACCGTGGGGCTGCTGACGGGGAGCAGCGGGGGGCTCATTACATCTAACACCGCGGGGTCGATCATCATCACCGCCTCGAGCGCGAGTTCGGGAGTGTTCGCCGGCTCGCTGACGAACGGTTCCGGCATGTTGGGCCTCACCAAGTCGGGCGCGGGCACGCTTAGCCTGACCGGTTCCAATAGCTACACGGGCGGCACGGTGGTGAACGCCGGCGTCCTGTCCGTTGCGTCGTCGGATGCCCTGCCGGGCTGGAATGCCTCCGGCGAGGTCACCGTGAACTCGGGCGGCCAGGTCGCCGTGGGCAACGCCTTCTCCGATGCCGACGTAACGACGATGCTGTCCACTGGCAGCAACTTTCGGGCGGGATCCTCTATCGGCTTCGACACGAGCGCCGGCAACCGCACCTACGCCGCCAACCTTGGCGATACGGCCCAAGGCCCCCTCGGCCTCGTGAAGGCCGGCGCGAACACGCTCGTGGTGTCCGGCAGCAACTCGCACACCGGCGGCACGACGATCACGGCAGGCACCCTGCAGGTTGGAAACATAAGCGCGATCGGTCCTGCGTCGGGCAGTATCACCCTGAACGGCGGCACGCTTGACCTCAACGGCTATAGCGTCACGGCCGGCCTGCTCAGCGGCGGCACGGCCGGCACGATCTCGACCAGTTCAGCCGCTGGTTCCACGCTCACTGTGGGCAGTTCGGGCAGCAGCATCTATGCCGGGGTGATCGCGAACGGCTCGGGAACGGTCGGGATCGTGAAACAGAACGCCGGCGTCCTCACGCTCTCGAATACCGCGAGCACATACTCAGGCGTCACCACGATCAACGGCGGCACCCTGGACGTGGCGCGGCTCGCGAGTGGCGGTGCCAACAGCAGCATCGGTGCCGCCTCCAACGCCGCTGCCAATCTCGTCATCAATGGCGGCGTGCTCCGCTACACCGGTGCCACCGCGCAGAGCACCGATCGCCTCGTCACGGTCGGGCTCAATGGGGCGACGTTCGACAGTTCTGGTTCGGCGACCGTGGTCTTTTCGAATATGGGTTCAGTCGCCTTCGCCGGCAGCGCGAATCGCACCATCACGTTCGCTGGCACATACGGCGCGGGCAACAACCAGTTCGGGGCCTTGATTGCCAATTCGGGCGGCACGACATCCGTGCTGAAGACCGGCACCGGCACTTGGCTCCTGGGTGTGAACAACGGGCCGAACAACACGTATACCGGCTCCACGACGATCCTCGCCGGCACGCTCATTGGAGGCGCGTGGAACAACCAGCAAGGCTTTGGCAACACGTCGGCGATATATCTGGGCGACACGTCGGGCACGAACAACGCCACGGTGCAATTCGGCACGGGCGTCGCGACGGCGTTCACCAGCGTCCCGATCGTCGTGCAAAGCGGCAACACGGGCACGGCGACCATCGTCAACTTCACGAACAATTCGATTCAAGGTTCCGTCACGCTTGGTTCCGCCAACTCGAGCGGCAAGAGCGTCGTGATCAGGAACATCGGTGATTTCCGTTGGACGCCCAACTTCAACAACGTCATTCAGGACCCAACGGGGCTCGTCGCCGGCACCGCCGGCACCGTGATCTTCGACAATGCCGACACCGCTGGCGACTCGGCGAATTGGAGGATCAACGCTGCCAACACCTTCACAGGCGACACGCGGCTGCTGTCCGGCTCGCTGACCGTCAGCAATGCCAACGCTTTCCAAAACAGCACGCTGGACCTGGGGTTTGCCGGTGATACGGGAGCGGTCGTGTGGAATCAAACCAGCACGCTGGGCGGATTGAAAGGCACCCGGAACCTCGACACGACCGGGAGAGTGCTCAGCATCGGAAACAACAACCAGACCACGTCCTACAGCGGCGTACTCAGCGGGAGTGGCGGCCTTACGAAGATCGGCACGGGCATGCTCACGCTTTCCGGCTCGAACACGTTCACCGGCGCGACGACAGTTTCAGCCGGCACGCTGTCGGTCGGACATGCCGCCGCCTTGGGCGCGAGCGGTGGCAACCTGATTGCATCGGGGGGCGTCCTCGACCTGGGCGGCTTTGGCATCAACCGCTCGGGCACTGTGTCATTCACCGGCGGCACGGTGCGGAGCGGCACGCTGACGAACGACACGGTAGCCTTTGATGGGCAGGCCGGCACCGTGTCGGCCGCGCTCGCCGGGGCCGCGGGCCTCACCAAGTCGGGCGCGGGCACGCTCAGCCTGACCGGCTTGAACAGCTACGCAGGCGGTACGGTGGTGAATGCCGGCGTCCTTGCCGTTGCCTCCAAGGACGGCCTGCCGGGCTGGAACGTCGCCGACAAACTGACCGTCAACTCCGGCGGCGGCGTAGCCGTCGGCGCCGACTTTGCGGATGCCGACGTCGCCACGATGATCGCCACCGGCAGCAACTTCCGCGCGGGCGCCGCCATCGGCTTCGACACGACCGCCGGTGACCGCACCTACACTGCGAACTTCGCCAACTCGCCGCAGGGCGCCCTCGGCCTCACAAAGTCCGGCGTCAACACGCTGACGATGAGTGGATCCAACTCGTACACGGGCCCCACCCGCATCAACGCCGGCACGGTGGCCTTCACGCATGCCGACAACCAGACGCTGAGCGGCACGATCAGCGGGCCGGGCAGCCTGGCCAAGAGCGGCACAGGAACGTTGACACTGAGCGCCGCACCCACATTGACAGGTACGGTAACGATCTCCGCCGGCAGGCTCGCGCTGCCTGCGATGAACAGCGGCATCCCCTTCACGAGCATCATCGACAGTGGCACGCTCGACACCTCGAACGGCGGCTCGTGGGGCGGCAACACCGTAACGTTTGGGCAAAACGGCGGGACGCTGCAGTGGGGCGCAGCCAATTGGTTCGGTGCGGGCACGATGAACGTGATCTCGACCGCCGGGGCGCCGACCTCCCAGATGATCGGCACGACGTATCTCAATCTGGGCGGCGCCACGGTCAACTTCACGGCCAACGGCGACATCAACTTGAACGCTCCGCTTGCCAACGCCGGATCGATCATCAAAGGGGGGACGGGCACGCTCATCGTTTCGGCAAACGCTCATGGCGGCGGCACGCAGCCATATAACGTATTCGTCGATGCCGGTACGCTTCGGGCAAGTGCGAACGACGCCCTCGCCGGGACAGGGGCCATCACCTTCCGTGGCGGCACGCTGCAATACAACGCCGCGTCGCCCTCCGACTGGTCATCCAGGATTCGCAATAGCGGCTCGGCCATCGCCGTGGACACGAACGGCCGATCGATCACGTGGTCAGGGACGATCAACAGCACCAACACGGGCGGCCTGAGAAAGCTTGGCTCGGGCACACTCAGCCTCTCCGGCTCGAACGCCTACTCCGGCGGCACATGGATCGACGCCGGGACGCTGATCGTCAACGGGGGGTTGGCAGGTGACGTGGTGGTCGCCTCTGGCGCCACGCTCGGCGGCTCTGGCCAGCTCGGCGACATCCTCTCCGGTGCCGGCACGATCAGCGTGGGCAACAGCCCAGGCATCGGCACCGCGGGCTCGGTCGATCCGTCCCTTGGCACCGACTGGGTGTTTGAGATCACGGGAACGGCACCGACTTGGAATGCGGGCACGTCGGCAAGCGTGAACGACGTCTTAAGGCTCACCGATGCGACGCCGTTCGTCAGCAACCTCACGTCGAGCAACATCGTCGACGTCCTCTTCAATCTGGGGGCGACGCCAATCGCGCAGGGCGATTACTTGGGTGGCTTCTTTGTCGACAACATGTCGACAAGCGAACTGACGACCGCACTGGCAGGCGGCCAGTTCCGCTACTGGGTGCTGGGCGAGTTCGGTACGGCCGGTGACCAGCAGACATTCAATGTAGGCTCGGGTGGCGTGCCCATCACATATTCGCTGCTATCGGCGTATGACTCGAGCCTGGGCGCGAGCTACACGGTCACTGAGCAGACGGGGAACTTTGGGTCCGCCGATGTTAGCGGTGTCGTCACGCAGTTCATGATCGTCCCCGAGCCCAGCACGGTGATCTTCGCTGGCATCGGTATCGCGATGGCTGGCTGGTGCCTGCGGAAGCGCCGCCGCATCGCCCACATTCTGAACAAGTAGGACAGACCTTCAGGTCTGTCTTTTTCCTACGATGAACAACCGCCGCGGCTTTACACTCGTCGAACTGTTGGCGACGATCGCTATCATCGGTCTTTTGATCGGCCTCTTACTGCCGGCCGTGCAATCAGCCCGCGAAGCCGGTCGCCGAACCGTCTGCGCGAATAATCTGCGGCAGCTCGGGCTCGCTCTCCATGGACACCATCAGTCCATGAACACGCTGCCATTCGCCACGAATGCCCTGAACCTCAACGTGAATCCGGGCTACTGGGGCGGCTGGGGGCCGGTCCGGATGTGGTCGGTCGAGATCATGCCGCACATGGAAATGAACAGCCTGTACGGCAAACTGGATCTCACCCGACATATCTGGGACAATCCAAATCACGATCTCCTCAACAACTTGAGGATTCCCGCCCATGCATGCCCTTCGAATCCATGGTCGTCTTTGAACAAGCCGATCGACGGCGCCTTTTGCGGCGTTGCGAACTCACAAGTCCCTTGTTATCAGCCGAGCCTCGGTCCTCAGCGGGTCGACGGACGCCTACCCGACTGCAGTTCGGACAACAGCTACTGTTCCTTAGCGGGATCCGACTTCAATTGGGCTGACAGCAAGTATTGCCCCGGAATGTTTGGTGGGCGGGCCCCGTTCATGTGCAGGTTTGCTGCGGTAAGAGATGGCTTGAGCAACACAATCATGCTCATGGAGCGGCGCGGGGAGTTGCTCCAGTGGGGCGGCATGTTTTGCATCATGCAGCAGGGTTCACCCACCGGAATGCGAATCAACAGTGCAAATATGCGCGTCGACGATGCATCGAATTCCCAATTCAAGAACAACATGGGCACCAGCAGCTACCACCCGGGTGGCGCTCTGTTCTGCATCGCCGACGGGGCGGTCGTCTTTCTCGATGAGAACATCGATTTCCAGCTCTACAATGCGTTGGGAGGCCGGGCAGATGGAATCGTAGCCGTCGTCCCCTGATCATCGGATCGCCTTATGTCTCGCCGCCGCCATCGTGATCCTCTCCTCTGTCTTGTGACGACCGGCGTGGTGCTTGTGCTCGGATGCGGCAAGCCGGTGCCGGAAGGCATGGTACGAGTGGCAGGCACCATCTCGTTTCGTGGCGATCGCCTGCCCGATGGGACGATCAATTTCGAGGCCGCTGAAGGTCGCGGCAGTGCCACGGCGCGCATCCAGAGCGACGGCTCGTTCGTCGCCGTGATGCCGCCAGGCACGTACCGCGCGATGGTCTGCTCACAAGATGGCGTCGTGACATTTGAAAAGGACTCCCTCAAACCAATCGAGCCCCCGAGCCGGATTCCGAAAAAATACGACCACCCGGAGACGTCGGGCCTGTCCTTCACGATCCCTCCCGATACCGGCCGCCTGACTATCAACTTGGAGTAATGCATGACGATCGCTCAGGCCGCGAAAGCGCTCGCCGTGGCGGCATGTCTGGCCTTGGGGGTTTCGGAGCCGGTGGCGCGGGCAGCCCCCCAGCCGGAGATGCCCGTCCGCCATCGTCTGCTCTTGGAACGCCACTGCGTTGGCTGCCACGGGCCGGAACGCGAGGAGGGCCGGTTTCGGGCTGATTTGTTGCCGTTCGCGATCTCGAGTATCGAGACTGCCGAGACATGGCAGAAGGTACTCAACGTATTGAACGCCGGCGAAATGCCGCCGGAGGATGAGCCTCAACTCGAGGGCGGAGCAAAGACAGAGTTTCTCGACGACCTAGCCAAGGTGCTCGTCGTCGCGCGGCGGGTGTTCGCCGATCAGAACGGCGCGATCACGATGCGGCGGCTCAACCGTCGGGAATACGCCAACACCATCCGCGATCTGCTCGGTGTGGAAGTCGATGCACGAAGCCTGCCGTCCGATGCGAGCGACACGTCGTTCGACACGGTCGGTTCGTCGCTGTTCATGTCGTCCGACCAGTTTCAGCTCTACATGGAACTGGGTGCTCGGGCGATCGATGAAGCCTTCTTGCGAGCCACGACACCGAGCACCGTCCAGAAGCACCGGTTGCAGCCAGAGGAGGCGGAGAACAAGTCACGCCAGGAGGAGCTTCAGCGGCAGGTGAGCATCCAGAAGCGTTTCCGGCTCTGGAAGCAGGCGGTCGATGCCGCGGCTGCGCGGCCGGAGAACCATGCCTCGGCCGCCGAGATCCGCAGCCGGCGGAAGGATGACCCGCGAGGGCTCTACCTCGATTGGGCAAAAATCGATGATGCTCCGTCACCTGAGACGTTCGGATTTCCGGATGCCGACGATGCGTTTCACCACGATGGACAGTGGAACCTGTTCATTCCGATGAACACCGACTACCTAACGCGGCCTGAGACCAAGGACGGCGTGTTGCTCACGTCCAACAGCCGGATCGTGGCGCAGGTGCCGGCCGGCTGGCCGGGGGGCGACTACGTTGTTCGCATTCGCGTCGCACGGGCCGGCCCGCAGACGCTGATGCCCTCCCGCTCCGACACGAAGCCCTTCGTGTCGGAGCCGGCCGATCCAAGCCGCTGCTTTCTCGACGTCCTCGGCTGGGGCGGCCCGCCCACCTCGCTCGCCGGCCATCAGGTCACCGGCACGATGGAACAACCCGAGGAATTCACGTGGACGATGCGTGTGGATACCAGCGGGGCGCGGCACTTCCAACTCCGCGAGCGTGGTGACGAGGAACAACGGCCGGCAGTCCTCGCACAGCGATCGCGTCGAGGACCTGGATTTGGCGTCGATCCCGCGATCTGGGTCGATTGGGTCGAGGTCGAGGGGCCGTTTTATTCCGAGCGGTCGCAGGCACGGTTTGCCGAGCTGAAATCGCTCCTCGAACGGTTCGACGCGAAGCAACTCGACGCTCGGACATTTATCGCGACGTTTGCCACCGACGCGTTGCGAGGCAGGCAGCCGACGCCGGAATTTCTCGACCGCCTCGCGGCGCGTCATGCGCGGCTCGTGAAGGAGGGTATGCAGCCGCGGAAGGCCCTCGTGGATTGCCTGTCGATGGTGCTGGCGTCGCCTGGCTTCCTCTACCTCGCCGAGCCGGTGACCGACGGCGGCCACCGCGGGCTCTCCGACGTGGAATTAGCGTCACGACTCTCCTACTTCCTGTGGAGCGGCCCGCCC
Organism: Planctomycetia bacterium; assembly: GCA_021414115.1. GTDB lineage: Bacteria > Planctomycetota > Planctomycetia > Pirellulales > UBA1268 > QWPN01. The sequence continues at coordinate 14,256 of JAIOPD010000113.1, forward strand.
GACGCCGAGTTGTTGGCGATCGCGAACGCCGGCGACCTCCACAAGCCGGATGTCCTGGGCCGACAGTTGGATCGCCTCCTCGCCGACGACCGGGCACGGGCGTTCGTCGAGGCGTTCGTGAGCCAGTGGCTGCGGATGTCGCGGCTCGACTTCTTCCAGTTCAACACGAAGCTCTACCCGGACTTCAACGCCGGCGTGAAAGAGGCGGCCCGGCAGGAAGTGTACGAGACGTTTGCGCATCTGCTGCGGCACGATGGCAGCCTCGCGCAACTGCTGCATTCCGACACGGTCATGATCAATGGCCTGCTCGCCGACTACTACGGCATCGAGGGCGTTTCGGGAGATGCATTTCGCCCCGTGAGCGTGCCGCCCGACAGCCCCCGCGGCGGGTTGCTCGGTATGGCTGCGATTCTTGCCATGGGGAGCAACGGAGAGCATACGAGCCCAGTTGAACGAGGGGCTTGGATTCTTAGAAAGCTGCTGCACGATCCTCCGCCACCGGCCCCGGCAAACGTGCCGCAGCTGACAAGGCTGGAAGGTCAGCTGCTCACGACCCGCGAGCGCATGCGTGCCCACCAGGAAGAGCCCCAGTGCGCCTCGTGCCACCGCAAGATCGATCCCATCGGCTTCGCCCTTGAAAACTTCGACGCCGTTGGTCGTTGGCGAACGGACGACTTCTACGAGAAAACCGGCGTCGGCCGAAAGACCTGGACGATCGACCCGGCCGGGGCCTTCCACAACGGCCCGTCGTTCGCGGACTTTCGCGAGTTCCGTGGAATCGTGGCCTCGCGTCAGGAGGCCTTCGCGACCGGGTTCACCGAGGCGCTGGTTGAATACGCCCTCGGCCGGCCCTGCGGTTTTTCCGACGACGAGCTCGTGAAGGACATCGTGCAGCGGGCCGGATCGAAAGGGTTTTCGATTCGTGAGTTCATCCACGCCATCGTGCAAACCGAGGCATTCCGGTCGAAGTGACACGAACGATTATGCCGTCAGTACACCACCAGGAGATTTTCACCATGTCGCCCTGCCGCCACTCACCGCGTGTCGATTCCCGCCGCCGGTTCCTGCGATCTGCCACGGGGCTGGTTGCCGTTCCTGCTCTCGAGTCGCTCGGTTTTCGCCGGTTTGCACGGGCAGCGGAACCGGCCCGGCCGCCGAAGCGAATGGTCTTCCTTGGCATCGGCTTCGGTGTGACGCAGGAAACCTGGTTCCCGAAGACCGACGACATCGGCCCGGGCTACACGCTTCCGGAAGGGCTCGCCCCGCTGGCCCACCACAAGGCCGACTTCACGCTCGTGCAGGGCTGCACGCACAGGTTTGCCAGCGACCCGCATGGCGGCAGCACATTCTGGCTCACCGGCGCGAATCAATACGGAGCCGCCGGGAAGAGTTTTCACAACTCGATCTCCGTGGACCAGGTCGCGGCGAGTGAGTTCGGCCGGGAGACTCGGTTCAACTCGATCCAATTGAATGGCAGTGAGCCGAATCTCGACGGGCCCGGCCATGGCGCTGGTCTGTCGCTGGCCTGGGATGCCGGCGGCAAACCGGTGGCGGGCTACAACAGTCCCGTGATCGCCTTTCATCGCCTCTTCTCTGCAGAGGAGGTGCCGCTCGAACAGCGGCAGAAGATGCTTGCCGACGAACAGAGCGTGCTCGATGACATGCTGGAGGATGCCCGCAGCCTGAAGCGCGGCTTGAACAAGGCCGACGGTGAAAAGCTCGACGAGTATTTCGAGAGCCTCCGCGAGATCGAGACGCGGCTGGCAAAGGAGGAGCGGTGGCTGGGGAAGCCGAGGCCGAAGGCCCTGCTGCCTCAGCCTGGCGAAGGACTCGTCGGCCGCGACGAGATTCGGCTGATGTACGACATCATCGTGGCGGCACTCCAGACCGATAGCACGCGAGTCGTCACGTTCCGCCAGCCCATCAAGCATCTGCTCACGAGCCTCGGGATCAAAGTCGCCTCGCACGACATGAGCCACTATCACCCTGGCGGCCGGATGGAGGCCTCGCAGAAGCGGGATCTCGTGCAGAGTGAACTTCTGGCGAAGCTGCTCGACGCGATGAAAGCCACGAAGGAGGCCGACGGATCGAGCCTCTTCGACCACACGACGCTCGTGTTCGGCAGCAACATCCGTTCGATCCACTACCTCGATAACTGCCCGACGCTCATCGTCGGCCGCGGGGCCGGCGTCACGCTCGGCAGTCACATCGTGATGCCGAAGGACACGCCCCTGTGCAACGTGTGGCTCACGCTGCTCAAGGGCTCGGGTGTTCCGGCGGAGTCGTTCAGCGACAGCACGGGCGTCATCAAGGAACTGGCGTCTTCGGAGCCCGCGTGACGCCCTGCGCGACCGGGGCCCGCCCTGCCGGGGCGTTGGCCATACGCCCATTCGTCAAGCCTCACCCTTCTATGAACACGTGCCGTAGTCTTGCCGATCGCTATCTGTACAATTTATTCACTCTGCTGTCATGACACGTTGGCTTGTCGGTTTGCTGTGTTTCACAGGGATATCGCTCACGTTCGCTCCAGCCATTGCGGCTGAAGAGTCACTGCCGCCGCTCCATGGGAAGGCGGTTCTGCGCACGCTCGATAATCTCTTTGGAGCCTACGACCCGCGAACCGAATCGCTCGACGCTACGCACCCGCAACAGCGGAACAAAAACCATCACTTCGCCGGGCCGCTCGTGCCCGACGACTACACGCTTGATCCGGTCGAGTCGCCCCGCAACAGCAACTGGTTCATCGTGGTGCTGGCGGCCCGCCGCGGCATCACCTTCCTAAAGCAGCAGCCCGAGGTCGATCCCGAGAGGATCGGCGTCTATGGCCTTTCTATGGGAGGCAAACTCACGACGAACGTCGCCGCCATCGATAAGCGTGTCAAAGCCGCAGTGCCCTCATGCGGCGGTGGTGGTGTCATCCTCGAAAGGCCGCCGACCTTCCCGGCTGCGTGAAGTCGTAGCAAACCGACCTTGAGCCGGCCTGCATCGCCGAAAATCCTACATCGCCCGGCTTTCCTGCCCGATTCTCTGGATCTCGCCCACGAACTGAAGGGCGGAACGGAGCCGCAGACGGTTCGCGTCAGCCTCACGGAACTCACCGCCACCGATCCGAAGATCACAGCACCGCTTACTGACTGGCTTTCTGTTACTGAACTCCTCATCAGCCCCGCCGGCGAGGTCATGAGCGACGGCAAGAAAGTGAAGATCGAAGGCACCCCCTGGAAAGGCCCTCGCGACATTCGCAATCTTCGCTGGGAGATCGGCGTGAATTGATATTCTGACGTTCTCCCCGTTTCTCGCTTCGAGTGTGGTCTCGTTTAATACGGGTCACACGTGAATCTTGCGAGTCAAGGCTCGATTTCCTGCCGCTTGGGGTTTTTGGTGGGGAACGTTGGCTGGCTTTGGATCGGAGAATACGGAACGCCTCGATACGGTGCCGTGTTGCCCCTCGGTGCTGCCTCCGATCAGGAAGCCCCAATCGCGAGCGCGGGGAATACGCCCTCTACCCCGTCTCGTTCTTCGGTACCCTCACGCTCAGCCACCCGGACACCCGTCGCTCGCGCTCCGGGCTTCCCCAGCCTGATGACACACCGCGAAGCAGCTCAAGAGGCGAAGAAGAGCCACCGCCAGCTCCGTCGGGCAGAAGTCCGTTCAATCGGAGCAACGCGCCGGGGCACGCGCGAGGCTCCCGTGTGACCGGTATAAGGGGAGGCAGATTATCGCCGGGATGCCCCGCCGGCGGCCGGCATCGCTCGGCATCTGACGGCTTTCTGTCAGGCGTGGTGCGACAACGCCCTTGTCTTATCGCAAAATGCGATTAGGATTTCAGGGCGGAGCGCCACTCGGCCGATGAGGACACCATGCGAGTTATCTCCAAGTCTCGGCTGCGGCTGTTTTGGGAATCCCACAAGAACCGGGCTGACGCAGAGAGGTGGCTGTCGGCCTGGTACAAGATCGCAAAAACAGCCGAGTGGGTGAACTTTGCCAGTCTCAAGCAGACGTTCGGTTCAGCGGATCAGGTCGGCAGTTGTGTGGTGTTCGATGTCGGCAACAATCGGTATCGCTTGATCAGTCGCGTGTTCTATCCCCACCGGCTGTACGTCCTTCGGGTCATGGAGCACGCCGAATACGATAGGGTTCCATGGGCGAAGCAGTGCGGATGCCATCATCGGCATCCGAGGAAGCTCGCTGGTTCTCTGAAGTCGGTGTCGGCCGGAAGACGGGTAGCTGCTACCGCAAGAAAGAGGAGGTAAGGGATGGTCGTCAGGAATCATCAGTCAGCGATGCCGGATTCCTACTTCGAGCTGGTCAAGAGGTTTCCGCTCACGCACATTCGCAATCGCAAGCACTTGGGGCAGGCACTGGAGCTCGTGGATGAACTGCTCCAGCAGCATCTCGACCGCGGAGCCCAGGAATACGTTGATGCCTTGAGCGACCTTGTTGCGAGCTTTGAGGACGAGCATACGCCGATTCCCGATGCCTCGGAGTCAGACGTGCTGCGCGAGCTATGGCAGGCAAGCGGTCACACCCAAATGGAGCTTGCCAAGGCGGTCGGTATTTCGCAGTCAACGCTTTCCGCAATTCTCAGTGGCGATCGGGAGATGACCAAAGGCCATATGGTCGTACTCGCGAAGTTCTTCAATGTTCCGCCAGCCGTGTTTTTGCCGTCTTGATCGTGAGCTTGGTGTTAACGCTTCTTGGACGCGGCGACGGTTCGCGACGTGATCGACTGGGACTCCGATGATCCGTTCGGCTTGCCCACGACGCGACGTTCTCAAGCACACGCTCGGGGCGGTGTCCGCAGCGACCCTGGCGAATCAATCGCGTTCAGCCGACGCACCCGTCGCGCCGATCATCGACACGCATGTGCATTTCTATGATCCCACGCGGCCCGAGGGCGTGCCCTGGCCTGCCAAGACGGATGACGTCTTGTATCGCCGCGTGCTGCCCGACGAATGGGAGCGGCTGGTGGCGCCGCTCGGCCCCGCCGGGGCGATCGTCGTCGAAGCGAGCCCCTGGGTGGAAGACAACCAGTGGCTCCTCGATCTCGCCGAACGGCACACCGCCCGGCTTCCGGAGATGCCAGGGGTCGTGGGCGTGGTCGGCAACCTGCCGCTCGAAGACGCGAGTGCCGCCACACTCATCGACCGCTTCGCAAAGCACCGGCTGTTTCGAGGAATCCGCGTCAACGGCGACAAACTCCTCGCTGGGCTCGACGACGCCGGCTATCGCTCCCACGTCGCACGGTTGGTTGACCACGGCCTTGCGCTCGACATCAACGGCGGCCGGACGTTCGCCGCCGCCGCGGCCGTGGCCGCGCGTTTTCCCCCGCTACGCATCGTGCTCGACCACATGGGCAACACGCGGATTTCCCGAGATGGGCCGCTGCCCGAGTGGTGCGCCGCCGTCGAACGGGTCGCTCGGCTCCCGAACGTCTTCATGAAGGCGTCGGGGCTCGTGGAGAGCGCGGCTCATTCGATGAAGCCCGCCCAGGCACCACGCGATCCGGCGTTCTACGAGCCGTGGCTGGCGGCGGTGTGGAAGGCGTTCGGCTACGAGCGGGTCATGTATGGCAGCAACTGGCCGGTGTCGGACCGCGCCGCCGACTACGCGACGGTCCACGCCATCGTGGCAGCCTTCGCGCAATCCCGCGGCACGGAAGCCGAGCGCTGGTTTTTCACCGACACTTCTCGCGCGGCCTATCGTTGGGCATGACGAGCGGACCGAGTGTCCACGGAGCGGCGCCGCGAACACAGCCGAAAAACCCGGTGCCCTTGGAGTGGCCGTGACGCTGCCCTCGATCTCGGCGCTGCCGCACGCTGAACACGCGACCGCACGGGGCTTTGCCGTCGTCTCACTCATTGAGTAATATTACTCAGTCATTGAGTATTTAGACTTCCCCCGAGGGATCACGCTCGTGCCGTTCAGTCGGAACACCGTCGCGGAGGTGGCCGCGGGGCTCCGCTCCCGGCACACCGTGATCCAGGTCGTCATTGGGCCGCGGCAGGTCGGCAAGAGCACCGCGGCCGCCGAGGTCGAGGGCCTGCTGGGCTGGCCGACACGGTCGGCCGCCGCCGACGACGCCCTGCCGCCGGGGCCGGAGTGGATCGAGACCCATTGGCAGGCGGCGCGGTCGCTCCCCGGGCGGCGGGTGCTGCTGGTGCTCGACGAGATCCAGAAGGTGGTCGGCTGGAGCGGCGTGGTGAAGCGGCTCTGGGATGAGGAGGTCAAAACCCGCGGCAAGGTCCGCGTTCTGCTCCTCGGATCATCGGCACTGCTAGTGCAGAAGGGCCTTTCGGAAAGCCTGGCCGGACGTTTCTTCCTCCACCGCTGCATGCACTGGGGATGGCAGGAATGCCGTGACGCATTTGGCTGGACGTTGCCGCAGTGGATCTTTTTTGGCGGCTATCCCGGAGCGGCTCCCTGGGTCCGCCGCGAGGAACAGTGGCGACGCTATGTGGCCGACAGCCTCGTGGAGACGGCCATCAGCCGTGACGTGCTGCAGATGCAAACGGTCGCAAAGCCGGCGCTCCTGCGGCATCTCTTCGGCTTGAGCGCCGCCTTTCCCGCGCAGATCCTCTCCTACAACAAGATGCTGGGCCAGCTGCACGATGCGGGCAACACGACCACGCTCGCCGGCTACCTGCAACTGCTCGGCACGGCGTTTCTCGTGTCGGGGCTCGAGCTGTACTCTGCCGGCCAGGGCCGCAAGCGGGGCAGCAGCCCCAAGTTTGTGCACTGGAACAACGCGCTGGTGTCGGCGCTGGCGAGGCGGTCGTTTTCCCAGGCCCGGGCCGACGCCGCCTGGTGGGGACGGCTCGTCGAGAATGCGGTCGGCGGGTGGCTTTTGAACAGCCTGTCGCCGACGGAATGGGAGGTCGGCTACTGGAGAAAGGCCAATGCCGAAGTGGACTTCGTCGTCAGCCGCGGGCGCGAAGCTGTGGCGATCGAGGTCAAGTCTGGCCGGCCGGGCAAACCCGACGGGATGGCTGCCTTTTGCCGGGCGTATCCACGGGCTCGGCCGCTGATCATCGGGGGCGGGGGCCTGCCGCTCGAGGATTTTTTCGCGTCGTCGCCCGAGCGATGGCTCGATCAGCGTTAAAGCACCGCGCCTCCAAAACGCTTGTCATGCCCAGCTACCGGCCCTGCATGGCGAACACCCCGGTTGATATCAAGACGGGGGCAGTGTCATACGATCATACGCCCTGGCGGGCAGGCGGCCTCAAGCTCAGGGTGCAGACGAGGCTCCTGGCTTCACGGCTGCCATGGCGATTTCACCGTCGCGCTGAAAGGCCTGCCAGTCGGCGGCGTAGGCAGCGTTCACGAGCCACGATGCCGCCGTTTGTCGCCCGTGAACTCGGCGAACGGTGCCACCAGCAGCGTTTGATGGCCGCCCTTCGCGGCGTCCCAGTTCTGGCCAAGCGAGCCGCGATCGACCGCGAGCGTGGTGAGCTTCACGGGCCCAGCCGCGGGTCGGCATCGGCAGGCACGCGAGCGGCGCGGCCAGAAGCCGCGCTGCATCGGGTTGCCGTTGAACACGAAGAGCGTGAGCCGAAGCTCGCGGGGAGCGCCCGCAAATCCTGCCGCTTGAAAAGCGGGCTGCCGCTGCCGTGGCCCGACATCACCACGATCCCCCGCAGCGTCTCGACGCCGTCGGGCACCCACAGGTCAAACGCTACCTCCTCGCGCGGCCCCTCGCCCTGTTTCTCCACGGCGGCCCGCCACATGTCATCGGAAATATTCCAGGCCCAGGTACGCTCCACGGCCTGCTGCGGCGACGGCGTGCCCCACTTCGCCTCGTCGAGCACGCCATCCCAGCGGCCCGTTCCACTCGATGCCACGTTTCTGCGCACCCAACCGATGGCATGGCATTCGGGCAACTGCTCGAACCGCGACCACTCCGTACCGCCATCGCGCTTCCTCGGGGCGGTGAACTGGGCCGCAAGCCACGGGGCGATCTTCTCCGCCCAGGCTGCGGCATGGGCCCGCAAACCTGTGCCGCTGAAGTGCACTCCCCGCCCGTCCTGCTCGCGAAACTCCGGACCGAGCTTGTCGGTGTCGGGCCCTTGAAGGGCGAGGCCGCTTTTCCAGAGAGTGGCCTGGGCCGCGCGGATGTCGTCGCTGCCCTGATCGTCCGGCCCGTGGTAGCTCGCCTGGGCGACGAACCATGGCGCCTCCCAGCCGATGTCGCGCCGAGAGTCGCGGATCAATTGGGTGAGGTAGCGGCTGGAGAGCTCCCCGGGAAGCGTGCGCGACGCGTCCTTTTGATTCGCGTCGCTCTCCCCCTGGTGCCAGAGCACGGCGCGAAACCCGCGCCGCTCGACCAGCCTCCGGCAGGCACTGTCAGCGCCCCGGAAACTTTCCGATCGGCAACAATACCGATCGGCCGCCAGTCCGGCCCCGATCGGCTGGGGTGTCAGCCGACCTCTCGCATCGGGCGGACACGCGGGGTAGACGGCCCGCCGCATCGTGCGGTTCCGCGCTGCCAACGAGGTCGCTGCCCGGATACCCGTCGCTCGCGCTCCGGGCTTCCTGAGCACCCGACGCCACGATTCGCGGTCCGCACTATCTTTCAGGAAGCCCCAATCGCGAGCGCGGGATCTATGGGTTGCCGTCGATTTTCATCGACAAGAAATCTGGTGTTCCCCTGCACGAGAAGGCCACCGCGACAGCCTGTCAGCGGAGCCGGCGGAGGAACCACCAGCCGGCCATGAGTTGCACGAGCAAGACAGCCAGCCCGTTCCGCGGGTCGTGCGTGATCGCCTGCACGGCGCCGAAGGCAAGGCTGGCCACGAAGCCGGAGAGCTTGCTGCCCACCTGCATCAGGCCGAAGGTCACACCCGAGCGGCCCTCCGGGGCGAGCGCCGCGATCGACGCCCGCAGCACGCTCTGGATGCCGCCGAGCACGAGGGCCAGCAGCACCGCCAGGCCATAGAGCTGGGCGGGCGTCTCGATGAACCAGGCCAACACGAGCACGGCCACCCAGCCGCCGAGGCAGACGGTCGCCGTGGGCCAGCGGCCGAACCGCGTGGAAAGCCAGCCGCAGCCAAGCGCGCCCGGCAACGCGACGGCCTGCACGAGGAGCACGAGCCGCACGAGGGCCGGGCCATCGAGGTCGAACCGCTCGAGGGCGAGACTCGAAAACTGCGCGATCGCGGTCTGTACGGCGCCGAGGGCGAGCATCGTCCCGAGCAGGACGCCGCCGAGATGTCGAGGCACGTCGATGGCGTCGGGCTGGGCGAGGCTCCGCGCGAAGGCGAGGAGTTCACGGCCCGACGTCGCCGCGTGCCGTGCTCGCTCGCCGTCGCCGAAACGAGCGATCATCGCCGGGAGCGAGAAGGCGATCCACCAGGCGGCCGTCAGTGCAAAGGCCAGCCGCAGGCCTCCGGCCGCCGTCAGGCCGAGGCGGTCATGCGCCGCGACGACCGCGGTCGCCGCCACCAGCGCGATCGCGCCGCCGGCGTAGCCCGCCGCAAACCCGTAGGCCGAGAGCCGGTCGGCATCGCGCTCGCCGGCGATCCGAGGGAGCAGGCTGCCGGTGAAGACCTGCGCGAGATCGAAGCCGACGCAGGCTGCCACGATCGCGAGCACGACGGCGAGACGTGCGACAGGAGGTGCCAACGCCAGCGCGATGAGCCCCCCTGCCCCGACGAGCGTGCTCGCAAGGAGCGCCCGCTCATGGGCATGGCGGCGATCTGCCCAGGCGGCTGCCCAGGGAGTGAGCACGGCCGAGAGGAGCATGGCCGCCGCGAGCGTCCACGCCCAGACGACGCCGCCGGACAAGCCCCAGCCGCCAGCGGCGAAGACGACCCTCTCGACGTAGGCCACGACGAGCGTGATCAGCACGGTCGAGAAGCCGCTGGCCGCCCAGTCGAGCAGGATCCAGGCGGTGCGGGCGAAGCCGACGGGGTCGCGAACGTTCACACCCTTCATCAGTCGCAGAGCCATCGGAGGATTGATTCGGGTGTCAACGCGTTGCTGCGGTCAATCCGCAGGAAGACCGCGGTGGCGGCGGCGAGAAACACGAAGGCAAGCCCCACGGCCACGCTGGCCGGCACCACATTCTGCCACAAAGCCGTGGGCTCGCCCGTCGTCGCGAGTCCGGCGAGCCACAGGGGCCAGATGTGGACGACGTGATGGAGCAGGTAAATGGAGAGCGAATGTCGGCTCAGTGCCCCGGCCCAGTCGAGAAGACGAGGATGCCTGTCGTCCGCGCGGCCCGTCATGCGAAGATCGACGGTGCGATGCAGAAAGGTGGCGGCGAGGATGGCACCACCGAGCGTGCCGAGCACATAGCTCGTCGACGCGGGGAACATCATCCACGCCTTGGGCGTGGTGACGAGGCCGGCCGGGAGCAGCGGTCGCACGAGGACCGTGGCTGCCGACGCCAGCACGAGCGCGGCCCCGATCAGGGCCGGCCGCGTCCGGCGGGAACCATCCGCGGCAGTGAAAATCAGCGGCGCCGCGAGAAACCCCGTCAGCGGAAAGAGAATCCAGGGAAAGAGCGGAAAGTATCCGGTCGCCAGGTAGCCGAGCACGACGTCGCCGAGCGTCAACTCATAGTCGAAATACCCGTTGCTCCAAAAGTCGGCGTAGCCGGCGATCAGCCGCAGCACCGGCGCAAGTGCGAGAATCACGCCGCAGGCGAGCAGCGGCACCACGGACGGCAGCCGCCGCACGAGGTCGAGGACGATCAACGAGGTGCCGATCAACGTGAGGATGTCCCAGTTGAAAATATCCTCGGGCAGCCAGACCAGGACGTTGAAAGCGAGTCCGAGCAGGATCAGAAACAGACCGCGGCGGACCGTGGCCTTGGAGGTGGCCTCGTCGTCGCGACCGCGGCGTTCTCGGGCATCGGCCCAGAGCCGATAGCTCACGCCCGACAGAAACGTGAACAGCGGTGCGGCAAACCCCGTGGGGAGCCACCAGTAGCGGTAGGCTCCCAGGAACGTGCCGCCATCGGACCCGTAGGTGCCGGAGAGGTTTTCTGCGAAGTGCACGATGACCATCAGCACGATGGCGACCGCCCGCAGGATGTCGATCGACGGCTGCCGCGCCGCGGTGGTGGCCGGCTTCATGTCGCCCGCGCCGCGAGGAGGTCCACCGTCAGCAGAATCACTTCCGCGGCGAGGAGCACGATCAGCACCCACTCGAGCGTGGCGTGCCGCCGCGACGTCGCGCACTCGCTGGCGCGGTCACCGCAACCGGTGTAGACCCGCTCGAGGAGGTCGGCCTGATCGACCGCCGACTCGAGCCGCTCGACGATCCGGGTGCGGTCGCGGAGCCGCTCGCCGAGCTGACCGCTCAGCGTTGGCGGCTGGGGGGCAGGCCGCTGCACGGCCGGCGCGAGCAGGGCAAGCCGCCGTCTCAGCGAGACCGACTGGCCGAATCTCGCGGCCAACTCGCCACGCCGCGGCAGCGACCGCTCGTCAAACTGGAAGGCCAGCGGAGCGTCGGCATCGACGTGGGCCAGCGTTTCGGCGACCCGTGATTCGATGTCGCGGAGCTCCGCGTCGTGGCCGGCGAACTCAACCACCGCCGCCCGCATCTGCGGCAGGCGATCAGCGGGACCGATGATGGCGGCCCGCCGCTGCGTCCAGACCACGTGCAGGCCGTAGAGCGGAACCACGGTCGGCGGGTGGGCGTCGCGGCCGGTCGCCCACGCGGTCGTCCGGGCCACGAGATCGGCCATCTCGGCATCGTGGGCCGCGACATCATCGGCGTCGGCCGCGTCCCGGGCGAGAATCGCAAGCTCGAGCATTCCGGCGGCTCCGAGCGGAAGCCGCTCGATGACGGCGTCGGCAGGCAGACCCTCGGCCAGCATGGGCGGATCGGCGAGATCATGAGGAGTGGTGAGCATGCGATTCCCTTTTCGGGCCCGGTCATTCGCCGCCGTGGGCCGCCAGCCACCCGGCCACGTGGGCTGCCGAGTCGAGCACGCCATTGAGCGTCGAGTCGAAGAGATAGTCTCCCACAACGAACAGATTTGGGTGCGCGACAGGCTCCGGCTGGTGACGCCTGTCGAGACTGCGGGGCCGCCAGCCACCCGGCAGGCCGCTCACGGCGCCCGTCCAACGGTGCACACGGGCCTCGATGAGCCGCGAGCCGGCGTCGCCGAACGCCGCCGGCAGGCTGTCGAGCACCCGGGCGACGAGCGTCTCGTCATCGAGTGCGGCCATGGCCACGGCGGCCTCGCCTCCGAGCAGCCAGCCAAGTACGCCGTGCCGCGGGGAGGGTTCACGGGACGACTCGTCGTAGAGGCAGCAACCGCCAAAGGCGTCGAGCATCGCGAAGGAGCCGTCGATGGAACCTCGCCAGAACGGCTCGTCGAAGAGTGCCGTGACACGCAGGTAGTGGGCCGGATGATCATGTTCTTCGCAGTGTCGTTGCACTGCGGCGGCAAGTCGCCCCTTCTCGAAACCAACCCCGGCGAGATGCTGCAGCGGCAGGGCGAGCACCACGGCATCGAAGTCGGTCGCGCCGGTCTCGCCGCCTGCCTGCCAGGTGATGCGAAGCCGCTGCGTTTCACCGGTGCCGACGTGCGCGACCCGTGTGCCCAATCGCTTGGTGGCATCGATGCGGGAGACGAGCGCCTCAATTAGTCGATCGTTACCCCCTGCGATGGCGTAGAGACGCATGTAGGCGGGGTCGTTCATCAGATAGTTTTGCAGGCCGTACGACACGCTCGTGAGCGCGGGCTCGGTCGCGAGATCGCTGTGGATGAGCATCTCCACGTACCGCCGCACCGCGGGGTGACGGATGCGAGCGAGCGTGTCGGTAAATGTCCCGGAGACGACGGGGAGTCGATCATCCGACAGGTAAAACTCCCGCGGCGTCATGCCGCTGCGGGAGCGGATGTCGAAGGCGAGCAACTCCCGCCGGGCCTCGGCCCCCAGCGACGCGGCGATGTCGTCGAGATTCGAGAGCGGCGTGCCGTCGATGATCAGCGACGTGCCGCCGAGCGGCGTGGTGGGGAGACCGAACTCGGCCACCAGGTCGCGAAGCGGATCCTCGCCGACCGGCGTGTAGTCATAGAGTTCGGCGGCCCCGGCCTCATATCGAACCGGTGCGGCGGCGAACGAGGGGGTGAGAATCTTGCCGCCGAGCCGGTCACTCGCCTCGAAGATCGTGGTTGTGATCGGGCGGCTCGCGGACCGCTGCAGAAACAAGGCGGTCAGCAGCCCGCCAGGACCGCCGCCGACGATGGCGACGCTCGATGCCTGTCCCGGCCGGTTCCCTGGCTGTGCAATCACGATAGACGTTGAACGGTCAGGCCATCGCGGAGTTGCGGCCGGGCCTCACGCGGGGGGAGCCCAGAGATGAAGCGTGCGTTCGGTCGGCACCCCATAGCGAACCTCGATCGGCAACTCGGCCGGATCGGCGGCAGTTCCGTCGATGGGCTTCAAGGCCGTGACGGCCATGCGAGCGGTGTCGGCAAGTGGGCCGCGGTTGGCGAACCAGACCCAGCCGCTGAAGCCGATGATGGCGAGCACGGGCAGGATGGCATGCAGGGGATGCGGGCCCCAGAAGCCGGGGGTGGAGGATCGCATGAGAAAACTCTTCCAGAGGAGGGTTGGACGTGCCTGACGTGGCCACACTCAAGAATGTACCCGCGCCTACAGAGCGGCGTCGCCCGTCGACACTGCCGGTCACGCGGCCTGTACGGCCCCGGATCAGTCGAAAAGCTCCACGGGGCGGAAGGCCTCGACGTCAAAGAGCCCCTGCGGCCCGAGCTTGAGCGCGGGGATCACGAGCAACGCCATGAAGGCGAGCGTCATGGAGGGGGCGGCGAGCCGTGACCCAAGGGCCTTGGCCCGCCGATCGATCTCGGCGTAGGCGGCGGCCACTTCGGCGCCTGGGCGGTCGGACATCAGGCCCGCGATCGGCAGCGGCAGGATGGCGTCGTCCCCACCGCCAACGACCGACAGGCCCCCCTTGGCCGCGATCACGAGGTTCACCGCGCGGGCCAGATCGGCGTCGCTGGTGCCGACCGCCACGATGTTGTGGGAGTCGTGCGACACGCTCGATGCGATCGCACCCGCTGTCAGCCCGAAGTTCCGCACGAGCGCCACGGCCGGCGGTCGGTCGTCGTATCGGTCCACGATCGCGATCTTGAGCACGTCGTCGGCGGGATTGGCCTTCAGGAAGCCATCGACGATATGCGGCCGGGTGCGGAGCGAGCCGGTCACCAGTTGGCCGTCGAGGGCCTCGATCACCCGCACCATCCGGGCGGCATCGGCCGGAGCGACACGGATCTCGAAATCGGCCGGCCGCTTTGGAGTGGCCGCGAACTGGTTGGGCCGAGCCGATTCGAGTCGGGGCCATGTCGTCACGCCGTCCACCGCGGCCAGCACGCCATCGACGAACACCCGACGGATCCCCAGGCCAGCCAGATCGTTCACTTCGAGAAAGTCGGCGGGATCGCCCACTTGCAGGAGCCCCACGTCGAGGCCGTAGTGTCGCACCGGGTTGACCGTCGCCGCCTGGAGCACGTCGAAGAGATCGCTCCCACGAGCGACGGCCCGGCGGACGAGCTGGTCGATGTGGCCGACGACGAGCTGGTCGGGATGCTTGTCGTCGCTGCAGAGCATGCAGTGCTCGGGGTGGGTGTCGATGAGGCTCGCCAGCGCGTCGAAGTTGCGGGCCGCCGACCCTTCACGGATCAGGATCTTCATGCCGAGGGCGATCTTGCCGAGCGCCTCGTCGAGTGCGAAGCACTCGTGGTCGGTGGAGATGCCGGCCGCGGCGTAACTGGCCGCTGCGGCGCCGCGGAGCCCGGGCGCGTGACCGTCGATCGGCTTGCCGCGTGCCTGCGCCGCGGCGAGTTTGGCAAGCACCTGCGGATCCCCGGCGATCACGCCGGGATAGTTCATCATTTCCGAGAGGTAGCCGATGTCTGGCCTGTCGAGTAGCGACGCGACACCGGCCGCGTCGATCGTCGCCCCCGCGTGATCGAAGATTGTCGCCGGCACGCACGACGGCGCCCCGAAGTGAAACTTGAAGGGCGAGCGCCGGGCGTCGTCGAGCATGTATTCCACACCGGGGATGCCGAGCACGTTGGCGATCTCATGGGGGTCGGAGACGGTGGCCACCGTGCCGTGGGCGACGGCCAGCCGCGCAAACTCCGCGGGCGGCAGGAGCGAACTCTCGACATGCACGTGGGCATCGACGAAGCCCGGGAGAAGCCAGGTGGCATGCGGCCGGGGATCGTCCGAGATCGCCTCGATCCGTCCGGCGGCGATGGTGAGCGTGGCCGGCCGGATGCGACGGGCGACGGGATCGACGAGGTTAGCCGAGATCTTCCCCGGAGCGGCATGCGGCTGCGGCGCGGCGTCGTGCATGCCGGCATCCTACCCAAACCTCGAGCGACGTTGGCCTCCGCACCGACTTGTGCCACACTTGGCACCCGACGCTCGGCCGGCCGGCCGGCAGGAGTGATGCGATGCGCTGGTTTTGGATCGACCGCTTCGAGGAGTTTCGCCGTTGCCGCGACGCGACGGCGATCAAGGCCGTGACGCTGGCCGAGGAGCATCTCCACGACCATTTCCCCGGCCTGCCCGTGATGCCCAACTCGCTCGTGCTCGAAGGGATGGCCCAGACGGCCGGCCTGCTCGTCGTCGATGCGATCGACTACGGAAGGCAGGTCGTGCTCGCCAAGGTGTCGAAGTCGGAGTTCTTCTTCGACGCGATGCCGGGCGACGTGCTCCGGTATCGCGTCGAGATTCTCGAACTCAACGAATCGGGCTCGATGGCCAAGGCCACGAGCATGGTGGGAGATCGGCTGCAGGCCGAAGCGGAGCTGGTCTTCGGGCATCTCGTTCAGGGCGACATGGTGCCGAAGCTGATGTCGCGCACGGAACTGATGACGTGGTATGACAACCTCCACGTCTTCGAGGTGGCTGTCGATCTCGACGGCAGTCGCGTGCCCTACGACCGGGTCCCGCCCGAGGTGTCGTGAGCCGGATGCGCATCCGCCTGATTCTCAACGGCAAGAAGGCCGACCGGTCCGACGTCCGCGATGCCGTGCGCGCCGTCCGGGCGGAGGGGCATCCCGTCGAGGTTCGTGTCACCTGGGAACATGGAGATGCCCAGCGGCTCGTGGCGGAGGCTGCCCGCGATGGCATCGAGCGGGTGATCGCCGGCGGCGGTGACGGCAGTGTGAACGAGATCGCCAACGGGCTGATGGCGGTCGAAGCTGTCCGTCGTCCGGTCATGGGCATCCTGCCGCTCGGCACGGCCAACGATTTTGCGACGGCCTGCCGTGTGCCGGGCGATGCCCTTGCCGCGCTGCGGCTCGCGGCGACGGGAGAACCGGGCCCAGTCGACCTTGGCCGCTGCAACGACGCCTTCTTCGCCAACATCGCCTGCGGCGGATTCGGGGCCGCCGTGACGGCCGAGACTCCGGTGGAGTTGAAAAACTTCCTGGGCGGTGGCGCCTACACGATCATGGGGCTGGTGAAGGCGGTGAACTTCCGGCCCTACGCATGCTCGATTACCACGCCGGCAGGGGTGATGCAGGGGAGCGTCATCGTCGGGGCGATCTGCAACGGTCGGCAGGCGGGCGGTGGCCAGCTGCTCGCCCCCGAGGCCTACATCGACGACGGCCTGCTCGACCTCGTGTTTCTGCGGCCCTTCCCCGTCAACGCGGCGCCTCTCGTGGCGGCTGAGATCGCGTCACGCAACGAGCACGGCGATTACGTCGTGCGAATGCGGGTGCCGTGGGTGGAGGTCGCTGCTCCGGACGCGATCCCGCTGAATCTCGACGGTGAGCCGACCAGCGGCACCCGCTTTCGCTTCTCGGCGGACCCGAACTGCGTGCGGATGGTGCTGCCGCCGGCATGCCCCTGCCTGCGTGGCGGCTGAACCAAACTCAAAGCGGAGGGCATGGGACTCGAACCCACAACTCCTTTCGGAGCACCACATTTCCAGTGTGGCCGCTAGCCATTCGCTTACCCTCCACAAGTCACTGATTCTGTTGGACTTAAGGAACTCGAACCGAGGGTCGCGACTCGCCTGATCTAACGCCGATCTAACAGATTTTCGCAACTTTTCCCGACTTGAGCCCTGATCTAACAGGGGTGACGACCGCGGCCTCGTGCATCCTGCCGCCGCGGACTTGGGGACCAATATAGCCGCCGGCTGCGGGGCAGTCGACGGCCCCTGAGCAGCTGGTCCCAGAAAACCCCCGGGCGTCCGTCCGCCCGCTCTGTGGCCGTTGGCCCCGACCGCCGGCTACCGCGGTGCACAGGCTACCGGGGCATGGGCTTCCGTCGCTTCGGTCCCAGCATCTCGTCCAGCCGCTTTATGGCCGCGTCGATTTGTGCCTTCCGCATGGCTCGGTAGGCCGCCTCCGTCTTGGACAACGTCTCCGCACGGGGAGCAGGCGGTTCGGCTGGCTGATTCGACCGGTTGATGAAGCGTTCGATGGCCGGGATCGTGACGTACCGTCGCCCACCGATGCAGACGCTTTCGAGCCGCACACCCCGACAGCCCTTTGCACACCACCGCCAAACGGTCGCCAGAGCCGGCCGTTTCCCCGTGACATCGCCGAGATATTTGCAGGCGTCCTTGAGACTGATTGGCCGCTCGTATTCAAGTTGCGTTAAGTGCATTGCGATTTCCTCCCCATAAGCCTACGTCACTCGCGTCCGCGTTGAACGCGACTTCGCATATGTGTATCCGAGACTGCCCACAGCCGCCGACCTCGGCACAAACACACGAAGTGGACTTCCGTGCGTCTAGAGTCGGGTTAGCAGTAAGACTTGCCCGGATAGATCTAGTAGCCCAGCGATAACGGTTGGGCTCTCCACTGCACACCACCGGCATGTGTGGCGGCAGCCACATCCTCAGCCAAGCCAAGTCGCCGGAAAAGCATCGGCGGCCTTCCCTAAGGGCATCCGGCCAAATCCCTTACTGCCACGCTAACGCTGCAGCAATTACAGCTATCTGTAGCGAGACACACTGTGAGCGTGCTGCAGGCAGACGTCGGTGGCTGTGACAGCGCCCCCACCCAGACGAGATAACGCACTAGCGAAGCGATCCATCGACAAATGCCTGCAGGTCCGAAAGGCGGAACCTCCGGATTGGACGACGAAACCCACGGGCAATGATCTCTACGCAACGGATACGGTCTCTTTTCACAAGCCACCACAGCGTGCTCTCGCTAATGCAGAGCAGGTCAGCAGCGACCTCAGCCGTGAGCAGAAGCGGCTCCATCGGCTCGTACTTTCCGAAGCCACTTCCTCTCGGTTCGCCGTCATCGCCATCCGACGGTAAATCACCACTCATTGCCTCGCTCCTTCAACGCCATGCCGTGCCCGCTAAAGCCATCGCCACCGCTTTGGGCCGCCACGGTCGTCCGGCTGCAGATCAGAGTCCACTGAATTCAGCCTGATCGCTTTTCATTTCGGTTTTCACTTGTTATTTCCCGACAGTGAGGACGAGCTATAACCGAAAGTCGTGTTCCGTAGAGGGAAAAGAAAAAGGCGGCGTATCCTGCTGTGACTTGTTCACCAACAGCAGCCCACGACGGGCCGAAAGGATACGCCACCATGCGAGGTTTTACGGTTCGAGGTTCGAGT